>JAZDGU010000045.1:0-11421 GCA_043806595.1 Microcaldota archaeon
ATGCCGCTGGTGTGATTTGAACACACGACGTACCGGTCTTCAGCCGGACGCTCTCCCAGGCTGAGCTACAGCGGCGCGGAATATTGTTTGGTCGGCTCTGTTTTTTAAACGCAGGGGGAAGGCGCGCGCGGCGGAGCGGAAACCGGGATTTTACATTGAGAGGGAGAACGATAAGGTTTTTTAAGCCCCCGACATTCATACGTGCACAGCGTTCAAAGGAGGTGTGTCTTCCATGGCTTTCAGGGCAAGGCGCGGTCAGGCTTTCGAGACGATGATGCTCGTCATTAGCGTCATAGTCGCTCTCGCGATTCTCGGCGTGCTGTTGAACATCCTCGGCGTCGTCGGCGGGGGCAGCATCGGCAGCGACCCCAAGTCCGTCATGGAGGACAACATCCGCGCGTTGCAGTCAAAGGGCTTCGGCATGTCGCCGCCGAAGAAAGTCACGTTCTCGGAGGAGACCTACATCTTCAAGAAGGATCTCACCGGCTCCCTGCCGATTACCGATACCATGATTAAATTTATGTGCGCGAGCGCGTCAGATCCGGTTTGCAAAACGTCAGGCACGGACGGGCCTGTCATAATCGAGGGAGGCCACCCGAACGAGGTGCTTCACACTAAAAAGAAGATAGATGTGCTTCTGGTGACCTGCGCCAATGAGGACAGCGGATTGGCATGGAAATACTGCGTTGTCATCGGCGCACCCGGCAAGGAAAGCGATGCGACGACAATGTGCAAGCATCCCACGGACGGCTGCAAATTGACTGGCTAGGGCTTTTCACATGGCGCGCTTGAAGGGTTCGACGGAGTGGACGCCCATATACATGCTGGTGGTGCTGGTGATAGCCGCCATCCTCATCATCACACTAATCAAGCCCATCATCCGCGCGGGCGGCGATGCTGCGAGCCAGAACCTCGAGGACAGCCGCACGCTCGCGCAGTCCGCGCTGTTCCTCCTCGGGCGCTGAAGCCCATTCTTTTTTTAAGCACCCGCTGCCTTAGGGTAACCGTATGCGGATCCGGGTGAGGGGACAGGAGGCGCCGATCGAGCTCGTCATCGGCATCATCATACTCCTGGCGAGCATGGGCATCGCGCTTGCCGTCATGGGCAACGCCAGCAAGACCCGCTGCGTCTCCGAACTCCGCGGGCAGATCGACACCCTCAAGCTCGCCATGCAGGACCTCTCCATCCAGTCCCCGCCTTCCATGAGGAAAGTCTTTTTCACGATGCCGAGCTGCGGCGGGGATTCCGTCGACGTCATCCGATTCGTGTACTACAACAGGGAAATCAACTGCCGCGCCTGCCCCGGCCACTATTCCTCGTGCTGGAAGATCGAGCCCTACAGCTACGAGACGAGTACGCAAAAGTACCTGCAGTCGGCGACGCTCATCCAGACCGAGGCGTGCATCGACCTCGCCGGCGCGATAACCCTAATTGACGAGAATAGTGCTGGGAATAATGCCTGCATGCCTCTTTCAGACTCCCCGTGCATAACCCCTGGTTGCACCGCCGACCAGGCGGGCCTGGTTGACGCGCTCATGCCTTCCGGCCGCGTAGCCTCCTACCGCACCTTCGGAAGGTTCGATTCGGACGGCAATCCGACTTCCCGCAAATTCGAGATCACGCTCCGCAAGACCGTCGTTGCCGGCGGAGGCGCGTGCGATGGCTCGGAGTGCGGGGCGATTTTGATCTGCGTCAAGCCGTGCGGAGTAGCTGGCGCGCAGTGCTAGCCCGAGGCGGCTTCCACGAGCTTCCTCGCCTTCTCCAGCTTGGCATTCTTTTTGTGCTGGTGTTCCTTGAGGTAGTCCTTGATCTTTTCTATCCTCAGGTTCTTGCACTCTCCGCACAGGATCTTGCCGGAGGTGCACTCGTCGTGCATCCTCTTCAGCTCGCGGTCGTCGGCGTAGAAGTGGAACTGCATGAGCTCGTAGACCACGCACTTCCCTATCAGCCCGCCCTTCTTCCGCTGTTCTTCGGCGGTGTCCCTGCCGCCGGTGAGCGCGTTCCTCACCTTCTTCGTGGCATCATCGGGGGAGTCGGTCAGGGAGATCACGTTCATCGGGTCGCGCTTGCTCATCTTGGTCTCGCCGTTGAGCGCGCGGAAGAACTTGTGGAACGTCGCCGCAGGAGGCGTGAAGCCTTCCGCGGAGAACTTCTGGGCGATGTCGCGCGTGAGGCGGATGTGCGGGTCCTGGTCGGCGCCGACGGGCACGAGCACGGCCTCGGCGCCTTCCTCCTTGAGCATCGGGTATAGGATGTCGCCGGCCTGGGTCAGCACCGCCGTGTAAAGCCCGAGGTTCTGGTGGCCGTAGAGGGATTCGAGGGTGGAAATCGTGACGTGCTTGGAGAAGATGTGCGCCAGCCGGAGCACTTTCGCGTTGGCGGACTGCTTGTAGATTACGGCGTTCCTCTCGTCCAGCCCGAGCGCGAGAAGGTCGGCGACGTTGTCCACGGCGATCTCGTGGCCCTGTTCCAACGACAGCCCGTTGTCGGCGTATGCCTCCAAATCCGCGATGCAGTAGTAGGCCTTGGCCTTGAAGTGCCTCTGGAAGAATATGATTTCCTCGGCGGTCAGCTTGCTCCCGAGGTGGAATGAGTTCGAGGGCTTTATCCCGCTGAGCACGGCGACTGGCCTGCCCTCGTCGGCCTTCTTAGCGAACCTGTCGAGGTCGCGGTGGGCAAAGATCAGCCCGCGGCGGAAGCTCGCGGATTCCTTGAACCTCTCGCGCATTGCCGGGGTGACCTTCTGGAGGCCGAACCCTTCGAAGAGCTTGTCGTAGTCGACGAGCTCGTTGCCCCACGGGTTCACTTCACGCATTTTCAATCACTCGTTTTGTTGGGCATGCGGGGGGTTTTAAGGCGCTCGCTTTCGTCAGTTGCGGAGCTGCTTCATCCAGCCGTCGACGCCCTCCACGAAGAACTTGTAGGAGTTGTCCTTGGTCTTGGCCACGAGCACGCCCGAGAACCCGGTGCCGACCTTCCTGCCATCCTGCATGACCGTTCCCTTGAGCGCGAGGACTATCGACTGCCTTGGCAGGGACACTCCGCCGCTTGGCTCGTCGGCGTCGAATAGCACGCGCGTCCTCGTCAGCAGGAGCCTGCCCTTGACGTCCCAGCCGGGGTTGCCCCGGTCGAGCACGTCGTCCTCCTCGCCGGGGTAGTAGTGCGCCCGCGAGTCCATGAGAACGTCCTCCTTGAGCCTCTCCCCGAAGTTTTGCGCCCTGAACTTATTCCTCTCGCGCAGGTCGAGCGCCATGAACATGACGAACAGCACGATCTCGAGGTAGAGCAGGTCGAGGGCCTTTCCGTTGATGACGAACCCCGAGGCGAGGGTGGCGAGCGCCAGCGCGCAAAACGCGGCTACGATTTTCTGCGTCCTCCCCAACTCCATCTTGGCCGCCTTGGAAAGCTTTAAAAGTTTACTCAGCCCAGTTATAAAAGTATCACTTATTCTGGAAATCGCAAGGATTACATTGGTGCATTAGCATGAAGTTGGTTGTGAACGACGTGAAGGCCGCGAAGAGCCTCCAGCGGGAGGTCCCCGAGGACAAGGCCGCCGCCTTCTACGGGAAGAAGATAGGCGACCGGTTCGAGGGCGGGCTCGTGGGCCTGCCGGGCTTCAAGCTGGAGGTCACCGGCGGGAGCGACAAGGACGGCTTCCCGATGAGGCCGGAGGTTCCCGGCTCGGCGCGCAAGAAGCTCATCCTCTCCAACCGCCCGGGCCTGCACGTGAAGCGCAAGGGAGAGCGCAGGGTCAAGGCCGTCGTGGGCAACACGCTTTCCGCGCGAACCGCGCAGCTGAACGCGAAGGTCGTCGAGTACGGCGCCCAGCCGCTTGCGGAGCTCGGCCCGTGGCTGGCGAAGGAGAAGAAGGCCTGAGCCGCAACCGATATATACCTTGAACCCCCAAGCTCTAGCCTTGGGAATCCCCCTGCGGCCGGAGGCTTTCATGGGATTGGCTTGCAGGAATGGCTTGCGCACCTCGCGCTTTTAGACTTCCCGTTCGCCGGGGCGCTCGCACCGGGGTTGCGGCCCTGCCTCCGCCACGCCGGCCTTGCCATTTCAGCTGAGGATTATGTGTCCTCATGCTTTTCCGTTTCCCTGTTCGCCGCGGCGTGCGCCTTCCCGGCATTCCTGCTCCTTGACTTTTCGCCGATGCAGTCCTCCCTTCTCGCCCTTGCCTCCTCCTTCTCGGCGCTCGTCCTCATGCTCCTTCTTCCCTCTTACCTCGGGCAGAAGCGCGCCGTGAAAGCCGAGCGCGAGTTGGGCCCCCTGCTCCGCCAGCTTTCCGTCGAGCTCGAGTTCATGCCATTTGAGCGGGCGCTCGCCGACGCCTCCCGCGGAGGCGGCCTGCTCGCGCTGGAATTCGGCCGCGCGCTGGCGGAGGTCCGCCGTGGGGCATCGGGCGTCCCCTCGGCACTCACGCGCATCCGCGACCGCTTCAACTCGCCGGCGCTTGAGCGCGCGCTTTCCCAGCTTTGCGTGATATACTCGGACGGCGCGGGCGCGGAGGGCCTGCGCAGGCAGGCGGACGAGCTCGCCGCGCTCCAGCGCAACCGCCTGCGTAGGTTCTCCTCCAAGCTCTCGCTCGTCGGCCTCGTGTTCATCGCCGTGAGCTGCATCGTACCGGCGCTGTTTGCCGCATACTGCATCATCGGCGGACAGTTCCTTGCCTTCTCGATGTCCTCCGAACAGCTTTTATTCGCCTATGCGGTAGTGTTTCCCGCGGCGGACGCCGCGCTGCTGCTGTACGTGTACGAGAAGACTCCGAAGGGTTGAATGCAGAATGGCCTTTTCCGACTGGCTGCGGCTCGCGCGCATCGAGCACTCCTTCATGGTGGCAATCGCGGTCGTCGCCGCGGAGGCCGTCGCCGCCAAGTCTGCGGGCCTGCCCTTCGACCCGCTTTCCGTCCGCGCGCTGTTTCCCGCATTGGGCCCGTTCCTCATCACCGCAGCGGCGTTTGTCCTCAACGACTGGTTCGGCGTCAAGACCGACAAGGCCAACCGCCGGAAGGACCGCCCCCTCGTTTCGGGAAAAATCCTGCGCACGGACGCCCTCAAGGCTGCGGTTTTCCTCTATGCGCTGGGTTTGCTTCTCGCCTTCTACGCCGGCGCCGCGGCTTTCGCCATCGCGCTCGCCTACGCCGCGCTCTCCCTCGCCTACGACCCGTTTTTGAAGAAAATGCCGCTCGCGGGCAACGTCTTCATCGCCTCGAGCATGGCGATTTCCTTCCTCTACGGAAATTTCGCCGTCGTTCCCCAGGTCACCGAATTCGTGTGGCTCTTTGTCGGCATCTCGTTCTTCGCCGGAGTCGGCCGCGAGCTGCTCATCACCCTGCGGGACGTGAAGGGCGACAGGAAAATCCGTGCGACGACCCTCCCCATGCTCATCGGCCCCCGCGCGACCGCAGCCCTCTCCATTTCCCTATTCGCGTGGGCGATGGTGCTCAGCTGGGTCCCGCTTTACCGCGGCGCGGGCGCCGCCTACCTGCTCTGCGTGCTCCTGAACAACGCGCTCGTGCTGACCGTCATGTTCGCGGTCTCGCGCTCGACTTCGCCGGCGGTGCTCAAGAAGGCGCGCGACCTGACGCTTGCGGCGCTCGTGCTCGGCATCCTCGCGTTCGCGTCGCTGGCGCTCTGAGGCGTTCCGCAGTCAAAACCTTTTTTAAGGCTGGCGGGCAAAAAAAATCCGAATGCTCCGAATGCTATTTCCGAGGGGTGTGATGGGCTTATGGTGGAAAAGATTTACGCGACGATGGGCGACCTGAAGATCGGCAAGTACGTAATCATCGACGATTCGGCATGCCGCGTCGTCAGCATCGACAAGAGCAAGCCGGGCAAGCACGGCGCCGCCAAGATGAACGTCGTCGCCATAGGCATATTCGACGACGTAAAGCGCACTCTGATGAAGCCCAGCGATGCGGACGTGGAAATCCCCATCATCGAGCGCAGGCGCGCGCAGATTGTGGCAGTGACGGGCACTTCCGCCCAGCTGATGGACCTGCAGTCTTACGAGACGTTCGAGGTCGAGGTCCCCGAGGACATGCGCGCGGAAGTCGAGGCGGGCAGGGAGCTCGAGTACATGGAGGCGATGGGCAGGAAACTGCTGACGCGCGTGCGCGGGGAATAGCGCTCAGGCTGCGACTATCAGAGAGGTTCCCTTCCTCACGCCCTTCGCGCCGACGCTCCTCTTCCTTGTGACCACGGCGTGCTCCGGCGTCAGCCTCACGCGCCTCTTGCCGGCCTTGAGCTCCACGATTTTGCCCTTGTAGGGCCTGCGGTTGACGGACAGCACGCGGCTCTTCACTATCCTCCCGTTCCTGTATCCGAGCGCGAAAATCTTCTCCTTCTTCGGCAGGGCGATTGCCTCGTACCCCTTCTCCCTCCTTTCGATGCGTTCGGGGTATTTGGAGGCCATCTTCTCCCAAAGCGCCTCCGGCGACTCATACCCGTGCGGGTTGAGCAGGACCCTGCTGTCCGCGGGAAGCGACTGGAACGGGTCGTGCTTGACGTCGCCCAGCAGCGCGCCGGCACGCGCGCCGGTGGCGTCCACGAACGGCGCGATGGTCTTGCCCGCGTTGTCGACAATCATCTTGGCGCTCTCGGCTTCGATTAGCCTGCCGCGGCTGAGCTGCATCGCGAACATGAGCGCGGCGCTCATGAGGAACAGCCCGATGAGCATCGCCGCAACGATGACGTTGTCGAAGTACTTGGGCATGAAGTAGAGCACGACGAACGTCGCGAAGATCATGAACGCGATCATCATCATGTTCGTGTTGCTGCCGGCGAGCCTGCCGCTCAGCCTCTCCTGCAGTATTATCTTCTTCCCCTCGCCGGCCTTCACCGTCTTGACTTTCGGCTGGTTCTCGTCCTCCTTGTTCACGATTATGAGGATGTCCTCGAGCTGCTGCACTGTCATGAGCTCGGCCATTGACTGCGCGAGCATGCTCTTGCCAGTTCCCGGCGTTCCGATTAGCAGCACGTTCCGCTTCTGCGCGGAGGCCTTCTTGATGATTTCTATGCCGCGGTCCTGCCCGATTACCTGGTCAATCAGCCTGTCACTTACCGGAACCTCCGCGGTCGAGCGGATGTCCTCGATGCGCTTGACGCTCCCCCAGTCGATTTTTCCGGTCTCGGGCTTGTTGTGGTTGGGCTTTCCGGATGCCGCCGCAGGCCTGGCCGCCCGGATGCCCATGCGAGCGGCCTTCACGGTGCGCGTCCTCGCGGCCCCGCGCCCGGCTGGTTTTGCGTGCAGTCTTGCCTTTCTCATGCCGACCAACTTTGCATACTCATGCCGCGTATAAAAATCATGCGGCCGCCGGGATTTTCGGGATTGCGCGTTTTTTTTTCGCTTGAATCCTATCGGACCCGGATCAAAGGCTTGGGAAGCCCTTATCATGCCACTAGACCACGGCCGCGCGGAATGGCTTTTATGCGGTAACGTTTTTATACCGAGCGAGGTTCTACTTATTGGCTCTTGGCCGAGTTGAGAATGGTGGAATTGTCGCAACGGCTTTTCGGGTTCGCCATATTATTCGTCATAATGGCTTCCTCGGCTGGCGCTTGGTCACAGTATTATGGCGCCAAGGAACGCAACCCGAGCGTCAACCTTGCGGGAATTCTTGACGTGGACGCCCTCCGTTGGCAGAGAAACGGCGTATACGGCTGGTCCTACATTTCAGACGCAGGCGGCAATTACTTCTACGGCTCCGGCGGCTTTTGCCCCGGCGGCGGCGTTTGCCACGTGAATTACAAAAAATACGACCGAGCCTGCGGAAACCTGGTATGGCAGGTCCAGCCCGGAAACGGCGTCTACAACGTGCACGACAACGGAAAAGAAATCGTCGCAATTGGCGACCGCGTCTATGCGCTCATGGAGGGCCAGTATCCGAGCAAATACTATCTTTTCGAGATGCGCGCCAGCGACGGTTCGGTGGTCGCGTGGTACGAGATAGCCGACGTCATCAATACTGCGGGGGACTGGCACCTCGTGACGGACGGCACGCGGGTCTATGCGTTTGCGAACATCGACTACGATCTGACTACGGTGAAGGCGTTCAACCATAACACGAAAAACATCGATTGGACTAGGACCTTCAATACTGAAGACGTCGACAAGGGCAGGGTTTTCGCCAAGCCGGTCATTTCCGGGAACCAGCTGCTTTTCATCATTTCCTATTACCACCAATTCCCGTACGACGGCCCGACGACGCTTTACTCCGTGAACAAGGATACCGGCGCCACGCTCTGGACGCGCCAGCTGCACGACCCGAACGACCGCAACTACGTCACGCACATGCTCGCCTACAACAACCGGCTTTTCGTCGCAAGGAAGAAGGCGATTGCCCCCTATTGGGAGAAGGTCGCCGCCTATGACTTATCCAATTCGGGAAACCCGCTGTGGGGCCCGTTTGACAACCGGGGATTGAGATTCGCCGCAGACACGGTAGGGGGCTCGGACGTGTTGTACACTTTCGGGGACGGGAAGGTCCGCAGACTCAACGCAAACTCGGGCGCAATCGTCTGGGAGAATTCCGAGCCCGAGTGCGTCGGCCCCATGACCCTCGTGAACGGCGTGGACGAACTGTTGTGCATCCAGGCAGACGGCTCCAATCAGTTCAACGTGGCAAGGATTTCCACAGCCGACGGGCATGTCATCGACACTTCCCCCAGCTACACCAGAAGCGCCAACTACCCGTACATCAACGAGGTTGCTGTCTTGGAGGACGGGTTCCTCGTCGTTTCCACATCAGCCGGAGTCTTGTCCTTAGGTGGAAGTCCTCCTACGCTGGATTCGATCACGTTGTCGCCAGCCTCCGCCTCGGTTCCAGTATACGGCACGCAGCAGTTCACTGCAACATGCAGGAATTCGTGCGGGGACACGGTATCCTGCCCCGCGCTGGCTTGGACGGTTTCCCCGGCGGGTTTGGGAACCGTCACGAACAACGGCTTGTTCACCGCGGGAGCGTCTCCGGGCGGCCCGGGCACGGTCACTGCGTCCGCTCTGGGCAAGTCCGGCACCGCCTCGATTACCGTCACCGGCCTCGCCGACTGCGCCGTCTGCCAGCAGGACTCGAACTGCGTATCGGGCAAATGCAGGGCGACGTTGGAAGATCCGGCAGTCAAGCGCTGCGTGCCTTCTGGCCAGAGTTGCGTTCTCAACCTCGGAGCCAACTGCGGCAAGGCCACCGGATGGAAGCAGTGCAGCGGGAACAACGGCTATTACACCTGTCAGGCTTCCGGCGTCTGGAGCGGCATTGCCAACTGTGACACGACTTCCGACTACCAGGGCTGCACTCCCCCTCCGAACTTCGTTCCCGTGCGGGCCGACCACCAGTCCCCGCCGAATTACTGCGGGTGGGAGTCGCAGGGCGCTGACTCGTGCGTTTCAGGTTCTGGAGCAAACGATGGCTGTGTTGCCCCCGCATGGAGCGGTTGCACCAACCCTCCGAGGAAGTGCAATCCCTACGTTACCAACCTCAACTACCTGCAATGCCAGTCCAACAACGTCAACTTCTGCGACCAGGGCTGCCTCGCGGAATGCGACGAGAACGCGGACTGTGTTTACTCCGACCAGTGCATGTTTAGCCGCGTGTGGCGCGACTACAACCCGCAGCAGGGCACGTGCAGCAACCAGTGCGCCTGCCAGGAGCCCCTCTATTCCGACTCCTGCAGGCAGGGCTGCGGCGCCCAGTGCGACGGCAACGAGGACTGCAACATCTACAACGACGGCTGCCTGCAGGGAACCTTCCTTTTCCGCGATTACAGCACTAGCCAGGGCACGTGCAATACCGACCCATCTTCTTGTGCCTGCGTGCCCCCGAACTACCAGGACTTGTGCCTCCCCGGCCAGTGCGGTGCGACGTGCGACGAGAATTCCGACTGCAACGCGTTTCCCAACGGCCAGTGCATCGGCTGCGGATGCCAGTACCCGCCCCGCGTCGAGGCCAACGGAGACTACGCCGGCTTCGCCGGCATCGCGTTCGATATCCTGGGCGACGCGTGGGACGACGGCAGCATAATATTCATGGAGTGGGTGAAGCAGGGCGGCCCGCTTGGCAGCACATGCTCGTTCAACGTCAACCTCGGAGGCTCTGCGCAGCACCGGACGCTGAACGGCCAGGCGTCCTGCAACATGGTTGGCGGTTACGTGCTCAGGCTTAGTGCGCGCGACAACCGGAACCTGTGGGGAGAGGACGATGCCAACGCCCAACTGCAACTCGGAGGCTGGGGCACGGTCTCAATTGAACCCGCGCCTTTCGACTATTACGCGGACAACCTTGTCCGGCCGCAAACTTTCAACGCGGTATGCAGGGACTTGGGCGGCGTGCCAATGAACTGCCCTGAAGATCCGGTATGGACCCTGACCGGCTTCGGGGCGGGAACTGCCGCGAGCATCACCCCCCAAGGCGACCCGATTTTTGCCCGCTTCTCGCACCAGAGCGCGGACATCAATACAGCAGACGGAATCATTCACGCGGCCGTGCAAGGCATCGAAGGCACTTTGGGCATCGACGCGAGGATTTACGACGTCCGCGTCCAGCCTTCCTCGGCGGGCATGGCCTACGGCGAGACGGAGACGTTTACTGCCACGTGCTGGATTGACCCCTTGCAGTTGAACCCGTGCCCCGGAAACATCGACTGGAGCCTTGAAGGAGGCCTGCAGGGATTGGGCATTTTGTTTCCAAACGGCGCTTCCGCCGACTACACCGCGCCGTTTCAGGCCGCTAGCGGTTCGATTCGGGCTTCGGTAGGGATTCTGTTTGGCGACGCGCAGGTGTCTGTGAGCGAGACCGGCGTCGTCACGCCTCCTCCAGCCGGCCCGCCGGCGGTGCAGAAGGCGAGCATCATCTTCCTTTCCTGCCCGCGCCTGACCTACGCGAACGAGACGAACATAACGCTCCAGTGCCTCAACCAGAGCCTGCCTTGCGATACCGCGGGCATCATGCTCACCGGCGCGCCGAATGATTTCTACGGCTTCGTCGGCACTGGCGGCTTCGTCTACTCCGTGGAGACGGTGCTGGACGGCGAGTACCATCTGGTGGCGTATGCGGAGGGCGTCGGCTCGGCGTCGTGCACGATGAACCGCGTGTGCTTGAAGGAGGTCTCCGCTCCGGACGTCTCTCCCCTGCTTGCGGTGCTGCTGGCCCCGTTGGCACTACTGCTCGCTAGGAAGCTGAAGCGGAATGGGTAGCGGCCAAGGGCCGCAGGGGAGGTAGGACGGAGGGGGATACGTTTTTAAATCTGATTTGATTGAAGCCATACCGTAAACGCTTGCATCCGTAGGTGGTATCGATGGCAGTCAAGCTCTCCCAGCTAATGGGAATGGACATTTACACCGACAACGCCCAGTATGTCGGCAAGGTCTTCGACGTTATCCTCGACCTGCAGAAGGGTGAAATCGCCCGACTCACGCTCGAGCC
>JAZDGU010000046.1:0-58423 GCA_043806595.1 Microcaldota archaeon
GCCTTCGCTTGGGTAGCATTTTCCAAATTATATTAGAAGGCAGTCTTGGCGCTCGATTGGGAGCAAGCCCGCCGCATCGTCGCAACCTACAAGGCCAAGAAGGATGCCGAGGCGACGTTTAACGCCGTGATGGACGCGCAATAGGTCGGTCGGCGAAGTAAGCCAGGCGGGGCGTTGCTGGTTGAAAGCCTTCGAGTTTGGAGGCCATGCTCATTCTGGAGTTTATGCGGTCGTCGAGGGCGCGGAGGCGCAGGATAAAATAAAGGTGGTAAAATGAACGAAACGATTTTAGTTAATGCGACGGCTGGGCTTGATGTTTTTACGCCATCGCCGCCCAGCATTTTAATGCGGGATTTCTTCGGATGGGCGGCGGGCTATTGGTGGGTGGCTGTGTTGGCGGTGGTTGTAATTTATCTGGCGGCTACTCGGCCAAGCTTTTGAGGGCGGTTAAAATGGGCGTTGCGATTTATTGCCGGGTTTCGACGGATGCGCAGGAATTAGGCCAGCAGATTGAATCCTGCAAGCGTTTTGCCGAGTTTAAAAAATTGGAGGTCGGCGAGGTCTTTGCAGAAATAGGTTCGGGAAAAACTTTCCGCAGGCCGAAGCTCCAAGAGATGCTTGGAAAACTCCGGCAAGGCTTATTTCAAGGCGTCGTTGCCTTCCGTTTTGACCGCTTGGGGCGCAACAGCCGCGAGGTTTGCTTATTCTTTGATGAATTTGAAGGGCGGGGCGTTCAAATTTACAGCGTCCATGAAAACTTGGACACAACGACGCCGATAGGCCGGGCTATGCGGGAGATTCTCGTAACTCTTGCCCAATTGGAGCGAGAAAATATTAGCGAGGCCACGCGCCACCGGCTTGCGGCATTAAAAGCCGTTGGCAAGAAACTTGGACGCCGGGAACGCGAGCTTGATGTTGCGAAGGCCGCAGAGCTTCGGGCGGGCGGCGCGTCGTGGTCGAAGATAGCGCAGGCCGTTCATGCCCCGGCAAGCACCATCCGCTTGCGCCTGCAACAAAAGGGGGGAGAGAAACCGGCGGTTATTGCAAAGGGGCAACCTATTCCTGCAACGGACGCCGTTTCCTGCAAGCCATTAGTATAGAACTAGCGGCGGCGGGCTCGGCGTGGTGCGGCAGGGCGTTCCGTGAAATAGGCCAGGCGCGGGGTTTGCGGTCGGTAGGTGCTGATCTTGGATTCCATGTCCATCCGGTTGCGGATGCGGTCGTCCAAGGCGCGTAACCGGAGGGCGGGCGCGTCCATTCTTCCGTCCATTTCTTCGACGTATGGCGTTTGCGGTGGTTGCCGGGCATTTGGGCGCTGGAAAAAAGGCATAGCTGTTTTTACGGCCAGGTACAATAAATAGCTATCGTTTAGGGATTTGTAGTTGAACTGCTAAATCCCATCCTCGGCGCTCTGGGTTATTTTTTATAGCATTCTATCCCAGGCGCAGAATCTCCTACCTGGCGTCTGAAAAAATGCCTTTTTGCAGAAATGGGGGCAGCCCCTTACTCCTCTGCTAGCATTTGATTTACGGCGGTTTTAAGACCGGGAAGCTTGTGAATGACGATATCCCAGATTATTCTCACGTCTACACCAAAGTATTCGTGAATCAAAATGTCCCTCAACCCGGCTATCTTTCTCCACTCGATTTCAGGGTGGCTTGCCGTAAGAGACGGAGGCAATTTCTTGACGGCTTCCCCGATGATTTCAAGGTTCCTGACCGTTCCATCGATTAGCAAAGAGTTTTCGGAAAATTCCTTAAAGGAGACCCGTTCGGTATACTCTTCAATTTTCTCAATTGAGGTGCGTATGTCTTCAAGATAGAGCTTATGAGACTTCGGCATAGGCGGCTTCCTCTTTGACATGGCGAAGGGATGGCTTGAGACTCTCCTCGGTGACGAGGTCTACTTTCCGACCAAACCGGTTCTGGAGTAATTCCTTTAAATCCATGTAATTGTCAAACGTAGGCTGCTTGAATGATACCAAGAAGTCCAAGTCGCTGTTCGCGGATGCGTTTCCATGTGCAAACGAGCCAAACAGCCCTATCCTGCTGACGCTGAGCCGCCTCAATTGCGCGTTCATCCCGTGAAGGCGTTTTATGATTGAATTTGCGTTTTGCAACTACATCCCCGGTACAACATATGTGCGGTTCCGCCTTAAAAAGAGTATCATCAAATTCTGGAGCGGTCTATTCCAACCGCAGAGTCTCCTCCCCGGGCTTCACAGGAGTTGCACCCTCCGCTTGGGCGTAGTAGCCACGCCCCCAACGCCCATCCTCGGCGTGGGGGGACCGCAACGTATTTCAATCCCGGAATGCTGCTTTCCTGCGGTGTTGCCATGGCGGTTCTCGAAGACGTGCTGTTCTATGGGTACGGATTACTGTTCGCGTTCGCGGTCTACCTCTGGTTCAAGCTCACCAAGGTCATGCAGCTGTTCAAGTTCAAGGTCATGCAGAGGATATTCTACCTGATGCTGATCTCGAGCACGTACGTCACGCTGTGGCTCTTCGCCGAGATCCTCCTTCGCGTCACCGGAATAAGGCAGGCAGCATGGTCCGACGCGTTCACGGAAATCGCCGTGGGCCTGCTGCTCGCGGTCTATTACCTAATCGTGAAGACGCTCGAGGAGCACCGGCAGGAGCTCACGAAATACGACTCCCTGTACTACAAGATGTGAGCGTCGGAAAGACCATGGAAGCAGGCAATCCCAAAGGCAGAATACGCAACGAACACCTCCAAGACGTATCGGAGGGATTGAGGAAGCATAGGCTGTTCAGGCTCGGCATCCTGCAAGTGGCCACCGCGAAGGAGCGCCCGGACTCCTTGCTTGTTTCGCACAGGAACGAGCAGCCGCTGAGCCGGATTTACATCGATTTGGTCCAGCGGCAAATCGAGAGGATAATCGTGGAGAATAGGCTGGAAATCGGGCTCCAAGCCGGCGCTGCATCGGAAATGCCACGGCCCTTGCGCATCAGAACGAGAAAACCGGGCGGAAGGACGGAAAACCCGCGTTTTTTTGAAAGGACGAAATCGGGGGGTTTGTCGGAGCGGGCAAGTCAGGTCCACCAGGAAATGGTTCCGTACACCGTTTTCCGGCTGATTCCGAAGAAGGGACGGGAGCGCTAGCCGTTTTCGGATTCGTCGGATTCCTTTGCAGGCGCGAGCGCCCTCACCGCGTCGGAAAGTAGCTCCGTGAAGTCCACGTTCCTCTCGCGCTTGAGCACGTAGAGATGCTTGCCCATGCGCGCGACGACGTCATCGGCCATCCTGTGCTCGACGGCAAGCTCGTCCTCGATCGCCTTGCGGTCAAGCAGCTCCGGAGGAAATCCCCTGCGCTCGCGGAGCCAAGCGGCGGTCTCGGCATCGGACTCGACGAGGATGAACGCGTCGATGCGCTCGAGGAGGGGTGCGGGAATCAACGGCTGCGGAATGAGCTTGTGGTCGGCATAGTTGGCGAAACTGCCGTCGAGGAGAGTGATGCCGCTGCCTGACTCCGCCTCGGCGCAGCACTTGCGGCCGATTGCCTCGTTTTCGTCAGGGGCAAGGTCGGCAAGCGTCTTGCCGAAGGTGTGCTCGGCAAGGTAGTGGAGGGCCTGGCCAAGGTCGAGTAGCCGGAAGCCCGGCTGGTTCATCACCGCGATGGCGGCGTACTTGCTCTTCCCTAGCCCGCGGATGCCTCCCATGAACACGACGAAGGCCTTCATTGATTACTGCGTGGGGCAACTTGTATTTAAGGCAGACGGAAGGGGGGAGAGGGGTCAGCATTTGATTTTATGGACGCCGAGGCCTTCGGACTCGTAGACAGGAACGCTTATCCGCTTCAGGGCTTCCGGAAGCCTCCAGCCGCGGTTTGCGTCCTCGTATGCATAGGAAACGCGGTTCGCTGAAATCAGCGCGCAGTCTCCGGCGAGCATGCGGTTGTTCTCCTCCTCGCGTGTGGCGCGGTCGAATCCGTGGTTTTCTATCCAAAGCTGGTTGGTGAAGAAGGAAAGGCGGCCGCCGATTGCGGTAAGGCACGTGGTCTCGGCCTGCGGGTCGGCGATGAATACGGCCCTTTCCGGGATTTCGGAGGCGACGAAGCCGGCCATGGCCGCGTATGACGCGGGGCAGATGGGGCGCTGGTACTCATCCACTGAAGCATAGTGGAGGAGGGAAACTACTGAAAGGTAGCCGGAGAAGGCCGCGAGGGCGAACAAGGCGATGGCGGCCGGCCGGCCATACCCGCGGGCATTCCATATTCGGGAAAGCGCCGCCGCCGCAAGCAGGGACATGACGAGGATTGCGGGCTGGACGAGCTTGAAGTTGTCCACGTCCCACTTGGCCATGGAAACGAAGTGGAAGGCGGCGAATGCCGGCAAGAGCGCGATGAAGACCCTGCGCAGGGCAGGAGGGCACGCGAGGAGGCCGGCAAGGGCAAGCAGGCCGGCGATTCCGAGGTTGTCCAGCCAGAACCCCGGGAGCGCAAGTGTATTGCCCCCGGTCATCCAGAAGGGGGCGAACTGGAGGGACTGCCCAGAGGATGCGAGCTTGGGCAGGTAAATGTGCGCCGAAAGGATGAGCGCGGCTGCCGCTGCTGCGAAGAACCAGAGCCAGCGCCGGTCCCTGTCGAAAAGCAGGGAGTAGAAGAAGGCGAACGAGAGGGTGGCAGCTGCTGCAGGCAGGCTGAACGCTCCGGAGAGGCCCGCAAAAAGGCCCGCAAGTGCCATCGAATGCGGGGTCCTCTTCCCCGCGAGGGCAAAAGCGAGGATTGCGAGAAAAATCGCCATGCCGGCAAGGTCGGGTTTGGTGACCATGGCAGTGGTCAGCATGTTGGCGATGGGATAGCCGTACGAGCGGTATTGGAGGAAAAGCCCGGGATTTGAGAGAAGTTCGGCCCATGCGGAGGGGCTGGAGGAGTCGAAGCCCTGCAGGTGAGCGGTGAACACCAGCCCGCCGGAGAAGAGGAGGAGCAGGACGGCGGCCAAGGCGGTGCGGCTCTGCCGAAAGAGCCGCACGGCGACGTAGAAGAACGAGGAAAAGAGCGCGGCGAGGAACAGCGCGGTGGCGAGGTTGTAGGAAAGCAGGAGGGGAAGCCCGGCCTTGAAGAGGATTCCGGCGAAGAGGAAGAAGAAGTAATGGTAGCTCAGCAGCTCGCCGGAAATCACCGGGTATTCTGGGGGGAAGTTGCCTGCGGCGACGGACGAGGAAATCGACAGGTAGAAGCCTAGGTCGAGGCCGTTGCCGACGAGGTTTCCGCCGGAGTCGTAGTGCAGGAGGGCGGTTGAAAGGAAGAGGAACGCGAGGAAGGACGCGGTGAAGAAGAGGGGAAGGGGAGAGAAGATTGGTTTGAGTGAAGGCACGCGGATTTTGAAAGGCTTGAGGGCGTATGCCGAGATGCAGACTAGAATGAAGGATGCGATGATTACGGACATTTTCGAGAAGCCGATTGCAAGGGAGGGGAGGTACGCGGCCCATGTGCCAAAGACGATGCCGACGGGCACGCAAAACAGCCACGCGGCGTCGGGAAAGACCTTCCTTGAGGCTGCATAACCTGCGGCGACGCAGGCGGCGAGGAAGAAAAGCGCGGCGAGCATGGGGCTTCTTACGGCACGGGCCAATATTATTGTTATTGATTGCGCAATGGGGTAGTATTGATAGGCAAAAGGTCCATTGGCTGGAAAAGGAGGTCGCAGGAGGCTTTTTTTCGGGAAAATGCACGGTTTTACGGCGTTTCTGGCTTTGAGGGGCACGCTGGCGGGCAAAGGTTTATAATCGTTTAGTGAGAGTTAATAGTATTTGAACGGTGAGATGGCTTTAGAGGCGGGGTTTGCATACGCGGTGCTGATGGCAGGCGTATTCGTCTGGCTGCTCATGAGGCTTGTGCTGGGGCACGACGGCTTCGGCAACGGGCTCATGGTCGCACTGGTGGCCCTCGTGTTGTTGCCGTATCTTGCCGAGCAGAGCGCGATAACCTTCCTCGTCATTCTGGCGGTGGGCGGGCTGGCCGTGCAGCAGGTTTATAGGACGTCGTTTCCGGAGAGCGTGCTGGTGACGCTCGTGGCAATGGTCGTAGGTTCGATGTTGATACCCTTGACGTGAGATAAAATGGCGCTGTACCTGTTCGACATGCTTTACAACGTCGACTCCCTTTTCTCGATATTCTTCGTAGCGGTGGTCATCTGGCTGGCGATGAAATACGTATTCGGCGTGCAGAGCTTCTGGAACGCGTTGATCCTGGCCTTCGTGGGCATGATATTCCTGCCCTTGATTGCGGGTGCGGCGCAGACCATGTTCGCATCGCTGATCCTGCTCGCCGTCGGCGCGCTGCTGGTGCAGCAGCTCTACGCGGGCTCGTCGCTGACCTCGAGCGTGGTCGCGATGGCCGTTGCGCTCATCATCAGCTTCGTCGTGTTCCCGTCGATTTATTGAGGTGCCTTTGCCAAGATGTTCAAGTGCGTGCATTGCAAGAAGGAGTTCGAGGAGCTCGAGTTCGTCAGGTGCTCCTACTGCGGCAACAAGGTGCTGTTCAAGACGACGCCGCCGATCGTGCACAAGGTAAGGGCCGACTGAACTCCACGGATTTCGGGAAGGACAACAGCGTTAGATTATCGTATCGTGGTTTGGAATGGCAGGAAAAGGACCGGTGAAGGGATCGAGGGCGTATTGGCACAGGAAGCGCGCCTCGCGCATGGTGCCCAGGCTGAGGGCTTGGAGGCATGATGGCAAGGGCGGAACGGGCTTCCTGGGCTACAAGGCGGGCATGACGCAGATGGTCATGGTCGACGACTCCGAATCCCCGCTGAAGAATCAGGAGGTTACGCGCGCGGCCACAGTCGTCGAGGTGCCCCCGGCGTTCGTTTATTCCATCGTCGCCTACGTGATGGGTGACGGCGGGCTCAAGGCCGCGGGCGAGTCACCGGCGCTGAACGCCCCCAAGCAGCTCAAGAACGTGATTTCGGTGGCAAAGAAGGCGAAAATGAAGCCCGAGGACCTCGGAAAGATTGAGGGACTCGCCGACGTGCGCGTAATGGCGTGCTCGGAGCCCTGGAAGGCCTCCTTCAAGAAATCCTCGGACGTCTTCGAGATGCCCGTGAACGGCGCCGACGCCAAGGAGAAGCTGGAGTATGCCAAGTCCGTCCTCGGCAAGGAACTGCGGGTTTCCGACTTGTTCCAGGAAGGCGAATACCTAGACGTCACAGCGGTCACAACGGGAAGGGGCTGGCAGGGCGTGGTCAAGCGCTTCGGCGTCGCGCTGAACCCGCGCAAGGCCACGAAGTCGCGCAGGCACGGGGGCACGCTGGGCGCCGAGAAGCAGGGGAAGGTCATGTACACGATTCCGCGCGCTGGCCAGATGGGATTCCACCGGAGGACGGAGAGGAACAAGAGGATAATGCTCATCGGCGACGCTTCAAAGGTGCAGCAGGTGCAGCCCAAGGGCGGGTTCCCGCACTTCGGCGTCATCAAGGGCGACTTCATCGTGGTCGAAGGCAGCCTGCCCGGGCCGGCCAAGCGCGTTCTGCGCTTCCGCAGGTCGCTGCATGGAAGGCAGGCGAAGAAGCCTCAGGTCAAGCAATTCGGTTACTAAGATGGTAAAAATGAAGGCAAAGGTCATCGGCATCAACGGAAACGCAGGGAAGGAAATCGACCTGCCCGAGCAGTTCGAGGAACAGCGGCGCGCGGACATCGTCCGCAGGGCTGTGCACGCCGAGCAGACAGCGAGGTTCCAGCCGAAGGGAGTGTTCCTGATGGCGGGCCTTCAGACAACTGCGGAATACTACGGACGCAGGCACGCATGGAGGCAGACCATTAACACCGGCAGGAGCAGGGTCCCCCGCGAGAAGATACCCAAGGGGAGGATGGGACGCGTGCTCCGCATCCCGAGCGCGATGAAGGGCCGGAGGGCGCACCCGCCGAAGCCGTGGAAGCGCCTGCGCGAGAGGATAAACGTCAAGGAGAAGAACTTCGCCATGAGGAGCGCGATCTCGGCCACGGCAAGCGCGGAAGAGGTGAAGGCGCGCGGGCACGTGTTCTCAGCGCAGCTTCCCATCATCGTCGACAACTCCATCGAGGGAATCGCGAAATCCAAGGAGGCGCACGCGGTGCTCGAGAAGCTCGGCCTCGGCCAGGACATGCTGCGCGCACGCGAGAGAAGGCGCATGCGCAGCGGCCGCTCAAGGCTGAGGAAGGGAGGCTACCGCACGCCGAAGACCGTGCTCATCGTGATCGGCGAGGACAAGGGGATCTGGAGGGCTGCGCGCAACATCCCCGGCGTCGACGTGGCCAAGGTCGGCGACCTTACCGCCGAACTCCTCGCGCCCGGGGGCAACATGGGCAGGCTCACGGTCTGGACCGAGTCCTCGATCGACCGCCTGCAGAAGGACGCGCTGTTCAAGTGATAAAAATGGCTTTGCTCTACCCGCTGACGACCGAACGCTCCTCCTCGCTCATCGAGCGCGAGAACAAGATAACGTTCATCGTGGCGGAGAAGGACACGAAGGCCGCGATCAGGTCCGAGGTCGAGAAGGCGTACGGCGAGAAGGTCGCCAGCGTCAACACGATAAACCTTTTCGACGGCAGGAAGAAGGCGGTGGTCAAGTTCGTCAAGAAGGGCGCGGCCGCCGACGTGGCGGCAAAGCTCAAGCTGGTGTAGTGATAACCGATGGGAACGCACGTAATCGTACAGAAGCGCGGGAAGGGCGGGCCTTCGTACCGGACGCCCAAGCACAGGTTCATCTCCCCCGCGAAATACCCCCAGTACAAGGGCGAGATTTTCGGGGAGGTGACGGGCTTCGCGCAGGACCCCTCCAAGGACGTGCTGCTCGCCGAAGTCCTGCTCTCCGACGACAGGCCGGTGCACCTGCTTGCCGCCGAAGGCCTCAAGGTCGGCGACGTAATCCACCTCGGCGGCAGGACTCCGCTTTGTACCGGAAGCATATGCTTCCTTGAATTCGTGCCCGAGGGGATTTCCGTCTTCAACGTCGAATCCAGGCCGTTCGACGGCGGCAAGTTCGCCAGGGCGAGCGGAGCCTTCGCCACCGTCGTCGGGAGGGACGAGGACTCGGGGGAAGTGAACGTGCAGCTGGCATCAAAGAGGGTAATCAGGCTTGAGAAGTCATGCCGCGCGACCGTCGGCATCGCAAGCGGAGGCGGCAGGCTCGAAAAGCCCCTCAAGAAGGCCGGGGCAGGCAAGATGAAGGCCGAGGCGCGCAACAAGCGCTGGCCAACAAGCCGCGGGACCGCCATGAGCGCATACGACCACCCGCACGGCGGCAAGAGCTTCGGCAAGTCCAGCTGCGTCTCCAGGAACGCGCCGCCTGGACAGAAGGTGGGCCATATCGCCGCCAGCAGGACGGGAAGGCGGCGCGGCAAGGTCGTCACGGTGAAGGGTGAGAAATAATGGCCAAGAAATTCTCCTACCGCGGACTGAGCATCGAGGAACTCAAGGCCATGCCCCTCGACAAGTTCGCGCTGCTGCTGCCCTCCAAGCTGCGCAGGACGATTAGGAGGATGAACTACAGGATGAAGGGGTTCATCGAGAAGCTGAGGAAGACGGACACCAAGAAGACCATGAAGACGCACCTCCGCGAGATGATAGTCATTCCGGAGATGGTCGACCGCAGGTTTCAGGTCTATAACGGGAAGGACTGGGTTAACGTGGTTGTGACGCCGCTCATGCTGGGCAAGCGCCTCGGCGAGCTGAGCATCACGACCAAGCTGGTCAAGCACTCCGGGCCCGGAATCGGGGCCACGAGGGGAAGCAAGAGCGTCGAGCTCAAATAAAAAGGGACATTTGCCCATGGGACTCTACAAGTATTCGATGAAGGCCGCGGACGAGCGCGAGTTCGCGCGCGCGCAGGCGTACGACCTCAACTGCTCGTACAAGGACCTGAGCCAGGTGCTCGCCGCGCTCAAGGGGAAGACCGTGGCGCAGGCGCGCAAGGTCTTAGACGAGTGCATCTCGCTGAAGATGCCCATCGCCTTCCACAAGTTCCACACGGGCATGGGGCACCGGAGCCAGCTCGGCGGCCGCAAGGGCAAGTTCCCCAAGAAGGAGGCGAAGATCGCCCTCGCACTGCTGAAGAACGCCGAGTCGAACGCGGACTTCAAGGGCCTCGACGCCGGCAGCCTCGTTGTGGTCCAGGCCGCCTCGTTCAAGCAGAACGTCATGCCCCGGTACAGGCGCACGTTCGCGACGCCGGTCGTGCTCGGATACGGCAAGCAGGCCATCTGGGCGAACTACGTGACCGCAAGGGCGGAAATAGTGCTCGGCAAGCCCCCGGAGAGAAAGCGCGGGGCCAATGGAAAGAATCGCAAGGCTGGAGTCAAACAAGTGAAGAAGCAGGGGTAATGCAATGGCCGTCGAAAAGAAATTCTTGCACAAGTTGATAAACGAGCAGATCGTCAAGGACTACCTCGGGAAGGAGCTCAGCGGGGCGGGCGTGTCCACGATAACCATACAGAAGACGCCGCTCGCGACGCGCGTCGCCATCCGCGTCCGCAGGCCGAGCGTGGTCATCGGGAAGAGGGGCTCGAACGTGAAGGCAGTCAGCGAGGAACTGACGAGGCGCTTCGGAATCGAAAACCCCCAGCTGGACGTCATCGAGGTCGAGAAGCCCGAACTGGACGCAAAGCTCGTTGCCCAGAGGATATCCCGCCAGATAGAGATTGAGGGCAACGTGAAGCAGACCATGCGCTTCAACATGAACGACGTGATGAACGCCGGCGCTCTCGGATGCGAGCTCAGGGTCGCGGGCAAGGTCGTCGGAAAAGGCGGCAAGTCCAAGTCCATCCGAATGCGCAAGGGCTACCTGAAGAAGAGCGGCGACGTCATGAAGCTCGTCGACAAAGCCTACGCCACAGCATACCTCAAGGCCGGCGCCATCGGGATCCTCGTGAAAATCGTGCCCCCGGGGACAATTTTCCCGGACGCGGCGAAAATCGACGAGGAACAGCTGGACGCGATACTGGCAATTGCCGACCAGGAAGCCGGCCTGCTCCCCCCGGCGGAAACAGTAGAGGCCCCTGAAAAGCCCGGAGAGGCCGCAAAGGAATCGGAGGAGGCCGGTAGGAAGCTCGAGCAGAAGATCGAGAAAGCCAAGGCCGAGGCCGCAGCCAAGCTCAGGAATCCGGTTGCGCGCAGGAAGACTCCGGCAGTCAAACCCGAAGTTCTGATCGAAGGCAAACCGCCAGAAAAGAAGGAAGAAGAGCCGGCGGCCAAGGGAGGATAGCAATGGCAGTCGTTCGAAAATCGGATCTGAAGGCGATGGACGCCGAGACGCTGAAGGCAAAACTCGCCGAGATAGAGAACGGCATCTCCGCCGAATACGCGACGCTAAAGGGCGCGACAAGGGGCAAGAGCATCCGCTTCCGCGAGCTCCGCAGGGCAAGGGCCCGCATCCTGACCTACATGGGCCAGCGCAAGGGGAAGGCGGCATCAAACTAAACTCTTTTAAAGCATGGGCGGCGCAATAAATCCAGTAACAAAAGAGGTTCTCTCATAAGTGCCTGAAATCTGCCCTAATTGCGGTCTGCCTAAGGACATCTGTGCCTGCCAGACCATCGAAAAGGAAACGGTCTCCCACCTCAAGGTATACACCACCAAGGCCCGCTTCAACAAGCTTGTCACCATAGTGGAGGGGCTCGAGGGCGACGAGCTCGTCACCGCGGCCAAGGAGCTAAAGCGGAAGCTCGCCTGCGGCGGAAGCTCGAAGAACGGCGTCGTGGTCCTGCAGGGCAACCACAAGGGAAGGGCGGTCGAATACCTGATGGAGCTCGGCTACAAGAAAGAAGCCATCAAGATTGGCTGAATTGGCCGTCAGCTATATTTTCGGATGTTTAACCAACATTTCAAGACTGCGGGCCAACGAATGCCTTCCATGCGCCTGCCGAACCGCATTCCAGCCGGATTTTCCTGCCGAACCGCTTCTCCAGCGCGGCCGCGGCCTCCTTTTCCGGCATCTTCCGCTTGAGCAGCGCATTGGCCTCGGCGATGATTTCGTCGTAAAGCGCGGAATTCCGGTAGATTTCGTCGCCCGAGGACTTCGCGCTGACGGACTCCTCCTCCAATGACGCGACGGCGGCATTCTGTTGGGAGAGCACCGCCGAAAGCTTCTCCATGCCACGGTCTTTTTCGGGCTCGGGCAGGGCGTTGGCGTAGAATTCGTCGAGGGCCTCGGAGAAGGAAGGATAGCGGTGCATTTCAAGGCCGGAACCTCTCAGTTTCTCCAAGGGAAAAGGGGAGAAGCCCGAGACCCTGCCGTTCGCGGAATAAACCGATGGATCGGGTTTTTCCAAGGTCAATGATTTGAGCTCGTCGAGCAGGCGGCGGACATCGGCATCGGAAAGCCCTTCGAACGGGGCGTCCAGCGGGATTCCGGCGCGCGCGCACGCCTCCTCGAGGTAGAAGGGCGGCAGGTTGACAACCTTGGAAAGCACGGAAACGGCCTTGCCCTTGAGGCCTGCAAGGTCGGCTGCGGCGACTTCGGAAGAGTGTTTCTTGGGGTTCGGCGGCGGGGAATAGAGTTCGCCCTGGCGGAGCTTGCGCGAGGAGAATATCTCGGGGTTGTAAACCTTGAGGATATGCCCGTTCTCGTCGCAGAGCACGGTATTGCCGCGGGCGAACATCTCGAATACAAGGGAATACTTCCGCTTCTTTTCGAAGTCGATTGCGACTATCCTGTCGAAGTTGAGCTGTCGGACGCCGACGACTTTGGCGTTCTCAAGCCCGGAGCGGAGGAAGGCGGCGAAGACGGAGGGTTCGCCCGCGGATTCCTCGATGTACTTCGTGGGATGCATCCTGACTCCGAGCTCCGCCAGCAGGTTTACCTCGCCGTCGCGGTGGAACTTCAGGCGGATGACACCCTGCCGGGGCTCGTAGGCCTTGTTCAGGTAGCCGCCCTTGAGTTTCTGCATCTCCTCAACCGCAAAGTAATAGTCGAGGTTGGACATCTTCTGCATGGCAAGCACTCAAAAGACTTTCCTCATACCCGCGTTAAAAGCCTGACGGTGGCGGGAGAGGCTTAAACACAACCTTTTTCAGCCTGAATAATGGTAAAACAATAAGAACTTATTAGACCCGACAGAAGCAGGTTTTAAAAAACGCCCGGAACTAGTCTAATACGAGAGAGAGAAGCCCAACTACGGTTCATTGTGACCCGAATGCGGGAAACCGTTATTTGAGGCAATCGGAAACATGGCAAAGCAGAACGACATCGTGCTCAAGCTGTCTAATATCAGCAAGGTCTACCAGATGGGCGACAGCACGGTCAACGCCCTCAAGGACATCGACTTGGAAATCAAACGCGGCGAGTCCGTGGTCATCATGGGGCCTTCGGGCAGCGGCAAGAGCACGATGCTGCACATCCTCGGATGCCTGGACAAGCCTTCCGAGGGCGAGATGTATCTGGACGGCGTCAAAATAACCAAGGAGGACGACGGGTACGACCTTGCCGAGGTCCGGAACAAGAAGATCGGGTTCGTCTTCCAGTTCTTCTTCCTCATATCAACGCTTTCCGTGGTCGAGAACGTGGAGCTGCCGATGATATTCAACGGGATGTCGAGCGGGGAGAGGCGCAAGAGGGCGGTGCAGCTGCTCAACCGGGTGGGTTTGGGCGACCGGCTCAACCACAGGCCGTCCCAGCTCAGCGGCGGGCAGAGGCAGAGGGTGGCCGTCGCGAGGGCGCTCGCGAACAATCCCGCGATAATCCTTGCGGACGAGCCGACCGGCAACCTGGACTCGAAGACGGGCCTGGAAATAATGGAGCTGTTCGAGGAGCTCCACAAGAAGGAGGGAAGGACCATAGTCACGGTTACGCACGATTCCTCGCTGGTAAAGCACGCCGAGAAGGTCATCAGGCTGAGGGACGGGAAAATAGAGAAAATCGAAACTGTAAGGAAACGGGTGAGATGACAATGAAGGCAAACGGGATGTTCTTGGTAACGGCGCTGCTGCTGTTCGCAGCAGCTGCCAACGCTGCGCCGCAGATACAGAGCTATACCCTTACCCCGGACCGGCTGAAGGCGGGCATGAGCGGGAGCATCAACATCATATTCTACAACCCGAGCGCGACGGAATACCTCTCGGGCGCCCAGCTGGACGCAAGCTCGTCCCAGCTGATATTCTCGGGCGGAACATCGCTCGGCGACATCGGCACGCTCGGGACCACAGTATCTTCAGTCGGCTTCAAGGTGAGGGAAGAGGCCACGCCCGGCATCTACACCGTCACGCTGACGCTCGCCTATTCGACGAACGCCGGCGCGAGCAGCGGCTACAAGATTTTCTCCATTCCCGTAACCATCTACCCCAACCTCGTAATCCAAGTCAAGGACTTCCAGGTGAGCAGGGCCGTCATAAGCCCGGGAGACACGTTCGAGGTGACCGGCAAGCTTGTCAGCAGGGGCGGAGAGCTCAGGCACGTCACCCTCGAGTTTCCAGCGGCGTCAAACTTCACGCTCGAGGACACTAGCAAGATCGACATCGGGACGCTCACCAACAACAGGGAATACCCGATTTCCTTCAGGGTGATAGCGCGCGAGACCGCGCCGAGCGGCTACTACAGCATCCCCATGACCTTGACCTACGACGACGCGGTCAGCACCTCCAACTCGGACCAGCTGTCGTTCGGTCCCATTACCGTGTCCGGCGAGATTTCCCGGATTTCCATAGCCGCCATCGACGCCGTCTTCAACCCCGGGAGCGAGCCGACGCTCAGGCTCGAGCTCCGCAACAACGGGGACACCACGCTGGAGAACATCAGGATAACCCTCCCCGACAGCTCGGATTTCTTCGTGCCGCTTGACTTCTCGGAAAAGACCATCGACAGCGTCCTGCCAAAGAGCTCGAAAATCGCGGAGTTCAGGATAGGCGTCAAGACCAACATCGCGCCTCAGGTCTACCAGATCCCTCTCGGGATAAGGTACGAGAGCAAGACGCTGGGGAGCAAGGAATACACCAAGAACGTCGGGGTGAAGGTGGCGGGCACGCCGAAGCTGACGGTGATCGCTTCAACTTCCCCGGCGCCTATGAAGACCGGGGCAGGGGAATACACGCTTTCGGTGCAGGTGTCCAACGTCGGCAACGCCGCGGTCAGGGCCGTATCCATTCACGTCGACAGCGGGATAGTGGAGTTCATAGGAAGCCACGTCGACTACCTCGGCACCCTCAACCTCGACGACTACAGCACGAGCCAGTATTCGGTCGTGGTAAAGCCCGGGACCAAGCCCGGGACGTACCCTCTGGTCGTGATGGTAAACTACAAGGACGCCTTCAACACCGAATATTCGCAGAGCATCTCCACGGATATCGAGGTGGCCTCGGCGGAACTCGTGGCGCTATCCTCCACGCCCCAGCCGACTAACCCGCTATACGTGGTCATCGGCCTGGTTGTAGTCGGAGCAGTCCTCTATTGGGGTTACCGGAGGTTCTTCAGGAAGAAGAAGCACGTGCAGTAGCGCGCCGGCTGGAATGAAATAGCGGTAGGGGGGCATATGGAACACGGGGACCTGTTAAAATACGCCGTAACCTCGATGACGCACCGGTCTCTGAGGAGCTGGCTGACCATACTGGGCATAGTCATCGGCATCGGCTCCATAGTCGTACTCATCTCCCTTGCGCAGGGGCTGGACACGAGCATCAAGAGCCAGCTCAGCACGCTCGGCACCAACTACATGTTCATCCTCCCGGGCAACCTGTTCGGCGGCGAGGGCGGGCTGCGGTTCGGCCCGCCGGTGCTCAAGGGCGTCCTCTACACGAAGGACGCCGACACGATCAGGCGCGTGCCCGGGGTAATCGCGGTTTCCGGCAACGTCGCCGCCCCGTTCGCGGTCGTCGAATTCAAGGGCGAGAACGTGAGCTCGAGCATCGCGGGGGTCAACCCCGCAGCGTTCGCCAAATACGTCTCCATCGGCTACGAATCCGGGAAATTCATTTCCGAGGGCGACTTTACCGGGGTGACCATAGGCAACGATGTCGCGCACAAGCTTTTCAAGAACGACATCAAGGTCGGGGACACCCTCGTGATACTGGGGAAGAACTTCAGGGTGAAGGGCGTCATCGCGAAGGCGGGCAACACGGGGGGCAACGTCGACAGCGGGATATACGTCGAAGAGCGCGCGCTCCGCCTGCTGCTTCCCACGTTCGACAAGGACAAGGTGTCGTCGATCCTGGCGGTCACGGAAGAGGGAAGGGACATTACCGTCATCTCGAGCGCGGCCGAGGAGAAGCTCAGGAACAACCACAAGGTCCGCAAGGGCGACGAGGACTTCACGGTGCTCACCGCGGAATCCATTTCCGAGCAGATAGGCCAGATAACGGGCATACTCTCGCTCTTCCTCGGCGGCGTGGCGGCCATCTCCCTCGTGGTCGGCGGGATCGGAGTGGCGAACGCCATGTTCACTTCAGTGCTCGAGCGAACGCGCGAAATCGGGGTGCTCAAGGCCATCGGAGCCTCCGACAACGCGATCCTCGAGATTTTCCTGCTCGAATCCGGGCTGATAGGGCTCATCGGCGGAATTCTCGGCTCGCTTTTCGGGCTTTCGGTGTCCCTCCTGCTTAACACGTTCGGCGTCCCGAGCGAGATAAGCTGGGAACTCGTCGCCGGCGCGCTGCTGTTCTCCGTGGTCATCGGCGTCGTCTCCGGGGCGTTCCCGGCGAGGAACGCGAGCAGGCTGGTGCCCGTCGACGCCCTCCGCTACGAATAAAAACGCCTCTCTCCGATATACGTGGGATTGGTTATGGACGGACAACGCAAGGCGGAACTCGAGGCGCTCCTCGCGGACGGCGTCGAGCCGTACCCGTATTCCTACCAACGGAGCCACGGCGCCAAGGATGTCGTGGCCGACTTCGGCGCGCTCGAGGGCAGGACCTCAAGCGTCGCGGGCCGAATCATCATGAAGCGTTCCTTCGGGAAGCTCGTTTTCGTGCACATCCAGGATTCAAGCGGCAGGCTGCAGGTCTTCGCCAAGGAGGACGGCATCGGCGCGGACAAGCTCGCCGAATTCGACAAGCTCCAGCTCGGCGACTTCATAGGCGTCAAAGGCAAGGTGGCCAAGACCAAGAAGGGCGAGATTTCCGTCGAGGCCGCCGAATTCACGCTGCTCGCCAAGGCTCTCCGCCCCATGCCCGAGAAGTTCCACGGCCTCGGCGACACCGAGACGCGCTACAGGAAGCGCTACCTCGACCTCATCGCGAACCCCGAAGTGGCATCCATCTTCCGCAAGCGCGCGCTGATCGTCAGGACGGTGCGCGAATACCTGGACGGCGAGGGATTCCTCGAGGTCGAGACGCCCGTTCTCCAGCAGCTCTACGGCGGGGCGGCGGCTAGGCCGTTCGTCACCCGGCACAACGCGCTCAAGACCGACCTCTACCTCCGCATAGCGGACGAGCTTTACCTAAAGCGGCTGATTGTCGGCGGGCTTGAGAGGGTCTACGAGCTTTCCAAGGACTTCCGAAACGAGGACATCGACAGCGCGCACAACCCCGAGTTCACGATGCTCGAGTTCTACGAGGCGTATGCCGACTACGAGGGCATGATGCGGCGCGCGGAGGACATATTCTCGAAGGTCTGCCAGGCGATCAACGGCGGCAGCGAAGCGCCCTTCAAGGGCAGGCATGTGTCGTTCAAGCCGCCGTTCGCCCGTGTTTCGCTGGTTAACGCGATTGCGGATAAGGCCGGCGTCGACGTGCTTTCATGGAAGGACGACGCGGACGCACTTGCTGCGGCCGGAAGGCTGGGCCTTAAGGTCAGCAAGCCCACCCGCGCGCACGTCGTCGACGCACTGTTCGACGCGCACGTCAAGCCCGGGATTTGGGACCCGACGTTCGTGACGGACTACCCGGAATTCATGTGTCCGCTGACCAAGAGGAAGCGCGGCGATGAGAGGCTTGCCGAGCGCTTCGAGCTCTACGTCGCAGGAGAGGAGTGCGCGAACGCCTACTCCGAACTGACGAACCCGCTTGAGCAGCGCTTGAAGTTCGAGCAGCAGGCGGAGGAGCGCAGGAGGGGCGACGAAGAGGCGCAGCCGTTCGACGAGGACTTCCTCGAGGCCATGGAATACGGAATGCCCCCCACCGGCGGCATTGGCATAGGCATTGACCGCATCACCATGATTTTCACCGGCCAGGAAAGCATAAAGGAGGTTATACTGTTTCCGAGCATGCGCCCCCTTGCGGGAAAGAAAAAGGCTGAAAAGCAGTCGGAAACGCCGGAAGTAAGAAGGAAGGGCGCCAAGGCTTCTGGGAAGAGCTCTTGAAGCCACAACACCTCTCCCCAAGGGCTGCGGGTTTCCCCCATGGCTCAAAGCCAATACAAGGATTCCTCCAGCTCCTTCCTCTCGGCGGCGGAAAGCTCGTGCTCGCTACCGACGGTGCTGCAGTCCAGCACCGCCTTCGCGGCGACGCTCCTGAAGGGGAAAACCTTAGAGCCCCGGAGTTCGGCCGACCCGCCGATTGCGCACTTGAAGCCGACCGTGGTTGCACTAATCCTGGCATGCGGGCCGACCCTGCACCCGCCGTCGACGACGGAGTTTTCGATGGAAGCGTCGTCCCCGACGTTAACCCGTTCGAAAACCACGCTTCCGGAAACCACGGCTCCGCTGCCGATGGAGGTGTCATGGAGGACGGAGGCGTTGGGTCCGATTACGGCATTCCGGCCGACGGAACAGCCGTCGCCGATGAATACCGGCCCCCGGATTGACGCCGAGGCGTCGATTTCGACGTCCCTGCCCATCACCACGCCCCTGCGTTTGGCCATGCCCGGTGCTAGCTTCGTACCCGAGCTGCCGCGCTCGAAAGAGAGCGCCGCGGCGTCGGTTTCAAGGTAGTTTTCGGCGTTGCCGATGTCCCCCCACGTGCCCTCGAAGACGTATCCGTAAAGCCTGAGGTCGGAGAGGTAGTGCTCCCAAAGGTCGCCGATGCGGTCCGCCTGCCTGCCGGTCTTCCTGCGGTGGCCGCAATACCGGGGGATGTGCTCGCAAAGGAAGTCGTCGGCCAGGTAGTAGGCGGCGGTGCTCGCGAGCATGCTTTTCGCGGAACCCACGGCGGGCTTCTCCTGGAACTCGCGGATCCTGTCCTCGCCGTCGGTCACCGCGATGCCGAAGTGCGAGGCGAGCGCGGGGTCGGCCAGCCGGAAGAGGGCGAGAGTCGCGTGCGCGCCCTTGCGCGAATGGAAGTCCCTGAGCTTCTTGAAGTCAAGCCCGTGGAAATAGTTGTCCGCTCCGATGACGAAGCACTGCTTCGGGCTTTCCATCTTCGAGAATACGTATTCGAGGGCTCCGACCGAGCCGAGCTTCCTGCCCTCGTCGACGCCGGGCTCGTAGAGGTAGGATACGCGGCAGCCGAGACGCCTGCCGTCCCCGATGCTGTCCGCGATCTTAAGCTGGTTGGCCTTGAGGGATACCGTGATCTCGGTAACGCCCGATTTCGCGAGCGATTCGATGAGATGGAGGACCACGGGCCGTCCCGCAAGGGGAAGGAGCGGCTTGGGAGTCCGGAGGGTGATGGGATAGAGGCGGGTACCGTAGCCTCCGGCCAATACTATTGCCCGCATGGAACCACGTCAGGTGATGAGTTTGACAAGCCCGAAACCCATCAGGGTGCCGAACAGCTTGAAGATGTATGAGACTACGGAAAGCAGGGACATGATGATGAGCGCCACGAAATACTCGAAGTTGTCGTAGAACGTCCTGAAGAGCGGGATGCTGGCGAGGCGCTGCTTGAGGGAGGTGACATCGACATTCGAGGCATCCTGAGATGGGGCGTTCCTCACCTCGTCTGCAAGGGCCTTCTTGATCTGCGGCCACAGCGCCGCAACGCCAGCTGCGATGGCGTCCGAGTTCGAGCCCCCTCCCGTGGCCGGGGCGCCGACGGAGAATTTGGAATAGAACGCGTCGATGAACTCGTCCTTCTTCGCCTGCGGCAGGGCGGAATATTTCGTCATCTTGCCGTCGGCGTATGCCTTGTCCTCGGCCTTTATGAAGCCGGCGAGCATCTCGGTCCGGTAGGCCTCGTAGGCCTGCGCAACTGCCGCACCCGCCTGTTCGCGCGTGACGAGCGGGACCGCCGCAACATCGCTTCCGCCGGCCGAAGCCTGGGTGCCGATGAGCAGCGCGACGCGGCTGGCGTTTATCTCGATGCCTTCGATGGCGTCGGCGACCGTGCCCTGCAGCTGGGACTGCACCGCAGGCGCGAGCCTGACGGTGTTGTTCAGGAAGTTGTCGAAGTATATGTCCTTCTCGCCCTGCACCTTAACAAGCGTGAACGCGGTTGAGAGCAGGACGAAGATGAACAGCGCCTTGCTGATGGAAGAATAGATGGCGGCGATGTTGAGCTTGTCCCGCATGGAGGCGAAGAACGCCGTGAGTCCGACCGGGAAGGCGATGGCCACGAACGCGAAGGAATATCGCGGGTACGCCATAAACGCAATGAGCAGGGGCACGATGAGGACGAGCATGGACACGAGCGCGGTCTGCGAGTCGAGCTTGAACCCGTACAGCACGGAGAGCGACAGCGCGAGCGAGAAGATGATAATGAAGAGTATGAAGGAGAGGCTGTAAAGCTTCTCGAGGTTGTCGCTTATGCGCTGGAAGTTGAAGAGGTCGCCGATGGAGAAGTTTGCGCGCGCGAGCATGAAGCATGCGAAAAGGAAGAGCACCGCTATCGCGATCAGGAAAGGCAGCTTCTGCTTGATGGCCTTGTCGATGTTGAGGCTCAGCGTTATCTTGACGGCGTTGTCGCGTGACGGCATCGAGGAAGGCGGGACCTGCTGCACCGGCTTCGCGTCAACCTTCCTTGTCGGCTTTCTGTCTTCTGCCATGAATGGAACCCCCTCTCAACAACCACGCCGGGGGTGTTTTTAAATGTTTTTTGCGTGCAACACGTGGAGTGGGAGATTGGGACAATGGTTGACTTCGTGTTTTTTTCGGGACTCGTGGCCATACTGACTCTTGCCAGCCTCGCCGCGAAGCACGAGCTGCTCTCGGAAGGGGGCGTTGTCGCGGCGCTGGTCATCGGCCTTGCGATACTCTGGTTCGGGGGATGGGTCTGGTTCCTCCTGCTCGCGGCCTTCTTCGCCATAGCCAGCGTGGCGACGAAGTTCGGGGAGAAGGAAAAGGAGGGGCCGAACAAGGAGTTCGCCAAGGGCGGCGTCCGGGATTTCTGGCAGGTCGGTGCGAACGGGGCGCTCGGCGCGCTCGTTGCTGTCGTCTATCATTTCTTCCCGTACAACATCCTCTATTTCGCGTTCGTCGGCATCATCGCGACGGTGACCGCGGACACGATTGCCACGGAGCTCGGCCTGTTCAGCAGGAAGGCCTACCTCATAACCACGTTCAAGAAGGTCCGCAGGGGGCTGTCCGGCGCGGTATCCGCCCGCGGCACCACTCTCGCGGTGTTCTCGGCTTTCTTAATCGGATTGAGCGCGCTGGCGGTGAACACGTATTTCAAATTCTCCACGATTTCGCCCGAATACCTTGTCGCAATCGCGACGGTAGCGGGCACCGCGGGTGCGATGGCGGATTCATTGATGGGCGCGACGATCCAAGTCATATTCTACTGCAGGAAATGCAGGAAGGAGACCGAGCGCACGGTGCACAAGTGCGGGAGGAAGACCGTGTTCAAACGCGGCCTCCCGTGGGTGACCAACGACACCGTAAACCTGCTGAGTTCGATGATCGGCGGCGCCACCGGGGCGCTCCTCTACACCCTGCTGGCGGGCTAGCCCAGGCTTAAAAGAAGGCCCACCGCCGAAAGCACGATGCTCGCCACGCACAGCATCCAGAGTTCCGACTTCCGGCGCCAGCGCGGCTGGAGGCCTACCACGAGAAGCTTCCCGAGCGAGGAGCCGGTCAGCGCAAGGAATATGGCGGTGAGCGCCTCGCCAGCGGCCATGCGGCCGGTGGAGCTCATGAATGCGACGCTCGATATGACCGAGGCCGAGTTGAGCGCGCCGCCGGCGAGGAATGAGCCGTACACGAGCAGCTGCGAGCCTATTGACGAGAAATATCCGACGGCCATGCTTATGACGAACAGGATGAACGCGAACTCGAAGACGAATCCGAGGGATATCGGGCGGCGGAAGACCATCTCGACCTTCTTGAGGTCAACCTTCCTCGAAAAGTAGTACGTGAGGAGGGAAAAGCCGAGCAGCGGAAGCCCGAACAGCACGAGGGTGCGGTCGAAAAGCGCGGTGTTCAGGAAGGCCAGCAGCATGAAGTCCCTCAGGACCGAGCCAGCGGTGGAACTGGTAAAGCTGAGCCTGAGCGCCTCAAAACCCGTCGCACGGCCCTTGGCGAAGAGCATCACGGTGGCAAGCGAGGAGACCAGGCCGCCGAGGAATGACGCGTACAGGACGGCATTCCGGTGCACGAACCTGAGGATGATGTGGGAGATGAAGCTTATGAGGGAGACGACGACTACTGTCAGGAAGAACGACTGGACGCTGAACACCTGCCCGAACAGGCGCAACGGCTCCGGCGGAATCAGCGGGTATATCACGAACGCGATGAGGGTGAATACCAGCCCGTCCAGAATCTCCCTCTTGGAGACCAGCGCCACGAAATGGTGGAACTCGCGGCGCTCCAGCAGCACGTACGCGGACAGCACGGCGCACGCTATGGCCTCCAGCACGTACCCGAGGCTCACCATCACCCCGAAGACGTAGGTCACGGGAAGCATTATGGCAGTGGTGAGGCCCAGCGCGTGCCGGAGGTGCGTTGCCCGGAAGTAGTAGAAGGCCAGCATGAGCGCGAACACGCCGACGAGTCCGACGAGCGACGCTATGTAGAAATAGCCCTCCGAGAGCTCGGTGAGCATCATCCCCAGCAGGGAAACGAGCGCGAACGTCCTCAGGCCGATGAGCGTCTGGCGCTTGGTGTGCTCGCGCTCGAGGCCTATGACGCCGCCTATCACCGCCGCAATCACGAGTTTCTCAATGAAGCCGAAGGGCATGACATCCCCCTTGAAGCCAATACTCCGCAGGCTTATAAAAACCGTTTGATTAAACACCAATGGCAGCAGGTAGGCGAACATGGCATTGCAGGTTTTCAACACCCTGGACGGGAAAAAGCGGCCTTTCCGTCCGCGGGACAAACGCAGGGTGGGCATGTACGTCTGCGGGATCACGCCCTACGACGCGTCCCACCTCGGCCACGCCCGGTGCTACGTCACGTGGGACATGGTCAAGCGGTACCTGAAATTCAGGGGCTACGGCGTCTTCCACGTGCAGAACATCACGGACGTAGACGACAAGATAATCAGGCGCGCCTCTGAGCTCCGCGAGAGCCCGGAGGCGCTGTCCGCGCGGTTCGCGAGGCAGTACTTCGAAGAGTTCGACCGGCTGAACGTCCAGCGCGCGGACGAATACCCCAAGGTGACCGAAAACATCGGGGAGGTCGTCGCCTTGATACGAAGGCTCGAGGAAAACGGCTTCGCCTACGAGAGCGGCGGCGACGTGTTCTACGAGGTGGGCAAGTTCAGGCGATACGGAATTCTGTCAGGACAGGACCTTGGCGAACTCATCAAGGGGAAAAGGGTCGAAGTCAACCGCAACAAGAGGCACCCCGCGGACTTCGCGCTCTGGAAGGCGGCCAAGCCCGGTGAGCCCGCTTGGGACTCCCCGTGGGGCAGGGGAAGGCCCGGCTGGCACATCGAATGCAGCGCGATGAGCATGAAATTCCTCGGCCAGCGCTTCGACCTGCACTGCGGCGGCCAGGACCTCGTGTTCCCGCACCACGAGAATGAGATTGCGCAGTCCGAGGCCGCCAGCGGGAAAAAGCCGTTCGCGCGGTATTGGATGCACAACGGGTTCATCACCGTGGGGAAGGAGAAGATGGCCAAGTCCCTCGGCAACTTCCTGACCGTGGCGCAGGCGCTGGAAAAATTCGAGCCCGACGCCATCCGCTTCTTCATGCTATCGACGCACTACCGGCAGCCCATCGACTTCTCGGACGCTGCGCTACGGCAGGCATCCGAGGCGATACGGGGGCTCGAGGACGCAACCGGCCGGCTTGTCCAAGCCTGCGGGAAGGAAGATGGGGTGGGCGCTGCGGATGCCGAGACAAGGGCGCTTGAGAAGAAGTTCACCGCGGCCATGGACGACGACTTCAACACCCCGGCGGCGCTCGCGGTCCTCTTCGAAATCCGGGGGCTGGCGTTCCGGAGCCTCGAAACCCGCGGGAAAGGCGGCGGCGAAGGTGAATTGAAGCGTGCCTGCGGGGCGCTAGCCCTGCTTCGGCGACTGCTCGGCGTGCTCGGATTCAAGGGCGGGGAGGAGAAGGATTTGCCGATGGATGTCGGCGGGATTGAAGCCCTGATACTGGAGAGGGACGCGGCGAGAAAGGCGCGGGATTTCGCGCGCGCCGACGCGATACGCAAGGAACTCGCCTCCAAGAAAATCATTCTCGAGGACCGCAGGGACGGCACCACGGGCTGGAGAATAGCATGACCAAGCAGCGCATCAGGAGGATTTTCGGCAAGGCCGGGCTGGCGGGCATTACGCCGGACTCCATCCTTTTCGCCAACTCTGCCGGCGAGGAGCAGAATTTCTTCTATTCCACGGGAATCGGCGGCGGCGTCTTCGAGGCCAGCTACTGCGCCGTGTTCCCCGACGGCGGCGGCACGGCAATCGTGCCCGCGTTGGAGCGAGCAATCGCAGAAAGGGAATTGCCACCGAACATCAACCTCGAGTGTTACTCAGACAACAGCGGATTCGAGGCTGCGCTGAAAAAGGCGCTCGCAGGGAAGAAATCGATAGGACTGAACTTCGACTACCTTAAAATGGGTGCCTACAGGAGAATCACCGGACTGCTCGGACCGAGAAAATTCGCCGACGTCTCTGAAGCTGTCCGGGCGGCGAGGCTGGTGAAGGAGCCTGCGGAAATTTCGCTCATAAGGGAAGCCTGCAGGATTTCAGAGGAGGCGCTTTCGGCGGTACTGGAAGGCCGCGGAGTGCGAAAGGGGACGACCGAAACGCAGCTCGCGGCAAGGCTGGACTACGAGATGTCCTCGCGCGGCGGCCAGCCGGCCTTCCACACCATAGTGGCATTCGGCGCGAATTCGGCTGAACCCCACCACACCCCGGGAAACCGGCGGCTCAAGGCCGGCGACATCGTGCTGGCCGACTTCGGCGCGCGCCGGAAAAGATATTGTTCGGACACCACGCGCGTAATGTCGTGCGGCAGGCCCGGCGCGCGGATAAGGGAGATGCACGAGGCGGTGCTCGAAGCCCGACGCAGGGCGCTTGGCGCTGCCACGCCGGGAGGGGACGCCGCCGCGGTGCATGACGCCGCACGCGATGCGATAGACGCCCGCGGGTTCACGGGGAAATTCATCCACTCCACCGGCCACGCGCTCGGCCTCGAGGTCCACGACGGCCCCGGATTCTCGTCGCACCACTTCAGGCTGGAGAAGGGCATGGTTTTCACGGTCGAGCCGGGGATATACGTCAGGGGAACCGGCGGCATCCGCATCGAGGACGACATCGTGATCGGCGGCCCGAAACCGAGGATTCTGACGCGTTTTCCGCGCGAAATAATCGAAATATGACGAGGAAGAGACCGAGAATTTTGGGTGATGATGGAATGGCCAACGGGAAAAAACGGGTCCGCCGCACTGGCGCCGACCGGTTCGAGGGGGAATTCTTCCGCATCCAGGGGGAGATGGAGAGGATGGTCGAGGACGTCTTCTCGCTTCACGACAGGAAGCACCCGATAATCAGGAGCCAGCGGCCCTTCGTCTACGGCTTCTCGGTCAAAATCGCGGAGGGCAGGCCCGAAATCCGCGAGTTCGGAAACATCCCGCCGTTCAAGCCGGAGAAGGTGCCCGGCGGCCAGGAATTCCACGTTTCCCGCGAGCCGCTCATCGACGTCATAGAATCAAGGCACGCCATAACGGTAATTGCCGAGCTTCCGGGAGTCGGGAAGGACGACATCCGCATCGACGCCGAAGAGAAGGCGCTCGTGGTCAAGGCCAAGCTCAGGCACTGGAACTACAACCGGGAAATCCAACTGCCGTGCGCCGTGGACCCCTCGAGCGCGAAACTCCACTTCAAGAACGGCGTCCTCGAGGTGCGTCTCAACCGGGTAAGCGAGGCCCGCGCGCTCAACGGTAAAAGTTGACCCGGGGGGACCGGCTTCAAGGCGAAAGAAATGCAAAATCTGCATAAAAAAAGGGAGCAGCTGACCCCGGACGGGTATGCGGTCAAGGTGATCAAGCATCCGTCGATGCGTTTCTTCGGCATCCTACGCGGCCTGCCGGAGAGCTTCGAGCATCGCAATACGCGCGGAGAAATATACTTCGTCGGCGCGGTTAACGCGGAAGAGAGACAGGCGTACATCTGCCTCGGCCACACGTGGCATCCAAACCTCATGAAACAATTGGTCATGAACGGCATACCTCGAAAAACAGCGACCGAATGGGAAACAAAGAGGGCGATGCCCGGAAATCAATGGAGTTTCTTCAATGGTAGGTACGAGAGGCGAAGAGGCGAATTCGCGGCCGAAGACCAGTTCCGGGAGGAGCCGGGCTACATGATGGGTTCCCGGGAATGGAAAATACTGAGGGTAGCGGTGAGGAAAATCCACGGGAAAAAAGCATCGGATACGCTGGTTGACCGGGATTCCTAGTCCGTCTGGGCGCGGTGCTTGCCCATGCGCTCCTCCACCTTTCCGATCTTCGTCGTGAGCCTCTTCATCTCGGCCATGCGGTCCTCGGTGAGGCGCGCGCAGATTATCGCGGGGTTGACCGGCCTGCCGGATACCTCCTCGCCGAGAGCGTCATCCCACGAGAACCTGCCTTTCAGGCCGAACACGCGGCGGATTGCAGCCGACGTGCCGGGAGCCACGGGCGAGAGCATGACCGAGAGCGCCGCGCACGCCCTTGCCCCCACGTGAAGCACCGCATCCTGCCTGCCCTTGTTCTTCCAAGGCTCGGCCGCCTGGAAATACCGGTTGCATTCCGCGGAGAGCTCGAGGACCCTCTGAAGCGCGGCGACAAGTTCTATATTGTCATACAACGAGTCGGTTTCCGACACCGCCTTCTCGATGTGGGAGAGCATCTTCTCGTCCTGCTTGAGCAGGCCGGAAGGCCTTGCCGGCACGACGGCGGACTTCTCCCTCTGGATGAACGAGGCGACGCGGTGCACGAGGTTGCCGAGGTTGCCGGAGAGCTCAGTGTTCACGCGCGACCGGAATTCCTTCCACGTGAACTCAGTGTCCCTGACCTCGGGAAGCTTGAGCACGAGGAAGAAGCGCCAGAGGTCGACGTCGGCCTCGAGCGCAGCATTCTCGATGAACGACTCGCAGAAAACGCCGTGGCCCTTGCTCTTCGAGATCTTGCCGCCCTCGTAGTTGAGGAACTGGTAGCCTGCGACTTGGTGCGGCAGGATGTAATTTCCGTTGCCGATGAGCATCGCCGGGAAGAAAATCGTATGGAAGGGGATGTTGTCCTTGCCGATGAAGTGGAAGAGCTTCGTGCCCTTGTGTTTCCACAATGTATTGAATTCCTGCTCCTCCCTGCCCTCGAGCGCGTCGTTCCCCAGAATCCATTCCTGGGTGGAGGAGATGTAGCCGATGGGCGCGTCGAACCAGACGTAGAACACCTTGTCTTCAAAGCCGGGAACGGGCACCTTCACGCCCCACTTGAGGTCGCGCGTGATGCACCGCTTCTTCAGCCCCTCGGCAAGCCAGCCGAGCGCGAGGTTGCGGACCTGCGGCTTCCAATGCCTGTTCGCGTCGACCCACTCCTTGAGCCTTGGCTGGAGGGAGTCCAAAGCGAGGAAGAGGTGTCGGGTGTCGCGCATCTCCGGCCTGCTGTGGCACAGCACGCAATACGAATCCAGGAGCTCCTCGGGGTTGAGGAGCGCGGAGCACTTCTCGCACTGGTCTCCGCGTGCCGTCTCATAGCCGCAGCGGGGGCACTTCCCCTCGATGAACCGGTCCGCAAGAAACCTCGAATCCTTCGGGCAGAAAGGCAGGCGCATCTTCCTCTCCGAAATCAGGCCGTTTTCCTTGAGCGTGAGGAAGAACTCGCGCGTAATCTCGTGGTGCAGCGGAATCGACGTGCGTGAGAAGTTGTCGTAAGTGAGGCCGAACCACTTGTATATGCGGTCGTGGATGGCGTAGAACGTGTCGCAGAGCTCCCGCACCGGCACGCCGGCCTTCTCCGCGGCGATTTCCGAGGGCGCGCCGTTCTCGTCCGTGCCCCCGATGAAGAGAGTGTCGCGCCCCTTGAGCCGGCAGTAGCGGGCGAATACGTCCGCGGGCAGGTGCGAGCCGATGATGTTGCCTATGTGCGGCACGTTGTTGACGTATGGCAGCGCCGCGGTTATGAGATACCGTTCCCCCATATGCGATCAGCGAACCAGTAAGATTATGAAGCTTTTTATATGGGCGGTAGGGCATAATAGGGTCATCCGTTTAACGGGGGGATATTTGCATGAAAAAAACAGCGTTCGTGTTCACGATGATGGCCGTCTTCGGGCTGGCAGCGGCGGCGCCAGTGCTTGTAGAGGAATACGGCGACTACGAGTGCCCCTACTGCGCGCACTGGTTCAAGGAAACGTACCCCGTGCTCAAGGAGCGCTATTTCGACATCGGCTTCGCCGAATTCTCGTTCAAGAACTTCCCGCTGCAATTCCACGAGCACGCGCAGAAGGCCGCGGAGGCCGCCGAATGCGCGAGGGACCAGGGCAGGTTCATGGAATACCACGCGAAACTCTACAACAACCAGCAAGCCCTAACCGTGGCAGATCTCAAGGCGTATGCGAATGACGTCGGCCTCAACACGGCAGTATTCGACAGCTGCCTCGACAGGAGGTCGAAGGCCTCCCTCGTCCGGCTTCAGGCTGCCGAGGCGGCATCCCGCGACGTGCGTGGCACGCCCGCCTTCTTCATCGGGGGCCAGAAAATAAGCGGCTCGCAGCCGGACATCGTGTTCATCAATGCTATCGAGAAGGCGTTGGGCAACCAGACCTACCCGACTCCCACCCCCGTTTCCACGCCGGCACCAACGCCGACGCCGTACGTGACTCCCATTCCCACCCCCTTCCCCGTCGAACAATTCACGCTACGGTTCTCGAACGGCTGGAACCTGTTCTCAGTGCCTTTGGGCAAGGCAAGGGTAATCCGAACGGACTGCAGGAACGGAAAAATTTACGGGTATGACGAACGGCTGGGGAGCTACTCGGCATATTCGACGATGGAGACCGGTAGCTACCTTGCAAACCGGGAAGGCTTCTGGTTTAAGGCCACGGGTGCGTGCCTTGCCATCGTGGAGGGAACCGGGCGGACCAGCCTCGAGGGAACCGCTCTGTACGCGGGGTGGAACCTCGTCGGCGGATCTTATCCCGCGGAAGGCGCCGGCGCGCTGCTTTCAGGCTGCGCGGTCGAGCGCGGGCCCCTCGCCTACGATACGGTGCAGAGGCAGTGGGTCAAGGCCGGCCAATTCGAGCCCGGGCGGGGATTCTTCGTAAAAACCGCAAGGCAGTGCACGATGGGTGCGGACGACTCCGCGCCTCCGTTCCCGAACTGAGCCCAGGAAGACGTCGGCTTGGGGAAGGACTTGCCGCGGCGCAAGAACATGCCTCCCGGCCAAGGCGAGGAGCCCTTTCCCAGTTATCTAGGTTGAAAAGCCAACTTTAAAGTTGGAAAACCAACATTTATATAGGATGTTGCCAATATTATTCCATGCTTGAACCGAAATACCGGGTTCTAACACCATTTTTGTTTAACCCTTCGGCGGAAAAGTACGCAAAGGAGATAGAGGACGACGCTGAAGTAAACCACGAGAGAGCGCTGCACTACCTCGGCCTACTGTCAAAAGAGAGGATACTGCGCAGGCAAACCAAGGGAAAACAGGTTTTTTTCTCAATAAACAATGAAAATGAATCAGCCGTAAAATTGCTTTCCTTGCTGGAGTTCGAACGGAAAGCGGACTTCCTCCGAGCTACCCCCTACGGCCCAATGGTTCACAGACTGATTCAAACACTCAAAGCGGCCTCCAACGGCACGATAGCATTCGCGTTGCTTTACGGAAGCGCCGCCAGGAAACAAGCAACGCCTTCCAGCGATGTCGACCTCCTCATCGTTACCAACAAAGACGGAAAAGCGAACGAAAGACTGCAAGCAAAGGTCAAACTGCTTGAACGGGAATTCAACTATGCTATATCGCCGTCCGTGATTAGCCTTTCGGAGCTTTCCCGCAACTGGCACAAGCAGCCTATCTATAAAAGCGTCTGGAACGACCGGGTGGTATTGCTAGGGGAAGAACGTTTTTGGGAGTTCGTTTTATCGGAAGGTGAGCCAAAATGAAGGAAGAAAGAAGCGAATTTATATTGAGGAAATGCTTTGAGGGAAGCCCGGAATTCCCGGCCAGACTATTGAAAAGGGAACCAAGCATTGAGACCGCGCAGCAGCATCTGGAAAAGGCGCACAAAAACCTGGCCGCCATGAGTGATTTGAGGGAAAAAAAGCATTACGATTGGGTGGTAATAGCAGGCTATTACTCCATGTACCACTCGGTCATGGCCTCGCTTTACCTGATTGGCCTTGAAGCCCGGTCGCATGAGTGCGCCCTGCTTGCATTCGACTCGTTCTACATCAAGAAAGGCAGGGTTCCAAAGGAACACCTCAAATTCGTCCAGAGAGCCAAGAAGCTTAACGACCAGTTATCCGAAACGCTAGAACAAGCTCGAACGACCAGGATTGCCGCCTCGTACTCCCTCTCCGAAATAAGGTCGCCGGAAGCGGAGAAGATAGCGACAAAATCCAAAGCGTTCTACGAAGAAATCCTAAGGCTCCTCTACGAGGCAAAGGGAACCGCCTACACGAACGTAAAACCATGATTCAAACCCCAAAAAAAACCAAATAACAAGGAGGGAAAACGCCCGCCGCGGCGGACTTCGCATTCGTGCGTGGATTCACCGCAGGCGGATGAGGCGCGTGCGGCCCTTGTCGCCGAAGTCGGCATCCCGCGTCACAACAAGCCGCGCGCGCTCGAAGGAGTCTAGGTAGTTGCGCAGCTGCCTCTCGGAGAGACCTTCCAGGCCCGATTCCTTCCTCGCCCCGTTGTAGCGCGAGTAGAGGTCGCCGGAGGACAGCTCGATGCCGGCTGCCTTCGCGCCGTCAAGAATCTTGAAGAGGAGGCGCTCGTTCTCGCTCATCAGGGAGAGGTTCTTCTTCAACGAAACGCCGGCGGCCTGGTCGACGGCCTTGCGGGCGTCTGCAAGCTCGATCGCGGCGCGCCCCGCGGCTTCCGCGTTCCTGGCGGCCTCGAGCAGGGCGGTTATGGCCACCCTTGCGTCGCCTCCACCCTTTGAGCCGTGCGCCGCGCAAAGCGCGACGACTTCCTCGGGGCACGAGCCCTGCTGGAACGCCGCGCGGGCGCGCTCCCGGACTATGTCCTTGAGCTGCTGCGGCGTATACCGGGGGAATTCGAGCGGCCGGAGCGAGAGGCTGCTCCGCGCGCGGTCGTCGAGCGAGGAAATGAGCTCGTAGTTGTTGGAGATGGCCACGACGGCGACGGGGACCTTGAATAACTCGTGCGCTCGGGCCAACTCGTAAAGCAGGCTTTCGGCGTCGCGGCTGAAGAGCCGGTCGGCCTCGTCGAGAGCGATTACGAGGCCCTTGCCGTCGTATTTCGCGCGCTGCATTACGCGCTGGAAGACCTCGTCGGTGGCAAGCCCGCGGCGGGGAAGGGGCTCCTGGAAGGCCTCGGCCATCTTCGACAGCACCGCCTGCTTGCTGGAATACTCCCAGCAGTTGACGTATATGCAAGCCACCTTGCCCGAATACTCGCCGAGCTGGCCAAAGACGTGCTTCACGGAAGAGGTCTTGCCGGTTCCCGTGGGGCCGTAGATGAACAGGTTGGCCGGCTTGGAGCCGGCGGCAAGCGGCTTGAGCGCCCTCGCCGCCTCCTGAAGCTGGGGCTCGCGGTGGAGCAGATCCGCGGGCGCGTAGTCCGGAAGCAGCGCGTTCTCGTTCCTGAAGATGCGGCCCCGGGATTCGGTTTCGGAGAAAAGGTTCTTCGTCGGCATGTCGGAAGAATCATGCAGGGGGCTCCTTTTAATTACGTCGGCACAAGCGCCGCCTCGGCTAGGAAGGGCGCGCTGGAAAGCTTCAGACCGGAGGCCTTGGCTGCCGACGCGCGGCCCAAGTGGTCGGTGACAACAATATCCGAAGGGAGGTCTGCAGGCAGTGGGCCTTCGCCCCAGAGCACGAATATGGTGGCGTTGCCGACCGTGAAGCGGTACCGCCCCTCCGAGATGCGGTTGACGCGCGTGAAGTAATCGAGTTTGCCTGCCAGGGCCCTGAACGCCGAAAAGGCCGGCCTTCTTGCGCCGTCCGACTTCGCCAGCGCCTCGGACTGCAGCGGCGCGCTGGCGTCAGCCGCGGCTGAAGGCACTGAATAGAACACCTTCTGCGCGCCTGCCGCGAACGCCCTCACGACACCCTTGAAGACCATCTGCGCATGCTCGTCATCGGAGATGAAATAATTCTGGTATTCCTTGATGTTGCTCGGGGGGTTGTCGCCGCTCCCGTAGGAGAGCTCGGTGGCCCAAACCGGCCTGGAGACGTTCTCGCGGTAGAGGAACGAGCGGAATGCTGCGACGTTTCCGTCGGCGGCGTCATTGACTGAATGCACGCTGCCGATGTCGAAAGCCGGGGCGCCACCCGCGGCGAAAACCTTGGAATGGAAGGCGAAGCCCGCGTCGGACGAGCCCGCAAGCCCGCCGTTGAGCACCTTGCAGTCCGGGCAGGCGCCCTTTATGACGGCGTAGCTTTCCTTGAGGAGTTCAGCGTATTCCTCCGGCGTCCCCCGGAACGATTCCAGCCTCCCCCGCGCCGAGGGTTCGTTCAGTATCTCCCAGTATCGTATCGGGTACGGGCCCGAGCTGTAGCGCTCGACCATTGCCTTGAGGAAGTCACGGTAGGCCTGCATGTCGCAAGGCCTGCACCGCATCGTGGCAAGCCCGGGAAAGCCCGAGGCCATGCAGCTGAGCGGCTGACAGGATTTCTGGTCCCAGTCCGCGAACGGCCATATCGTAGCAAGGATGGTGAAGCCGCTCTCGCCGGCCTTCCTGACGTACGCGTCGGCAGACGAGAAATCGTATCTCCCCTTCACTGGCTCGATCTTTTGCCAGCTGAAGGGCCCGGGGCTGGGACGGTCCCAGTGGCCGCCGGCGTCCATCGCGAGCGAGAAGGTCAGCCCCCCTGCTGTATAGCCGCCCGCATTGTTGAAGCCGAAGCGTGAGTCCACGAGCCTTTGGATGTTCGCAGGCAGCGGCGCCATGGTCGGCGCGGGAGTCGTGGTGACAAGCGGAATATCCATCGTCGGTTCGGCGGAAATAGTCGGGGAAACGGAAGGAGTGGAAGTCGCAGCCTTCGGCTTTGCCGTGGACTTGGGCGTCGCGGAGGACTGGCCCGAATCAAGGCATCCTGTCGCGATCAAAGCAACTGCGCCCAGCAGGAGAAGCATATGACCGAATCGCATGCCTTGCATTATCCCGCATACGAATAAAAACCCGCCTGGGGAATAACCCGTGCGAGAACCTATGTGCCTTGCAATACCCGGGAAAATCGTCTCGCTGAAGGACGGCGGCCTCACCGCGGTCGTCGACTACGGCGCGGAGACGCGCGAGGCGAACAACGCCCTGCAGAACGCCAAGCCCGGCGAGTGGGTGCTCGTGCAGTTCAAGGCCGTGGTGGACGTGCTCTCGGAAGACGAGGCCCGGGAAATGCTCAAGGCCTGGGAGGAAATCCGGACCTGACGGAATTCGCCAACGCCAGGTTTTCTTCGGTGTAGCGCCTGAGCATCCCTTCCTGCTTTGGGGAAATCCGCTCAACCGCGGAATTCCAGTGTATTGAAACCGCATCCCCCGGAAGGGCATCCTTCGCCAGACCGCGGTCGATGCGCTTTTCCGCTGGCCGCAGCGCCAGAACGCGTTCGCCCTCAAAAAGTTCGACGCCTTCCACCAGCAGGCAATTTTCTTCCGCCTCCTTCACGCGGCCCCAGTGGATGATGCAATTGTCAAGGTTGCCCAGCAGGGGGGCGACCTTTTCCGTCACGAAATTCACGTGCAGCACGTGGAAGGAATGATGGGGGAAGACTTTTCCGGACAGCACCGACGCCTTCTCCTCCGCGATCCTCCTCGGAAGCAGGCCCGGGCCGGAAAGCCGTTGTAACAGCATTTCCCGCACGTTCTCGGCCGGGACATTATCCAGCAGGTTATTGCCCAGCCAGTATGCCTCAACAACGTCCGCATCCAGCGGATCCCTTGCATTGCAGGAGGCAATCAGCTCGAGGTAGGCGTAAAGGCCCGTGAAGGAATGGAACAACGCCCGGATTTTCACGGCCTTCCCCTCGTCGGGCCCGTCAAGAAACGATTGAAACTCGGTGAAGGCGCCGTGCTCGCCGCAGTAATCCAGCCTGTTGGTGGAGAACGAGTATTTGCAGGCGCGGACCAGCCCGTCAAACCCGCCGCCTGAAGGCACCGGCGCCACCCGCGAAAAGCGAAATCACGGAAGAAAACCCCACGACTGCGGCAACCCCTGCGGCGACGAGCACGAATCCGGCGGCCTGCGCCGTTGAAAGCCCCTGGCCCGCGAACGCGACGGAAAGCAGCGCGGTCACAGGCTGGCCCAGAAGGAGGATCGCGGACGCCTTCGCGACGGAAAGACGCTTGAGGCCGTTGTAGAACGTCAGTACGTAGCCCAGGAGGAAGACTGAAGACAACGCAACCCACTCCCATTGCGCCGGGGAAACCGAGGTAACGGATGCGAGCTGGCCCGTTGCGGCAAGGAACGCTAGGATGAACGCCGAGCCGAAGAACATCCTGCCGAACGCGACGACCGTGCCGTCCAAATCGGCCAGCGCCTTGCGGGATATTACCAGCTCGGCGGACCAGAGCAGCACGGCCGCGAGTATCAGGAGGTCCGCCGCGGAAAACGCGGAAACCGAGCTGAACAAGAGGAAATTGCCCGCAAGCAGGAGCAGCGCGCCAAGAACATACTTGCGTTCAAGGCGCTCTCCGAGGACCACGAACGCCAGCGCGCCCGCCCAAAGGAACATCGTCTTATGGATGAAGCCGGCGTTGACCGCGGAAGTCAGCTTGAGGGCGTAGAAATAGAGGAGGAACGGCGCGCTTCCGCCGACCAAGCCGATAACCGCCAATTGTGCCCATTGCCTGCGTGAGAGCGACTTTAGGGACTCAAGCCGCGTCAGAAGGAAAATTAGGGAGAACAGGAAAACGGCGACGGCGAGGTTCTTCAAGAACACGAAGAGGAAGGGGTTTCCCTCGGCGACTGCGAACTTGTTGACGAAAATCGAGGCGCCGCTGATCACCGCCGTAGCAAGAACCAGCATGACGCCCTTCGAATCGCTTGAATCCCTCACGCAAACACCCCCGGTTTAAAAAAGTGCGCCGGCATTAAAAATCTTGCCATGAAACCGAGGGTTTTGGTGTTCGGGAACCCGCTCGTCGAGAAGGACAGCGTGCCGTTGGAAATCCTGCCCGAACTCCGACTCGCGTTTCCCGGTTGCGAGTTCGTCGAATTCGACGCCGCCGAAGGCCTGGAACGGGAGGGCCGGCGGCTGCTGATAATCGACGCCGTCGACGGGATTCCCGACGTCGTCGTGCTGGGCTACGGGGACATCGAAAAAATCATTGCGCCCAAGGCGTTCACCATGCACGACTTCGACCTCGGCGTGACGCTCAAGCTGCTCAAGAAGATGGGGATGCTGGACTCGGTGGAGATTGTCGGCGTCCCTACCGGAATGGGTGCGGAGGAGGCCCTGCCGAAGGTCGTGCAGGCGCTCAAAGCCATTTTACCTTCAGGAAGTGCGAGGCGCAGCTGAAGCACGGGTCGTAGGCGCGGATCAGCTTCTCCATCTCGAAGGCGATCTCCTCCTTGCTCCGGTCGAGGTGCTGCGGAATCAGGGCCTTGAGGTCCTCGGCCATGTTCACCTGGTTCTGGGAAGAGGGCGTGATGATGTCGGCGCGCGATATCTTCCCGTCGGGCTGTATCGCCACCCTATAATAGAGGGTCCCGCGGGGCGCCTCGAGGCAGTCCACCCCGACTGCCTCCTGCTTGGGCGGCTGGATTTCGGGAACGGGCTCGGGCTTGAAGTCAGCGCCCTCGAGGATGCCGACAGCGGTGTCGATGGAGTGGATGATTTCCAGCGCCTGGGCGAGGTTGTTGTCGTAGATGTTCGTCGACGGGAATCTCGAGAGGAACTGGGGGCAGTCCGCGCGCGTCTGCGCGTGCAGCGCGGCGCGGTTGACGTTCATGCGCGCGAGCGAGCCTACCATGTAGTCGCCTCCGCGGAAGGTGTAGCCCAAGGCCTGCGAATACGGCAGGATGACGCGTTCGAGGTAGTTGCGGAAGTGCTCTTCGGGTATGCAGTGGCCTTCGCTGGAGCAGACCGGGCCGTGCAGGTAGTTCATGTTTTCCCCGGAAAGCGCTACGTAGTTCGTCTTGCGCTCGAATTTGAAGTGCGAGTCGAAGAAAACCTGCGCAAGTTCCATGACATGCGGACGCACGGACTTCAGCTGCGCGGCGACCTGCCTGCATTCGGCGGCCGATGGTGCCTTGGTGTAGCCTCCCACCTGGCCGAACACGCCGTGAACCGCCCTGCCGAGGACGAGCGTGGAGAGGGCGTTGCCCGCGGCCTTCACGTCGAACGCCTGGTGCACGAGCTCGTGCTGCTTCTCGTCGAAGTCGAGGACGGAGTCCTTGCCGAGGACGTCCGGCAGGCAGAACAGGTAGAGGTGCATGGCGTGGTCCCTTACCATCAGCGCGTGCATGGTGAGCTCGCGCAGGGCGTCCGTCTGCGCGCTGACCTCGAAGCCAAGCGCCTTCTCGATGGCCATGGTGCTGCAGTTGAGGTGCGCGACGCTGCAGGTGCCGCATATGCGGGACACTATCTGGGGCGTCTCCTTGAACGTCTTGCCCCGTACGGCCTGCGTGTAGAAGCGCTTGTTCTCGCTTATCTTCAGCTTGAGGTCCTCGACGGTGCCGTTCCTGACCCTGACCTCGAGATCGGCGTGGCCCTCTATCTTCGAAATGCCGTCGATCGTTATGTCAAGCTCGGTATGGGACAAATCACTCGACCCCGAATTCCTTGATGTATTTCTCCATGACCTGCACGAACGCGCTCTCGACGATGGGGCATCCGGGCACCACGGCGTCGACCTTTATGTACTCGCCTATGCCCGTTACCTTCGGCAGGTGGCCGAACCGCTCCATCAGCGGCCTGATCTCCTCCAGCCGAGCCTCGTCAAAGAAGTTCCTGTGGTTCGAGGGGTACCCGTTTATCGCGCAAGTGCCGATAGCGACGACGCGCTTGGCCTTCTCGCGGATCTCCTTCAGCTTGGGGACCTCCTTCTCGTTCGAGATCGCGCCTTCGACGAAGGCGACGTCGAGGCCCTCGAGGCTGTTGATTTTCCTCATCACGCGCGCGTGCCGGAACTCTACCTTGTCCGCCCAGTCCTTGAGCTTGTAGTTCAGTATCTCGAGGAAGGTGATGACGCAGCCCTCGTCCCCCGTGAAGGAGAAAATGCCGACGGCAAGCTTTTTGCCCATGCCCCTACAACGCCTGCGGGATAAAAAAGGCTTTGCCCAAAGAGGGGGCGGAGGGGCGTCAATGCCAGAAGAAGAACAGCGCTATGAGGGCCCAGTTGGCTGCAAGGAACACGGGGTGCCTCCACCAGATCCACCCGCGCACCGAAGGCCGGGCAAGGGGGTACAGCGGCATCTGGGGCTCCACGGGAGAGCCGCGGTGGGTATAGAGGTCGAGCATGATGTGGAGAACCATCGCGAGGACGGGGTAGTAGAATCCCCCGGTTACCAGCGACAATATCACGAACAGCGACGCGGCGGTAAACACGCTGTGCGCGACGCGGTACATCGTGCGGACGAAGGGGAACGCCTTCTCGCGCTCGATCCTGCGCGTCCGCGCGAAAAGGTTGACGGAATACAGCAACGCCGCGCCGACGAACAAGATGTCCGGCAGGACGGAAAAGAGGAGGACCTCGAAGAGATGCGGGTCGTGGTGCGGGAATAGGATATACGCCCATGCGACGTGCGAGAAGAAGTCCATCGGAAACCGCTCAATACTCGTCAAGAATCTTCTGCTTCTTCCTGAGGCCCTTGATTTTCGCCGAAGGGTTGCCGATCTCGTAGTCCAGCCGGAAGTATTCCAGTCCTGCCCGCTCGAGCATGGTGTGCGCGTTCGGGGTTATCGCCGGGGCGCATAACACCCCGCGGACCCTCGCGCCCTTCCTCTTGGAGAGGTCGGACACGTACCGCTCCAGCTGGGACACGGCATCCAGGCCCGCCTGCCGCCTCTTGACCTCGATGACGACGAGGCTTCCCCCGGAATCGCGGGCGAGGATGTCGATGACGCCCTTGCGCACCCCGGACTCCTGCTGGAGGGGTACTAGGCCCTTCTCGATGACCGTCAAATCCTGCATTATGAGGTCGGAGAGCTGGCGTTCGGAGCCGAAAAGCGCGAGGCTCTTGTCGTCCTTGAGGGCGAACGACTCGGCGGAATATACGTCGAAAAACTTCACGTGGATGCGCTCCTTCACGTCCTTCCTGCTTCTCAGCGCGGAGACGGCAAACTCGCCGCCCTCAATGCTCGTCAGGATGGCTGCGCCGGGGCCCTGGTAGTTTATTGCGGCCATGCCCTTCGGCTGGTGGACGAGGAAGGTGCCGTCGTTCTTGATGATGAGCAGGCGGTCGCCCTCCGAGAGCTTGCTCGCCGCCCTGCCCTCGTACTGCACGCGGCACCTCCCGACGACTACGGCCAGGCGGCCCTCCTCCAGCGCCCGGTCGACGCACGCCTTTGCCTCCGACAACTGCATAAGAATAAACTAGGACAACAACAGCTTGGCAACGGCCTCTCCGAAGTCCTTGGCAGCAGCCGGACCGTTGGCGGTGACGACTTTCCCGTCCACAGTGACCGGCTCGCCCGTATACTCCGCGCCGCGGGACTTGAGGTTCTCCGCCTCGCTCTCGAAGCACGTGGCCCTTTTTCCCTGCAGCACGCCCGCGTTCGCGAGGATTGAGGGGGCGATGCAGATCGCGGCCGTCACCTTGCCAGCATCGAAGAACGACTTGGCGAGGGCGTGGGCCGTCCTGTCGTTGAAGTAGACCGTCGCCCCCGAGCCGCCGACGAATACGACGGCGTCGTAGTCCTCCTGCCTGACCTCGTGCGTCTTCCAGTCCGTCTTCTGGCGCGCGCCGAACTTGCTGAGCGCCTCGCGTTCGGTCGAAACTGTGACGACCTTTATGCCGCTGTTCTCGAAAACCTGGCGAGGATGGTAGTATTCCTCGTCCCTGAAGTTCTTGGGCGCGACGACCATCAGAACCTTCCCCTGCACCAATGCCATTCGGCTTCCCCCCCCGTGGAAGGCTTTGGCGGAGGCGGTTTAAAACCAGTGGGTTGAACGCCTCGGATAAAAAACCTTTTTCCCGTAATCTTCGCATGGAAGAGCAAACCCCGAAGTTCATTTCGCTTTCGCCTGCCGTCACGGAGATATTGTACGCGGTGGGCGCGGAACCCGGCCTTGCGGCGAACACGCGGCACTGCGACTATCCCGCGAGGGCGAAGGGAAAAAACCGCATCGAAATCTGGGAGCAGCCGTCTGCGGAGCTGGCCTCGAAGTGGGGCGCCAATGTGATATTCACCGACCAGCCAATTCCCGAGGCCGCGGTCAGGTCCTGCGGGCAGGCCGGGGTCGCGGTGGTGGCCAACAGGCCCGCGACGCTGGAGGAGGTTTTCCAAGGGATTATCAAAATCGGGGACGCTGCTGGAAGGAGGCAGGAGGCGGAGCGGGTCGCCGAAGGCATGAGGACAGGGCTCGCCGGGATCGCGGAGGCGTCCAAGGGAATCGCCGCGCGCCCGAGGGTGTACGTCGAGGAGGCGGGCAAGCCGCCGGTTGCCGCCGGATGGTGGGTGCCGAGGCTCGTCGAGATTGCCGGAGGGGACAGCGGGCTCGTGAAGGAGGGGGAGAGGCCGCGGGATGTCTCGCGCAAGCGGATATTCGAGTACAACCCCGAGGCGATGGTCGCATGCTGGAGGGGAAGCGGGGGAAACGTCGAATTGAAGGCCATCGAAGACCGCGGTTGGCATTCCCTCAACGCACTTGCGGCGGACCGCCTGCTGGTCATGGACGACGCGCTGCTCTTGAGGCCCGTGCCGCGGCTGGTCGAGGGCACCCGCATGCTCGCGGAGTTCATATCACGGGCATTCCGGCCGGCAACCGGGGAAGACGACGGCGGATGGATGTACTCGGAAGGGGAGCCGGCGGACCAGGGGCGGGACGGGGAAACCGGGAAAAACCGGGGTCCGGGCGGAGAAGAGCCACGTTTTTAAACCGCGCCCAAGTCAAGACTTCATGTCCAAACAGAACGTGAGCCTGAGGGCCGAGGCCGAGGTCCTGCTCGCGGTCATGATTTTCCTCTCGCTGCTATACCTCTTCTCGCAGTACGTCGACCCGCAGACCATGACCTCGCTTGTGAAGAGCTGGGGGGTCTACGGCCCGCTGGCGATAATCTTCCTGCAGGTGGCATTCTCCGTTCTCGCGCCGCTGCCAAACAGCATCCCGGTCATAGTCGCAGGGTCGATATACGGCACGATTCCGGGTGCGGTATATGCCGCCATCGGCACTATACTCGGCGCCACGATCTGCTACTTCATCGCCGTGAAGCTCGGCCGGGGATTCGTCACGAAGATGGTTTCCAGGAAGCACCTCTCGATGGTCGACCTCTTCTTCAGGCAGCACGGCTTCGAGACGATAATCGTCGCACGCCTGATTCCCGTGATGTCCTTCGACGCGGTCAGCTACGGGGCAGGCCTCGCGAAGATGGATTTCCCGCGCTTCATCATCGGGACACTGATAGGCATGGTGCCCGGGGTCCTCCTGTTTTCCTTCATCGGGAACGAGCTGAGCTACCAGTGGCTGCTCATCCTGATGGCCGCGATAGTCATCGTCTCGGCGCTGGCGCTGCCCTTGAGCGGGGAAATCGCCGAGGAAATCACGGTGCTGGGCGGCGGAAGGAAACCAAGGCGGAAAACCGGCCGGCGACGCGGATAAAGTCACTTCCTGCGCGTCGCCGCAGACCTGCGCGGCGGACTTACCACATGCGAGGCCGCCAGCTCTCCGCGGTAGGATTCGAAGTCCTCCTCAGACTCGCGCGCGTGCAGGCTGTAGGCCATGAAAATCCCGAGGCCGATGAGCATCAGCAGAATGGCGATGAACATGAGCGACAGCGGGGACAGCTTCAACCCCGAGGAATGGAGTGCGAAGAGTGCGGCGACGAGAAGCAGCACGAATGCGAGGAAGGGCCCGACCGCCGAGATGGGATGGGAGCGCCGACGGTGCCGGGAAAAGGCTTCGCCTGCAGCCTTCCACTTCGGCGCCTTTTCCCTGCCCTTGCGGCGCAGCAGCCGCCTCGGCCTCTTCATGAATTTCCCACTCAACCGCCGTATAAAAAGCTGCGCCTCACTTGAGGAACACTATCTTGGCGGGGTCGAATCCGTTGAAGCGGGAACTCAGGCCGGAAGTGTACGCGCCGGCGCTGGGCACGAGGAGGAGGTCGTCGATCTCGAGTTCGGGGAGCCACTCGCGGCGCGTGATGATGTCGAAGGAATCGCAAGTGGGACCCGCTAGGACGGAAAGGTGCTTCTTCCCGCGCCGGGAGGTTATGAAATCGAACTTCCACTTCGAGTAATACACGTCGGCGAGTGAGTGGTAAGCGCCGTCGTCGAGGTAGTACCATATCACGCCGTTGCGCTTGCTCTTCCCGATGACGCTTGTGATGAGCACTGCCGCATTGCCGATGAGGTAACGCCCGGGCTCGGCCCAGATCTCGACGCCCATCGACTCCGGGAAGTTCTCGTCGAGGGTCCTGCGGATTTCCTGCATGAACGGCTTGGAGTCGATCACCGAGTGGTTGTACTTCACAGGATAGCCTCCGCCGAGGTCGAACACGCTTAGATTGAGGCCCTCCTTCCTCGCCTCGCGGAACACCTTCCTGCACGTCTCGATCCCCTGCTTGAAGCCCTTGGTGGTGAGGGCCTGGCTTCCGGCAGAGAACGTCAGACCGACCGGGTTGAGGCCCATCTTCTTGGCCTTCCTGCAAAGGCGGATGGCCTGCTCCGCGGGGGCGCCGAATTTCAGCGAGAGCTTGATCCACGCGTCGTTCTCCACGAAAACCCTCAGCAGGACGTCCGAGTCGGGGGCGTGGCGCGCCAGCTTCTTTATCTCGGCGTCGTTGTCGAACATGAATGCGTCCACGCCGACGTTGTAGGCGCGAATTATGTCCTCGGACATCTTCACGGGGTTGGCGAACACCATGCGCGTGGCGTCAACGCCGATGGAAAGCAGCGACTGTATCTCTCCGAACGATGCGACGTCGAAGCTCGAGCCCTCGTCCCGGAGCGCGTTGAGCACGCCCTTGTGGGAGTTCGCCTTCACCGAGTAGTGCACCTTGACGCGCGGGCCCATCAGCTTCTTGAACTCCCAGTAGTTGCTGACGAGCTGCGACTCATTTATGACAAGGACGGGCGAGCCCTCCTTCGAGACGATTTTTTTTGCGGTTCGGAAGTCGAGGAACATTTTTCGGGATAGACCACTTTCCGCCCCAAGCGGCATGATGACGCAATGCGTAACGGGGGCGAATTTATAAAACCAACCCCGGGGGGACGGCCGCGGGGGCGCGCGAGGGCGAATCCCGCAAGCTTGTAGGCGAGCTTGGCCGCGAGGAAATCGCACGCGTGAAGGGAGGGGCGCGGGGAGAGCTCCATCACGTCGGCGCCTACGATTTTGTGTGACTTTGCGACTTCCCGGAGTATGACAAGCACTTCGTCCCAGAACAGGCCCCCGGGCTCTGGCGTCCCCGTTGCGGGCATGAGGGAGGAGTCGAACGCATCGACGTCGAACGACACGTAGACATCGTCCGACAGCGAGCCGGAAATCTCGCCTGCATCCCAGTTGGCCTTGTCGAAAGCGTAGAACGGCCGGATTTGCCCCGGATGCTTGTCGTAAACGTCCTTGTCCTCGGCGGATACGGACCGGATGCCGACCTGTGCGATGCGCAGGCCGAGGTCCAGCCCGCGGCGCGCGGCGCATGCGTGGCCGAAGCGCGTCCCCTCGAACTCGTCGCGGAGGTCCGGATGCGCATCGAAATACAGCACGCTCGCATCGGGGCGCTTGCTCTTGAGCGCGCGGAAGGCACCCACGGAAAGCGCGTGCTCGCCGCCGAGGAGGAGCGGGAACTTCCCGTCGCCAAGAATCTTTCCTGCGACGGTCTCGACCGCGGCCACCGTGTTCTCGACGGAACCGTAGTCGGGCTCGAGCTCGGGAAGCGTGTGGAAGCCCTCTTCGGTAAAGTCACGGCCCAGCTCCTCGTCGTAAGTCTCCAGCCACCTGGACGCCGAGATTATCGCCTCGGGGCCGTGCCTGGCACCCGTCTTCCACGAGGTCGTGCCGTCGAAGGGCGCGGGAATCACCACAACCTTGGCTTGGGCGTAATCAATCGGATCGACGCCGGGGAAATTGTACGGCGGGAGAAAGCGCGTTCCCGGAAAATCTTTCTGCAATCAAACCACCATTTTGAGGAAAATCCTTCACGAAGATATGCACGATGGAAAATAAAAACGGTTCGATTCGGATTTTTCCGGAAAGAAAAAAAAGGAAAGGCTTTAATACGAATCATGATTAATGCAAACAATCTTTTCAGAAAAAGCAAACGGTTGAACGAGTGCGATGCTCGATTTTGAAGTCGCTGCGGGATTCAATGCGCGCGTGATTTCATCATCCCAGAAGCTTGCCTGCGGCGACGGCCTCGCCACCGACCTCTCCATACAGAAGAAGATTGCCGACACCCTTGGCGGCGAAAGCATGATAATCCTCGGCTTCGAGGGCCAGGAGATCCGCGGAATCCTCCCGCTCTGGAAATACTCGGAGCACGGCAACTCCCGCTGGACCTTCGTCGGGAACGACGAGGTCCTCCCCTACAACGATTTCGGCATAAGGCCGAAGCACCTGCCAGAGTTCATGAACCAGGTGCCGCTCGGCACGCGGCTCTCCAACATCCACTGGAGGGTCGGCAAGGGCAAGGGCCTCGAGACGTGCGTGCTGGTGGAACTGCCGAAGAGCTTCATCGACTACTTCTCCCAGCTGAAGCCCAAGGTCAGGCAGAACCTCAGGCGCGTCTACCGAAAGAACCAGTTCACGAAAATCTATTTCAACAGGTTAAGCGACATCGACGAGTTCGGGAGGCTCGAGCGGAACATCAACTTCAAGAGCCACGAGCCCTTCGACGTGATGACGCCCAAAGAGGAGGCGGAGATATACAAGGTGTTCGTGCACGAGGCCCACAAGAGGGGCATGCTCAGGATGATGAGCATGGAGGTCGAGGACCGGCTCGCCGCGGTCAACATCTCCTTCCAGAGCGCCATCCCCTCGAGGGGGGGCGCACGCCAGAAAATCGTGTACGACCAGCTCTGCCTCCGCAAGCCCGGCCTCGAGAACAAGTTCCTCGGCATTTATGCCATAGCGAAGAACATCGAGTGGGCGATACAGGAGGGCGTGCGCTACTACGACCTCGGCCAGGGCGTCTACCCCTACAAGATGATTTGGAACGTGAGGCCGAAGAAATGCCGCGTCTGGACCAAGGAGGCGCCCGCGGCCTCGCCCTGAAACCCGCCGCGCCAAAACCCCCCAGCGGATACTCATGGACTCCACCGAAAAATCCGAACGCCGCATAGAGGCAGGCCTGTTCATACTGACGCTTGCGGCCTCGGCCGCTCTGGTCAACGTCTCCGACCTCCGAGGATACGCACTGCTCTTCGCGGGCACGGAAGCTGCCGCGGAAAGGCTGACGCTCGACCTCCACAACAGCCAGACCCCCGAGTTCTCCCTCGGAAGGGTCGGCGACGCGGTTTCCTTCGGCGATAAGACCTATCCGCTGAAGTTCCCGGGAGTGTTCGTCATCGGCGCGGTGCCCTACACCCTCATCCGCGCCGCCGGGGTGTCGTTCTCCACGGACTACGCGCTCGCGGCGTTCCTCGTCAGCGTGCTCACCACGGGCCTGCTGACCGCGGCAGCGGCGGTATGCCTCTACAGGCTGTCGCGCCCGTGGGCGGAGGAGAGATGGCAGCGGCTGATGGTGGCGCTAGGGTATGTCTTCGGATCCAACGTGCTGGTCTATGCGGGCGTACTCCACCATGCGCAGATCGGCGGCGCGCTTTCGGTCATCGCCTTCTACCTCGCGATGGAATCCTTCCGCGGGCGTTCGCGGCACGAGGCGCTCGCCGGGTTCGCCGCGGGTCTCGCTGCCATCACCGAACCCCTGACCGTGTTCGTATCCATCCCGGTCTTCCTCTACGCGGCGTCCTTTTCGCTCAAGCGCGCCCGGACGCTCCTTGCGGCCGCGCTCGTGCCTGCGGCGTTCTTCCTCTTCCTGAACCTCGCGCTTTTCGGCAACCCGTTCCTGTTCGCGCACGCGTGGTCCATCCAGCACTTCAACGAGCCGTCGGTCCTCCACACGGTCCCCGACTTCCAGCGCCCGCTGGAATCCTATTTTGCGAAGGCGTACTTCTACGTCTTCAGCGCCGAAATCGGCCTCGCGACCTACTCGCCGTTCCTCTTCCTCGGCCTGTTCGGGCTCCTTTTCCTTCCCGAGGGGAGGCTGTTGCGGGAAAAGCTGGTCTTCATCTCGAGCGTCGTCCTCCTCATCGTCTACGTATCGGCCATCGTCGAGGCGGGAAACGCGCAGTACGGCCCGAGGCACCTCCTGCCCGTCATGCCATTCCTCGCCATCGGCACCACAGCGTACCTTTCCAAGAAAATTCCGGGGATTGCAGTGCTTGCAGCGCTTGCAGCCTCCGTGGCCATTGCCGTTATCGGCGCCCTGAACTCGTCCATCAACATGTATTCCTCGTTCAAGTACGTGCAATACGCGGGCCAGCTGGCATCAGACGGATTTCCTTGGGGGGACCTGAGGTTCCTCGCGCCCGGGCTCGCTGCCGCAGCATTGGGCGCAGTCTTGATGGCTCGCGGGCTTGCCCATGCGCGCGGGAAAAAAAAGGGGAACCCTAGCCGCTGACCGAAAAAAAGCCGAGTTGCCCTGAAAAAGCGGGCGAATCAGAACGTCTTGTGCTTCTGGAAGCAGTCCCTGCAGTAGACCGGCCTGCCCTCCGTAGGCTGGAACGGGACCTCGCATTCCTTCCCGCAGTCGGAGCATACGGCCTTGTGCATCTCCTTCGGGCCGCTGAAACTCCTTCCGCCGCCACCGCCGTGGAAACCGCCACCGCCGCCGAAGGACCTTCCCCTTCCGCCGCCACCGCCGTGGAAACCGCCACCGCCGCCACCGCCGCCTCCCCTCCCGCCGCGGTCGCCACCCCCGCGCCCGCCGTGAGAACCGTACCGTTTCTTGCTGTAACCCATTTCTATTCCGACCCCCTTGCCATACGCTTGAAACGGCGGGACCGGCCTGAAGCCGGAAGCGCGCGAATCATCGTAGTAATACCGCCATATTCACACGAAACGCATATATAATCCCCACCCCCCGCTCGGCCCCGCGGCTGAACGGCCGTCATTCGTACCGGAGGGCGTCGACCGGCTGGAGCCTGCTCGCGTTCCTCGCGGGCACGTAACCCGACACCACGCCCACGCCGACGGAGAAAGCCATTGCGAACGCGAGCAGCTCGCCGCTCACCGAGCTGGGCACGCCGAACTCTCCGAGCAGCCACGATACCGCAAGGCCGAAGAGCACGCCCAGCACGCCGCCGACGATGCCGATCATGGCCGCCTCGTACAGGAATATCTCGCGGATGGCGGAGTCGGGCGCGCCGACGGACTTGAGGACTCCTATCTCGCGCGTGCGCTCGAGGACCGATGTGAACATCGAATTGGCGACGCCGACGCCGCCGACCACGAGGGATATCGCGGCGACGCCGCCGAGGAAGAGCGAAAGCAGGCCCGTTATCGCGCCGAGGGACTGGGCGGTGCTCTCCGCGGTCATCACCGTGAAGTCCTTCTCGTCCTCGCGCACCTTGTGCGACTTCATAAGCTCGGATTCGACTTCCTTCGCAATCACGGCGATGTCCGCGTTCTTCTCGGTGATGGCAAGGATGGCGAACACGGTGCCGCGGCTGAACTGCTCGCCCATCAGGTTCCTTGCGGCGCGCGGGTCCATGTATATGCCCTCGTCGAAGTCGCCCCCGATGTCCCCGGCCTTCTTTATGATGCCGCGGACGCGGAAGGTCTCGCCGTTTATCAGCATCGTGCTCCCGATGTCGACATCCTTCTTGAAATAGTCGTGCGCCACGGTGTTGCCGATGAGAAGGCCCTCCACGTCGCCTTCGCGGAATACCATTCCAGACTCGAGGCCGATGTGCGTGAACTGGGAGAGCACGTCGGACTCCAGCCCGTACACCATGCGGTTGTACGTCTCGTTCCTGTACTCCACGCTGGCGAAGGACACCATGATGATGCCGGAAACGGCCCTCACGCCCGCGACCTTCCCAACCGCCTCGACGTCCCGGTCGTAGAGAATGCCCTTTAGCGTCGGCGGGCCGAAGCCGCTTGACATGTCCTCGAGGCTGCCCGGAATCACCTGGACGTAGTTCGCGCCGAAGATGTCCATCTGGCCCCGGATGTACTGGTCTATCCCCTGCGCGAGCGAGATGAGGATGACTATCGCGCCTATGCCGATGACGATGCCTAGTATGGTCAGCCAGCTGCGCAGCGAGCGGTGGGCCATCGAGTGCAATGCGTACTTCAGAAGGTCCAAGTGTTCCATGACGGAAAACCCGCTAACTTTACTTGCCTTTGCAGGGGTTGCCCGCAAGCATTCCGCCCCCCTGCCTTAAATATCCAACGCCGTTAATTCCACCAAGAGAAACGGTGGGGACCAGATGCCCGAGAACACCCTTCATTCCCTCGTCACGCAGATAATCTCGCCGGGACTGCGCGGGCAGTACTTCGACCGCGAGGACTCCGACCGCGTCGACGCCGTGCGGCGGAGGCTGCTGCACCTCCCCGGCTCTTCCGAGGAAGCCGACCCGGAGCTCCTCAAGGAGGAGGTGACGGATGGCAACTGCCTCGTCCTCCTCGCCCCCCTCCTCGAACTCTACGAGTACTTCCACGAGAGGGAGAACGCGGAGTCGAAGAAATCGGTGCGAAGGATCGCCGAGGAAGTGGAAGGCAGGGTTGGCACGCTCATGCTTTCCGAGGCCATGGACGCCATCGACACGAGGAAGTCGTGGAAGCAGACCATCCTCGGAATCATGCGCGAGCCGCTCCCGCCAAGGCCGGAACAGCAGCCGGGAAAGAAAACCCGCATCGATTCCCCGCAAGCCACCGGGGTCGGCATCGTGATAATCCTCGTCCTATTAATCGCCGCCGCATTCTACATTTACTACAACAGGCCCGTTGCCCTTGAACCGCCGGAAGCCACCGTCGCTCCAACCATTGAACCCATCCCGGAGGCGGTGTCTGCCACCACCGAATCCACGCCGACGCCCACCGCCACGCCGACGCCCACGCTCAAGCTCGGCGCGCTGGATTCCGGCCTCAAGCTCCTGCTCCTCAGGGACCGCGCCGGCGCCGAAATCAAGCGCATCGCGTCCGACCTCGGGTTTTCCGTGGAAACCGAGGAAACCCTCCAGCTCGAGTCCGACTTCATCGGAGGCATCCACGAGACCCGCTACGACATGGAGGGGGAGGCATACATCGCGAACCAGCCGATGGTGCAGCGCTCGTACTTTGCATGGCAGATCCTGGCGTTCACGCAGGGAAGGAGGTTCGACGGCTCCCTCCAGCGGGTCGAATTCAACGGCTCGGCGTACTTCAAGGGGCTGCACAACGACGTCGGCCCGACGCAGCGCCCGTACGGCGACTCGGGCGCCGTGTTCTGCGACTCCAACAGCTCGATACTCCTACTGTTCGCGTTCGACCAGAACTTCAAGTCGGCGCGGACGCCGGACGGCAACCAGACCTCGGACTACCTCGCGCGCAGGCTGACGAACGCGTGCAGGGCGTGGGTGCAGGAGCCGACCGCGTGCCTCGACCGCAAGTGCGCGCAGAGGGCCTCCAACAACTGACGGCTCTTAGGTTACCCAAAGCACCTGCAAGCCCCCGATGGGATTTGAACCCATGACCTCCTGTTCACCCGGATGCCGCTGAAGCGAAGCACCGTACGAGACAGGCGCTCTACCAGTCTGAGCTACGGAGGCATTTCAAACGTTTACGCAATAATTGTTTTTTAAGGGGAGGGGGAAGAGGCGACACGCGTAAGGGGGAACCGTCAAGTGCCCCTTGAGGTGTCCTGGGCTACGGAGGCAAGGACACATGTTCATGCAGAACAGTGGTTTTAACTCTTTCTTTTCGGACGGCAATGCGTTAATCAAAACGTTAATATTCGCGGCCCGCGGAACCCCCTTCCGGTAGAAATGCCCCACAAGTGCATCAAATGCGGTTCCATCTACGGCGACCGCGCGAGCCAGCTGCTGAAGGGCTGCGACTGCGGCTCTAGGATATTCCTCTTTTTAAGGGAAGAGCAGGTCTCGGTCAAGGAGAAGATGGAGGCCCTTCAGAGGGAGACCTCGGACATCATCGAGCGTCACGCCGAGATAAGGGAGCTAAGCGATGCGACGCCGATTTCCATTGAGAAGGCGCCCGAGGACAGGACCGCCGCGGAAATCGCCAGGGAGGTCGAGGACTTCGCGGGCTGGCGCGGGCAGAACGCGCCCGAGCCCGAGGAGGACCGGGGCCCGAGGGCGGAGAACGTGCGCATCGTCGAGAAGGGCCACTACGAGCTCGACATCAAGTCGCTCATGGCAGGCAACCCGCTGGTGATTCGCAGCTCGGCGGGGGTGTTCTACATCAGGATCCCGGCGCCGGTCGGCAGGAGGGGAAGGAAATGACGCTTGCTGCTGCGGCAACTCCTGCGGCGACGGTGATAAGCTTCTCGCAGTCCGACCTCATCATTCTGGCGGGCATCCTGATTTTCGTGGCGCTCATCGTTCTTGTGCTGCTCAAGCGCTTCATCGTCAATTCCATATTAGGTGTAATCGCGCTCATCATCCTCAATTCCGTCGGCGTAAGCATCCCAATAAACTTCGTGACGATGCTCGTCGCGGCCGTGCTAGGGCTGGTCGGAATCGCGCTTTTGGTCATCCTCAAGCTCGCCGGCATAAGCATTTAATAAAACCAGCCCGCTAAACTCTTCCGAGAGGGCCTGTAGCTCAGCTTGGATAGAGCGTCTGCCTCCTAATCTCGTTGGAGGGGAAAGCAGAAGGCCGCGGGTTCGAATCCCGTCGGGCCCGTCCGCCTTCTTTTGGCGCGGCGCCACCGCACCTTTTCTTCGCGAAGAAAAGGGGCAAGGCAGAGAATCCCGTCGGGCCCGTATTCCTTGAACCCCCGAATCGCAACCTTTTTCTATCCCGCTGGCGTACATTCCAGCGTGGGGAAGGAATGGACGAGTTCCTGTATGGACAGCTGAAGAGGCTCAGGAAGGCGTGCACGAAGGCGGACATAGCCGAACTCAAGGACTTCGGCGAGGACGTAGCCGAGAAGGCGTTTCTCGCGAACAGGCCGGAGATGCTCAACCTCGCCGTCGTGGCGTATTCGATAGCCAAATTCGAGGAAAAGCCGTACATAGTCAAGGGGAAGCAGTGGCCGGCACAGTACAAGAAGATCTTGGAACAGCTGGACGAGTACATGCGCGCCGCGAAGGACGAGCAGGAGGAGGAATGCTATGAGATGCTGGCAGAAATGGTCGAAGAGTTCGAGGAGTTCAGCTACGCCAGCAGCCGCTTCCGCTCGACGGTCGTCGAGAAGGCGAGGATAAAGGCGGCTACGCAGGTCTATGCCCACGGCGCGTCGCTTTCCGTTGCGGCCGAGTTCGCCGGCGTGCCCAAGGAAGAGCTAGCGAAATACATAGGCGTGACCAAGCTGCCGGAGAAATACGAGACGTACAGTGTCAAGGAGCGCCTGCAGACGGCGCGCGAGCTGTTCTCTTAATATTTAATAGCCTTGCCCGCCAAACAAACTAACGCTGCGGAGGTCGCCTAGTGGCTATGGCGGCAGCCTGCTAACCCCCCGAATGCCGGAAGGCAGCGGGGGGACGGTAAGCTGTTGGTGCGAAAGCGCCGCGCGGGTTCGAATCCCGCTCTCCGCGTCGGTTTTTAATTACAGACTGATTCTTGTTTTTATGGACTGGAAGAACGCGGCGTATGTCGCGGCGCTTCTCGCCGTGGCGTACGCCCTCCTGAAGCTTTTCGACGCCGAGAAAGCGCTCCCGTCCATGAACATGGCGCTCGCCGGGCTTGCGGTCGCGCTGTATTTGCTGAGCATAATCCCGTGGAACGCGGCTTGGGGCAGGCACCTCGGCGCCGGGTTCTGGGAGGCCAACAAGATCGGGTGGGCGGCGCAGTTCGGCTCGCTCACGCCGTTTTCCATCGGCAACGACGTCCTGCGGGGCTACTTCGGCAGGCAATACGGAAGGCCGGCGACGGACTCGATTGCGGCAAGCCTCGCAACCAAGTTCCACAAGATAGGCATCGCCCTCGCGTTTTCCGTCGCGGGCATTCTCGCGCTGGCCGCAAGGCACAGCGAGCTCGGGGAATCCATCGCGCTCGGCGTGGTTCTGCCGGTGGTGCTGCTCGCCGGCGTCTACTTCCTGACCAGGGAGGGGCCGATGAGACTGCTTTCAAGGTTCGCCGGCGGCAGGCTCGCCGGGGGCAAGGCCGAGAACTTCGCGCGCAGGCTGAAGGAGTACCTGCACAAGCCGCGGGCGGATGCACTGGGGCTGCTGGCGCTTTCGCTGCTGCTGGAACTGGCGTCGTTCTACGCGTGCTTCGCGGCCTTCGGCGTGTGGCTCGATCCGTTCACCGCTTACCTCATTTACACGCTGCTGTTCTTCGTGGCAAAGCTGCCGATAATCCCGCAGGGAATCGGCGTGACGGAGGCAATAGGGCTGGTTATCCTGCAGGGCTCGGCATCGGTCGGTTTTGTCGCGGCGGGGCTGCTGCTATGGTCGGTGGCGAGGATCTGGGCGCCCGTAATCGCAAGCGTGGCGTTCTATTCGTCGGTCAGGGCCCGCGAAGGCTAGTTCTCGGCCTCCTTGGAGAGACGCTTCTTGGTGACCTTGAGCGCGAAGAAGCGCTCGGCCTCGAGCCGGTTGAGATGGTCGCTGATCTCCTTTATGGTGGTGGCCAGCTCTGGCTGGATGTTGAACTCGAGCGCGTTGACCTTGCGGTTGGTCTTCTCGATCTCCTTCAGCAGCCTCTTGAGCGCGGTCTCGAATTCGGCGAGCTTGATGACGAGGTTGAGGAGCTTCTCGAAGTGCTCGACCGCGGCGTCGAACTTCGCGGACGAGCCCTGCAGCGGGTAGCCGCGCTCGAGCAGCGTCTTCTCCACGTCCACGCCTTTTATCTCCGCGATGCGGATGCCCATGATGTTCTTGGCGGTGACCTCGATTTCGGGGACCTTCTTGCTCGCGAGCGCCGCGGTCTCGACGAAGAGGTCGCCGTGGAACGCCTTGGCGACGGCAAGCGACCTGAAGGCAAGCGCGGCCTCTGTGTCCGCTTCCTTGCGGAGGTCCTTCGCCTTCGTGATGATGTTGAAGAACTCGTGCACGAGGGCGTCGCGCTTCTGCTTGAGGATGGTGTGGCCCTTTTTCGCTAGCACGAGCTGCTGCTTCGTGTTCAGCAGTTCCATCCTCGTCGGACGCACTCCTTCCTTCATGGGAAAACCACTATCAGCAAACGCTATTCGGAAGGCAATATTAAAAAATACAGGCGCAGGCGGTCACCACAATTTATAGAGGCGGTTGGCAAGCGCATCTACCGCGGCCTCGACCTCGGGCAATGGCAGGGTCTTGGCCTCGGCAAGCCTGCGGTAGACGTCCGCGACGTTGCGCGGCTCGTTCCTGCCGGCGTGCCAGAGGAAGGGGGAGTCGGTCTCGCAGTGCACGCGTTCAAGCGGCACGGACTTGAGGACCTTGTCGCGTTTCTTGCTGCGGAGCGTCGGGACGGAGATTGTGTGCCCGAGTGATAATGACTTTTCGAGGAACGCGGGCTCGTAGAAGCAGTGCATGACGACGTGCAGCTTGGGAAAATCCGCGAGGATGGCGTAGAGGTCGTCGTGCGCGTCGCGGCAGTGTATCTGGACGGGTTTGGAATGCTTTTCGGCGAGCTGCAACTGGGCGGCGAGCGCGTCCTTCTGCTTCTGACGGTCCGCCGGCTCCCTGAAATGGCGGTATTCCAGCCCGATCTCGCCGATGGCGACGGCGGAGTCGGCGTTTATTTCAAGGAATTTCAGTTCTTCCTTGAGGTCGGCGGAGGGGGCGTCGTGCGGGGAAAGCCCGAGCACGGGGAAGACGTAGGAAGGGTGCAGGCGGCTGACGGCGAGGACTTTTTCCGAGTCCGAGGCGCTGGTGCCGATGCAAAGAATGGCGCGAAGCCCGGCGGACTTGGCGTTGGCAATGACGGCGTCGGTATCCGCAGAAAACAGCGGGTGGGTGAGGTGGCAATGAGAGTCGAGCATGGGATTATTCCCCGATTAGGCGTAGGAGGGCGGGACAGCTATTTAAATGTTTTTTGACCGTATATGCAGTGCAATCCTATTGCGTTCCGCCTTCCATTGAATGCTTAGTGGCGGGTGGTTGAAAACGGGTGACCCAGCGGGCATGGCTTCCGAGGCGATTCTCTCCAAGATTTCCGGCCCAGTGGTGCAGGCCACTGGCATGCAGGGCGCGCAGATCAACGAGCTGGTAAAGGTGGGGGACATGCAGCTCGTCGGCGAGATAATCGCGCTCAAGTACGACCGCGCGTCGATCCAGGTCTATGAGGACACGAACGGCCTGAGGCCCGGGGAGAAGGTCGTTCGGACCGAGATGCCGCTTTCCGTCGAGCTCGCGCCGGGACTGCTCTCCGGAATCTTCGACGGCACGCAGAGGCCGCTCGAGGCCATCATGGGGAAGTCCGGCAACTTCATCCAGAAGGGCATTTCCGTCAACGCGCTCGACCGCAAGAAGAAATGGGATTTCGAACCCTCCGTGAAGAAGGGGGACAAGGTCGGGCCGGGCGACATCCTTGGCACGGTCAAGGAGAACGACATCGAGCACAGGATCATGGTGCCCGCGGGCGTCGAGGGAACGGTTTCGGACATCGAACGCGGCGCATTCACCATCGAGGAGACCGTCGCGACCGTCGGAAAGAAGGAAATATTCATGCTGCAGAGGTGGCCGGTCCGGATTCCCCGCCATTACGTCGAAAAGCTCAGAACCGACATGCCGCTCATCACGGGCAAGCGCATCGTCGACACGTTCTTTCCCATCGCAAAGGGAGGAGTCGCGGCCATTCCCGGACCGTTCGGCTCCGGCAAGACGGTCACCCAGCAGGACCTCGCGAAATACGCCGACGCTGACGTCATCGTCTACATCGGCTGCGGCGAGCGCGGGAACGAGATGACGGACGTGCTCGTCGAGTTCCCGAAGCTGCTCGACCCCAAGAACAAGAAGCCGCTCATGAACCGCACGGTGCTCATCGCGAACACCTCGAACATGCCCGTCGCGGCGCGCGAGGCGAGCATCTACACAGGAATCACGATAGCTGAATATTACCGGGACATGGGATACAGCGTCGCGCTCATGGCCGACAGCACGTCCCGCTGGGCCGAGGCGATGCGCGAGATCAGCGGGCGCATGGAGGAGATGCCCGGCGAGGAAGGCTACCCCGCGTACCTCGCAAAGAAGCTTGCCGAGTTCTACGAGCGCGCCGGCATTGTGCAGTGCGAGGCGGGCAAGCCGCGCTTCGGCAGCATCTCGGTCATCGGCGCGGTCTCGCCTCCCGGCGGGGACATCTCCGAGCCGGTCTCGCAGGCCACGCTGCGCGTCACCAAGGTGTTCTGGGCTCTGGACGCGAACCTTTCGCGGCGCAGGCACTACCCCGCCATCAACTGGCTGAAAAGCTATTCACTGTATCTCGACGACCTCGAGAAGTGGTACATCGACAACGTGGCGAGCGACTTCTACGACGTGCGCGGGAGGGCCATGTCCCTGCTCCAGGAGGAGGCCGAACTCCAGAACATCGTGCAGCTCATCGGCCCCGACGCGCTGCCGGACAAGCAGAGGCTCGTGCTCGAGGCGACGAAGATGATCCGCGAGGACTTCCTCCAGCAGAACTCGTACGACGAGGTCGACGTGTACTCGACGCTCAAGAAGCAGCACGCGCTGCTGAAGGCGATACTCCATTTCTACGACAAGGCCGCCAATGCGCTCGCAATGGACGTGCCCTTCGAGAGGATACAGAAGGCGCCGCAGAAGCAGCAGATTGCGGGCCTCAAGCGGCTGAAGGACGACGAGTTCACAAAAGCCATTTCCGAGCTGAACAAGGGCCTCGAGACGGCGTTCGCAAAATAGGGGATCCGCGTATGCCGCCGGAAGAAAAAATGGATTTGGAGATAAGTCACAAGGGCCTTCGGGGTAAAATTGAAAGGGCGGAAACAAGCTTGAGGGACGTCAGAACTCAAATCAAAGAAATCGGGAAAACGGGCAGTAGCCACGCCAGCACGATAGGCGTGATAACCAAGGGGATCGGTTTGACTGCAAGCGAAATCGCATGGACTCATGGAGAAGGAAGGGTCAATTACGACAGGGTTCGCACCACCCTCTTGTGGAAGGTCGTGTCCGGACACCTGCAGGAACACGCCCCCCTGCCCGATCCCCGCGTTACCATCGCCCTCCTGTCCCAAAAGAGGTATAACCGCCCGGCGCCCATCATCCACTCCCAGGCCCTCCTTCACGTGATCTACGGGGCATTCGGAAGGAATCCGGCATCATTCCCAGAAATTTCCAAGGCGCTGAGGACGCATAAACTTGCCAAGCACATCCCGTCCCTGAGAATGACTGAAACACAGCTCGCGGGCAGGATCAACCTGCTGACCGGCGCGGGATTGCTGCACGGGCCCGATCTGCACGAGGGGAAACCGTCCGCATACGCAACCTTCAATCTAACAAACATGGCTCTGGGTGGATGACGATGATCAAGGAATACAGGACCGTGCGGGAAATCTTCGGGCCGATAGTGTTCGTCGAGGGCGTCGAAAACGCGGCGTACGGGGAAACCGTCAACATCATCCTCCCGAGCGGGGACAGGAAGAAGGGGCAGGTGCTCGAGACGAGCAAGGGCCTCGCAGCGGTCCAGATTTTCGGCAGCACGCAGGGCCTCGACACCAAGGAGACGCGCATACGCTTCACCGGAGAGACGATGAACCTCGCGGTCAGCGACGAGATGGTCGGACGCGTGTTCAACGGCAGCGGCGAGCCGATAGACAAGGGCTCCCCCATCATCAGCAAGGAGAAGCAGGACATCAACGGCTCCGCCATCAACCCGTTCGCGCGCGCGGAACCCAAGGAATTCATACAGACCGGGATCTCCACGATCGACACCATGAACACGCTCGTCCGCGGTCAGAAGCTCCCCATATTCTCGGGCAGCGGTCTGCCGCACAACGACATCGCCGTTCAGATCGCAAGGCAGGCGACCGTGCTCGACAAGGGCGAGGGCGAGGAGTCCGTCGTCATATTCGGGGCCATGGGAATCACTCACTCCGAGGCGAGCTTCTTCATGCAGGACTTCGAGAAGACGGGAGCGCTCGAGAGGGCCGTGCTGTTCCTCAACCTCGCGAACGACCCGAGCATCGAGAGGCTCATCACGCCCCGCCTCGCGCTCACGGCTGCGGAATACCTCGCGTTCGAGAAGGACTACCAGGTGCTCGTCATCCTCACGGACATGACCAATTACTGCGATTCCCTCCGTGAAATCGCGGCGGCGCGGCAGGAGGTGCCCGGCAGGCGCGGCTACCCCGGCTACATGTACACCGACCTCGCCAGCATATACGAGAGGGCGGGCAGGATAAAGGGCAAGAAGGGCAGCATCACGCAGTTCCCGATACTTTCCATGCCGGACGACGACATCACGCACCCCATCCCGGACCTCACGGGCTACATCACCGAGGGCCAGATCGTGCTCAGCAGGGAATTGCAGCGCAAGGGCATCTACCCGTGCATCGACGTGCTGCCCTCTCTTTCAAGGCTGATGAACTCGGGCCTGGGGGCGGGCAAGACGCGCGAGGACCACGCCGGAATCGCATCGCAGCTGTACGCGTCCTACGCGGAGGGAAGGGACCTGCGCAATCTTGTCGCTGTAGTCGGGGAGGAGGCGCTGACCGACAGGGACAAGAAGTTTTTGCGGTTCGCCGAGACCTTCGAGAAGCGCTATGTCACGCAGGGCAAGTACGAGAACCGCGGAATCGAGCAGTCGCTCGAGCTGGGATGGGAGCTGGTGGCGGAGCTGCCGGAGGAGGAGGTCAAGAGGCCCAAGCCCGAGCACAAGGAGAAGTACGGGAAGAAGTACCGCGACGGCACGGCCAAGGCCGGCGGCGCCCCGCACGCGCACGCTCATCACGAAAAAAAGCACGCCGAGAAATCCTAGCCGGTAAATGGCGCGCAGATCAACTCTTGGCGCAGACCTTTACGCCGACGGGGTAGGGCCCGCGGTAGCGCTCGATTGCGACACATTTTTCACCGGGACCGCAGTCCTTTTCCGTGAAGCACTGCAGGCGGCAGAGTCTGTCGCCGTAGTTCTCCAAGACCTTCTCGGAGGAGCCGTTTGCTCCGTATTTGAAGTACGTGCGCTCAAACCAGTTGCAGAAGTATCCGTCAGGGCAGTCCTGGGAGGCCGTGCAGTTTAACCCGAAGCCCGTCGGCGGGTTGGGGGTCGGCACTGGCGTTGGCGTCGGAGGAGGGGTCGAAGGTGTCGGCAAAATCCTGAAGAAGGGCGGAATCGTCCAGTAAATTATCGTCTTCTCGCCGGTCCATTCCGTAGGCGTGGTCGGTATCGGGGTCGGAACCGGGGTGGAGGAGGCCAGCGGGGCCTCGGGTGCAGGCTGCTGCACGCATCCGGTTAAAATGAAAAACGCGACAGCCGCCGCAAGAAGAACGCGCATGGAGAAAGCGTAGGGCCTGCGGGGTTTTATTTCTTTTCTTGCGCCCCGCGCTGGATTTTCCTGTACTCCTCGTCCAGACCGGCCATCAGCTTGGAGTACATCGGATAGTCCATCTCTCGCTTCATGTACCTGCGCACCAGCTCGACGCGCTGCTTCTCGATCGCCGCGAGCCGCTCCTCCCGCTGGCGCGCCTTCCCTGAACCCGGGAGCCCGCGGCTGATCCGTGCAGCATAGAACAGTCCCGCCATGACGACCAGCACGCCGGCGCCGACCATGACATAGACGAAGAAATCCTGGTCCGGCGGGGCGTCGGCAAGAGAATCCATCCTCCCTCCGATTTGCACCCAGAGCGCGTAAGCCTCGGCTGACCTGCCCTCGGCCTCCAATTCGTGGGCACGGGCCACGAGCTGCTTGACTTCATGCACGCC
>JAZDGU010000047.1:0-4515 GCA_043806595.1 Microcaldota archaeon
TTCGTGTGGGGCCCCGTGGACATGGGAGTGAGCGTGTGGGTGTGAGAAAATGAGGGGACTCGTCTATTCAGTGATCACGCTCCTGCTGCTCGTGCCCGTGTTCATGTTCCTCGCGGCCTACCTGCAGATGGAGCAGAGCAAGGACGAGGCCACGGTGCTCAAGATCCGCGGGGACGAGATAGGCAACTACGCCGAATCCATCGCGCTCGACGTGCCCCGCATACTCGACATGACGAGCAAGCGCGCGCTCATCGCCGCCCTGAACTACATAGACGTCAACGGCACCACGCTCGACGACGCCAAGCTCCGCGTCGAGGAGCTCATGCTGAACCGAACGATATACGGAAGCAACTCGTCGTTCATGACCTCGAGCTCGCTGAGCGACTGGGCGGAGCGCATGGAGGCCATCGGCCTGCTCTACGCGCTGCAGACCAACGTCTCGGTGCTGTGGCTCGACGTGCTCCCCCACGACAGCTTCGCGCTCAACATCTCCCTGCGCATCGGCGTGAACATCACGGACGCCATCGGGTCCGTCCGCATCCGGCGCGTATACGAGGAATACGAGCTTCTGCCGCTGGAGGGCTTCGAGGACCCGCTCTACCCCCTGAACACGAACGGCTTCATCAAGAGGACGATTGCGGAGGCCGACGGCACGGTCTCCGGCCCTGCTGCCGTGGACAACGCGACGCTGAACAAGTGGTACATGCCGTCGGAGGACGGCCCGAGCTTCCTCGACCGCATGGAGGGAAGGGTGTTCCTCTCGCAGCGCTACGCGGACATGTCGCCTTACACCATCGGGCTCGAGGGGTTTGTGAGCCTGCCCGAGATCTCCGCGGCGGGAATAACCGTGGACACAAACAAGACGGTAGTCGACCACCTGTACTTCAACAGCACGCACTACGATGCCTGGCCGGTGGAGGACTCCGCGCTAGGGTGGATGAAGCTCGACGACGCGCACGCGGCGCTCTACGGCGTGAATCTGCTCAAGTGAGTGCAAAACCGGCTCACAGCTCCGCCAGCATGCCTTCCAGCAGCTTCGCGGGGCTCTTGGCCTTCACGAACGCGCTCGCGAGCAGCACTCCCTCAGCACCGAGCTCGACGGACTTGCGCACGTCGGCGGCATTCGACACCCCTGCCCCCACAAGCACCGCGATCTTCTCGTCGATCCCCTTAATCTCCTTCACGGAATCCGTAACCACGTCCGGCTTGGCCGTGCTCACCGAGATCCCGCTGCCGATGAGCTCGGGCGGCTCGACGGCGATGCACGGCGGCGAGAATTTCGCGATTGCCTTCGCCTCGGCGACGGAATCCGCGCACACTATTAGGTAGAGCCCGGCGGCATTGGCGCGCTTGACCGTAAGCTCCACGGCCTCGATGCCGATTTTCCTCTCCGAATGGTTGAGGAGGCTTCCCCTGCAGCCGGCGGCAAGCAGCGCCTCGGAAGTGACGCTGCCCGTGAACGCTCCGTCGGCGTTGAAGTCCGCATGCTGGCCGAACACCTCGAAAAAAGGCGTTGCGGCCAGTCTTGAGGCAACCGCATGTACGTCAAGTTGGGAAGGGCAGACGACTACGGTTTTGTTGTTTTCATCGGCCAGCCTCTTCGCCGCAAGCGAGAGCTTGAGCGCGCCTTCCCCGCGCGACTCGGGATAGGCCTTGAAGTTGAGGACTATCGCGGGAAGTCTCATCAAATCACCTAGCCGAGGTAGTTGCGCAGCAGCGCGCCAATCACGAGCGCCAGCAGGACCGACGCGATGACGAGCGTGATGTAGGCGACGCCCTTGATCTCGAAGACCTTGGACTCGATGACCCTCTCGACCTTGCGGTCGAAATCCGCAAGCTCCTCGACCGCGGACTTCGTCTCCTGCAGGTCCTTGTTCAACAGGTCGAGTTTCGCGTTGACCTTGTCGAATGCCTTCTGCGCTCCGGGGTCCATGCAACCACGAGCAACAAACGCCGGCAAGGGTTATAAAACGCTACGGGACGCTCTTTGCCGTTGCCAGCCGTATGTCCATCGAAAGCCGCTTTTCGCCGCGCGCGGAGAACTCCAACCGGTCTGAGGACAGGATTGCAAGAACGCCTGCGCCTTCCGTCAACCCTTCTACTTCCGACTGGGCCATCTGGAAAAGGCGGGCGATCTCCCCGCCGCCGCGGTCTTCCGCCTTGAACGAGAACTCCGGCGGGACCCTGAACCTGGACTCGGGAATCTCGGCGCCCTTGACCTCCAAGATTTCCGGCAGCCACCCGAGCCCGGCATCATAGAACTCTATTCTGGAGAGCGCGCCGTGGCGCTCGTGAAGGAAGGCGACCCTCGAGAACCCGGCGAGGTCTGCCCTTTCCATGACCTCCCCGACGCTCCTCTTGCCCCGGTTCTCGTACTTCGAGCCGAGGAGGAGGGCGAGCAGCCTTGCGATGCGGCGCGTCCGCTGGCGGGGCTTCCTGCACGTTGAGACGAACGCTGGCATGTGCTTCGGTGTATAATCTGCCTGCCGGGATTGATATAGTTTGGCGTTGCGGCCGCCCTCCCCCTGCCAGCAAGATTTTTATACCCCCGCGGGGAAAGGGGGTCAGGTGAGAAAATGGCGTCCTTCTACGGGTACAACCCCAAGGCGATGCTCCTCTACTTGATCGCGGCCTATTTCGTCGCGAACGGCATCTACTTCGTCGTCAAGGGCTACATGTACCAGAACGCGGGCTTCGGGTACGTGTGGGCGACGTTCCAGTTCTTCGTGGGAGTGGTCAGCATAATGTTCGCCAAGGCGTTCAAGAGCTACGGATGCAGCACCGAGCAGGCCGAGAAGGCTCCGCGCAGGAGACGCTAGCCGAACTCCTTCGCCAGCAGCAGCACGTCCATGCCCCAGATTTTCTTCGCCAGCCTTCCCCTGCTTTTGAAGCCGTTCCTCTCGTATAGCCGCGAGGCGGAATCGTTCTGCTGCGCCACGAGGAGGAACGCGGACTTCTTCCCCTTCCCCCGGGCGAAGCCGAGCGCGACGTCGAGGAGCGCCTGGCCGATGCCCCTGCCCCGGAACTCCTCGAGCACCGCCAGCCCGAGGATCTTGATGCTTTTGGCGTTCTCCTTGAAGTCGAGGAACCCCACGGTATGGCCGTCGTAGAGGGCGGCGTAGTAGTATATCCTGCGGGTGCGGAGGCGCTTGTAGATCTTCTCCATGTTGAAGCCCGTGTAGGGGAAGAACCTGCGGGTAAGCACGGTTATGCTGTAGAGCTCGCGTTTGCCCGCCCTCCTGATTTCCAGCTTCCGGGCGTCGTAGTCCATGTCACTTCACTTCCGATGCCTTACCCCAGTCCGCGGAGAAGACCCGCTCGAATTCCGCCGCGACCGCATAGTCGTCGACGATCACGCCCGCCTCGCGGTTCTCCCTCATCGCCGCGCCGCTCCAGTTTATGCTGCCGACGACCACGCGCCTGCCGTCGACGACCGCGGTCTTGGAATGCGTTCGCGTGAAATCCCTCGAGCTCCAGCGCACGTGCACGCCCCTCGACTTAAGATACTCCGCAGTGTCCAGATTGGAGTCAACAGTCGGGTCGAGGATGACGCGGACTTCGACGCCCCTTGCCGCAGCAGAGACGAGCGCAGCGCGCAGCTGGGGGTAGGAGAACTGGTAGAGCTCCACGTGGATGCTAGCCTCCGCTGAGTCCAGCAGCGGCAACAGCACCGCATCCGCGCCGGGCGAGAACACGGGCTGCACGGCAACCGAACCGACACAGGCCGCGGCCTGCGGCTGGGAAAACAGGTACCCCGCCGAGAACCCGAGGGCGAGGAACGCCAGCAGCGCCGCCGGAAACCACCAATCCTGGCTCATGCAAGCCTTTGCCGGCAAACGCTTTTATACGCGATGCGCCCCCACTGCTAGCCGAATAATACTGGTGCGCGTATGGACTCGTGGGACAGCATCATCGGCTTCGTGATTCTCGCCGCAATAATATACGCCGCGGCGGCGCTGGCGTCCGCCTTTCTCGGCGTGGTGCGCTAGCTGCGCTTGCGGCTCTTGAGGCCCTTCTTGAAGCCGTGGTGGACTCCCTCGCGCACGGCCATGGCCACCGCCTTCCGCAAAAGCGCGACCTTCTCGCGTTCCGTTCTTGCCCGGGAAAGCCCCAGCCTGTACCTGCGCAGGACCTTCCGCTCGTGTTGGCCTATGTACTTCAATTCCGCCACCCGTTTTGCGCCGTCCGAAAAAGCTATCTCTTTGCCGTAGCGTCTTCCTTCATGATCATCTTGACTATCATGAACACGACGAGCGCGATGATGAGGAAGTCTATGACCGCGCCGACGAAGTCGCCGAGCAGGAACTTGACCGGCCCGATGTCCAGCGTCGCAGCCCTCCACTCGCCTCCCGGCACGAGCACCGCGATGATTGGCATTACTACGTCGTTCACCATCGCCGAGACAAGCTTCGTCGCAGCCGCGCCTATGATGAACGCGACCGCGAGGCCCAGCACCTGGTACTTCTTCAGAAAATCGGAAAACTCAGCCATCATGCCCACGCCGACCACCCTCCC
>JAZDGU010000048.1:0-15976 GCA_043806595.1 Microcaldota archaeon
TTCGGAAGCCAGTCCGACCGAGGAGCGCAAACGACTTCCGTGTTGATGAGTTTCTTTCAAACGGCAAGGTTGCGGGAAGAAAACTTTACCGATTTCATGCAGGAAATGGCGCAAAACCGCCTACAAAACTAAACCGATACAAAAAATTGTATTCACATTCCACAATGTGGACAAAAAGTGAATCCACCGGAGAGGACGACAGTGTAAAAAAACGCGGCGTCGGTCTTCGCCGCGAAAGTTTATTTGCGTTTCTTCAGCTCGTTTAAGTGCCTGACGCGCTTCTGGATGAGTTCGAGCGTGCCGATGTCGGCCCTGTGGCGCACCGGACCCCGGATACTTTTCACCGCCTTCTCCGCGACCTTCTCTGCAGCTTCAATCGTCGGCGCGATTCCCACGCACGCGATGGCGCGCGAGGTCCCCATCCTGTACGACCCCGGAGTGCCCGAGGACTCGACGGAGCCGAGGTAGTATTTGGCGCCCGCCTGTTTGGCCGCGTAGTCGGAAAGCGCGGAGACGTCGACGGCGTTGCCGTTCCTCTTCGGGTTCTCGGGGTAGCCCTCGGGCACCGCGTACTTGCACACGGTGGCCTGGGCGGAGAAGGAAAGCTTGAGGGACGAGAGCCTGCCCTCGGCGGCAGCCCTGCAGACTTCGACGAAGTCGGTCTCCAACAGCGGCAGGACGTTCATAATCTCGGGGTCGCCGAAACGCGCGTTGTACTCGATGAGCTTTACGCCGCCCGCGGTCACCATGAAACCGCCGTACATCACGCCCCGGTAGTACTCGCCGGTCTCCTTGAAAAGCGCCTGCGCGAGCCTCTCGGTAATCTCCTTGGCGTCCCCGACGTCCTCCTTGGAAAGGAAGGGCAGGAGGTGGTTCGCGCCGGAGTAGGAGCCCATTCCGCCCGTGTTCGGCCCGCGGTCGCCCTCATAGGCGCGCTTGTGGTCCTGCACCGCCGGGCAGGGAACCACGGTCCGGCCGTCGGTGATGCACTGGAGGGAGAACTCCTCGCCCTCGAGCTTCTCCTCGACGATGACGCGCGAGCCGCCGGCGAGGATTTCCCTGCAATACGCCAGCGAGTCGTCGATGCCGGAGAGGTGCTCGCCGAGCACGCGCACTCCCTTGCCTCCGGTCAGGCCGTCGGGCTTGACCACGAACTTCGCGAGGCTGATGAGGTAGTCCCGAAGGTCGTCTTCCGAGGAAAAGACCTTGTGTTCCGGATTCCCTTCGATGCGGTATTTGAGCATGAGGTCGCGGGTGAAGGACTTGCTGGTCTCCAGCCTAGCGAGCGACTTCGAGGGCCCGAAAGAGGGGACCCCGATTTCGTTCAAGGAGTCTACGGCCCCCAGCGCGAGCGCAGCCTCGGGGCTCATGACCCCTAGGTCTGCCGAAATTTCCTTGGCGAAGGACTTGAGCGCGGCAAGGTCGTCGAGCCTGCCGACCTGCACCCGCTTGGCCTTCGCGACCACGCCCGGATTAGCGTGCTGGAGGAAGGCGTAGAGCTCGGCTCCGGCGCTGCGGGCGATCGCCTCAGCAAGGCAGTCGGCGCGTGCGGTGGACCCGAGCCCGACGAGAAGAACCTTGGTTGCCATATTCCCCTCCCCACCTCCTGGCGGTTGAACTTCAGCCGAAGATGCTCCCGAACCCCTGCGTAGCGGAATCCTCGTCGGCACTAATCTTGGCGGAAATGTCGTCCTTGGCGTTGCCCTCAAGCTCCTTGGCGGACTCCAGCGGCTTAAGGCGCGCCTTCAGCCTTGACGCGAGCGAATCGTCGGCCGTCCGGAAGTGCAGGATGTAATCGCCTCCCTTGAGGCCCAGCGGCTTGCTCTCGCGGAGCGTGTAGCCGGCCTTGGCGAAGGAGTCGTCCGCGAAAGGCTCTGCGGCCAGGACGTCCTTCAGCTTTCCATAGTCAATGCCTCCGATGACGAAGACGTAATCCATCGCATACCCCCCTGCCTGCGTTTGTGCGTCAGACCCAGTAAGCGAGTTTTTTCAGCCCCGAAATCTCGGACGTCCCCCTGCCCGAATATTTGCGCCTCCCGACGACCGCGGACACCTCGTTCGCGAAGACCGCATAGTCGATGTCGGCGCTCGGAAGCCCGAAACCACTTAAGAGCGCCGCGCCTTTAATAACCTTTTTCGTGGGCCTGAGCCTCGCCCTCACTTTGAGCTTGAACTTGCCGTCCGGCGATGAAGCGCGCGCGGAAGGCAGCCTCGAATTGAAGGAGGCCCTTGCCGTGGCATCGCCGTATATCTCGAACTTGCCGCTCTTCCAGTCCACCCAGTATACCTGGAAATTGACCGGCACGCGCCTGCCGCTCAAGTCGATGAAGAACTGCATGAGGCCGACGAACTTGGGGTTGCCCTTGCCAGAGGCCGGCTGGCACAGCGCGATGTTCCAGTTCCAGCCCGACGACACCATCGGAAGCGCGACGCGCACCGCCTCGGTGTAGGCGTAGGCGCCCTCGATCCTCGCGCCCACGAGCTCGGCTACCTCCGGCGGGAGGTTCATCGACTGAACGTCCCCTTCGGCGGAAATCTCGAGCGAACCCGCGAGCGGGTAGAGGACCCAGTTGCAGAGGATGCGCCCGAAGACGTTGAACACGCAACGGTAGTTCCCGATCTTGGGGAGCCTGCGGAAGGAATACCTGAACACGAGGCGGCCCCTGCCCCGGGGGACGGAGACGCACACCGCGTATTCGAGCCCGTTGTAGTCCCACGAGACCTCCCGGCCGGAGTCCTTGACGGAAGCCTTTCCGTCGGAGAACCTCGCCTGGCAGACGCCCTCGCCGAAAAGGAACGACTTTCCGCCGACGCGCAGCTCGTTGAAAAGCCGGGTCTGCCTCTCGTCGAAGGCAAGCGCGGTGAAAGCCTCGGCGCCCTCGCCGTGCACGTATCCGTAGAACCAGCCCCGCTCGGATGCTGTCTTTGACCCGCGAAAGACCTCGGCCCCGGAGAACATGCCGGCGTAATGCGAGTACTTCGCGTCCTTCCTCGTGATCCTGCGGACTCCCCTCGTCCTCCCGTCGAAGAAGAATTCGAGTATGTCCTTGTTCGTCGCATGCATGCGCGGTCGCACCGGTTAGGACAAGGGCTTGCCCATATAAAATCCGTCCCTTTCGTAGCCGAGGGAGCGGTAATAGTTCCTCACGCCCACGCCGCTCAAGACCAGCAGCCTGCGGCACCCGAACTCTTCCAACGCGACCCGTTCCGCCTCGGCAAGCAGCTTCCTGCCGAGGCCGCCGTGCTGGATGGCGTCGAACCTGCCCGAGCCCTCCCTCTCCCCCACGCGAAGCTGCTCGCCGTAGACGTGGAGCTCGCGGACGCCCGCGGTACCGTCCGAAATCTCCGGCAGGAATGCCGCCTCACCCGGAATCCTCAGCCTCAGGAAGCCCAGCAGCGCGTCCGACCCGGCGTCCTCGAAGCTCAGGAAGACCTCGTCCCCGCCGGAGGCGCGGTAGTCCCGGCGCACGAGCGCAACGTCCTGCAGGTCAACATTCACGCCGCTTTTGAGCTGCCTGATGCCGGCCTCACGGCACCTGATGCAGCGGCAGCCGACGCCCTTGCCCTTCAATTCCCCGGCCACCAGTTCCCGCAGGTTGCTCTTCCCGACTCCGCCGGCAATGAGATTGGCTGGAATGTCGCGGTTGACGCGCATTATCCTGCAGTATTCCGGCACGAAGCGCTTGCATTCGGCGATGACCTCGGCGGCCTGCCCGGAAGTGTAGGGCGCGTATTCCCCGCGCCGCCACATGTCATACAGGGGAGTGCCCGGCATGACGAGCGTCGGATAAATCTTGAGCATGTCCGGCTGGAAGCGTTCATCGGAAAAAAGCGTGCGGAAGTCTTCGATGTCCTGGGCCCGGTCGGCGAACAGGCCGGGCATCATGTGGTAGCACACCTTCAGGAAAGAATCCTTCAGGCGCGCGGTAGCATGCACAACATCCCCGACCGTGTGCCCGCGGCCGCTTTTCCGCATCACTTCCTCGGAAAGCGACTGCACGCCGATCTCGACGCGCGTCATGCCGTAGGCAAGCATGTCGGAAACCTGCCGGGGCGAGCAATGGTCCGGGCGGGTCTCGAAGGTGAGGCCGACCATGCGGTGCGCCGCGGCCTCGTTCAGCGACTGCGCCTCGTCTAATGAAGAGGAAGGCCTGCAGTTCAACGCATCGAAGATGCCCTTCACGAAGACGTCGGTATACTCCTTCGGGGCGGCATTGAAGGTCCCTCCCTGCACGATGACCTCGCACTTGTCCGTGACGTGGCCGATGAGCGCGAACTGCCTCAAGCGCGCGGAAACCTGGCGGAACGAATCGTAGTCGTTCTGGGCGGCGCGGCGTGCCGCCGGCTCCTTGCCGGTATACGCCTTCGGCGAGCCCGCGTCCACGCCGCCGGGGCAGTAGATGCACCTGCCGGGGCACGGCATCGGCGCGGTCATGACCGCGATGTTGCTGATGCCGGAAAGCGAGCGCACGTCCTTTATCTTCAGCAGCTTCCGCCACTCCTCGGAGATGCCGCCCTCCATTTCCTCGACGTACATGACGATGTCCGGGTTCTTCAGCACGCCGGGGAGCCTGAGGTCGCTGCACACGCGCATCTTCAGGCGCTCTAGCCCGACGCGCGTCGCCGGCGGCGACTTCGAAAGCTCTTCGTAAATGACCCGGAGCGCCTGCTCCCGTTTGGAAGGCATGGGACTACGCTATGGCGGAAAAGGAATAAAAGACCGGACGGACCGGCGTTTTCAGCGTTCGCGGGCGAACAGCAGAACGCCGGCGAAGAGCGAGATGAGCCCGAGCACTGCGTCGACCAGTATGGTCTGCATAAACGCGTTGTTGATCTGGTTTATGCTCTCCTGTATAATCTGCCGGGCCTGCTGCGAGTTCGCGGAAATGTCGGCGTCGGTCTGGCCGAGGGCCCTCGCCTGCTCCTCGCTCGCGGAAATCTGGGCCTCGAGGAGGGGCTTGCTTATCTCCGACTGCGCGGACGTGATCGCCAGCTGGTTGTACTGGCTGACCGCGACGGCGAAAAACGACACACCGAGGAGAATGAAAACGTAGCTCAAGGCAACCTTAATCGACATTGACCCCCACCCTCTCCCTAAAGGAGAACCGGATTAACACCCCCCACATTTAAAAAACGCAACCCACCGGCCGGAACACCCTTTAAAAAAAGCCGCAAACACAACCCTTACCGTATGCCTCCGTAGCTCAGCAGCAGAGCGCCTGTCTTGTAACCTTGCCCGCGCCAAAGAAAACGTCTTGATGCGCGAAGTCATCGGCGCAGGAAAACAGGAGGTCGAGGGTGCGACCCCCTCCGGAGGCTCTTCAATCGGAATGCGGTGAATTGGCATGGCTAGGATCATCGTCCACGAAGCGCAGGGGCCCATGGAAATCAGGGCCGGCAGCGGGAGCAGGTGGCTCTGCCGGTGCGGGCTTTCAAAGAACCAGCCGTACTGCGACGGCTCGCACAAAAGGACGCTCGACGAAGGGAAGGGCAAGGTATACAGGTACAAGACGGACGGGACGCGGGAGGAGACGGACGCAGGGGACTCGGTCGTCATCAAGTGAAGGCATCACCGCAGGTGCCTGACCTCGGGGAACTCGCGCACGGTCATGCCCTCCTCGTCGATGACCACGGGCACGAACCCTCCGACGTCGCACTTGCCCAAAATCGGCGAGACGAACTCGTCCTCGCCGTCGTCCTCGCGGGTTACGTCATAGCCGGCGGCCATCGGGGAAAACGAGGGAAGCACGAGCAGCGGCTTGCGGTTATACGTCCCCTTGAGCAGGCACTTGAACTTGCGCGGCACGCCGATCTCGTCCCGTATGCTAACCGCGGGGTGGACGTGCCCGATGACGAGAGTCTTATAGGCCTTCATTTTCCCGAAGTCAGGGTAGTCCTCGAGACGCCGGTGGCCGTGCACGAAAAGGAAGCCCTTCTCGAGATGGTAGTCCGCGGAACGCAGGTGGCGGGCGCGCAGCACCTTGGAAAGGTAGTTGTCATGGTTGCCCCTCACGAATATCGGCTCCACGCGGCGCCTGGCGATGAAATCAAGGAGCGCCCCGACCTCGCCCCATTCCTGCTGGAGCGCGCGTGAGAAGCCGTGCTTGATGTCGCCGTTGAAGAGTATGCGCCTTGCGCCGGTCTCGTCGAGCATGGCGCCGATGGAGGACTCAACCTGCGGGTACTGGGATACCGGCACCTGGATGCCCCTCGATTGGAGCACTGCCTCGTAGCCGAGCTGGAGGTCGCTGACCGCTAGCAGGCCGAGCTCGTCGAAGAACACTCCGAGGCGGGGAAGCACAATCAAGCCCCATCGACCTTCGCGGCAAGCTCGCCCGTCTTCCTGCGGAGGAGCAGGAAAAGCGCGTCGTAGGATTCCGGCGAATCCGGCAGGGGCACGTCCCATTCCTCTGAACCCGGGGCGTCGAAGCCAGCGTGGCTCTTCGTCAAAAACACGACCTTGTCCGCGGAGTCGATCATCTGCTGGGTGAGGCGCTTGGGCCGCAGGCCCTGGCAGGAGATGCCGCGGCGGGAAAGGGTGGCCATGGCCTGAGTCTTGACCGAATGCACGGGATCGATTCCCGCGCTGGAGGCGCGCGAACGGCGGGAGGCGTGGTTGTAAATCGCCTCCGCCATGGGGCTGCGCACGGAATTGTGGCTGCACACGAAGAGCACGCGTTTCATGAGCCGGACCACCTCGGGCGCCTGCGCGGCAAGGCGCGCCGGCGCGAAATCGGGTTGAAGGGCTCGGGTTTCTCGGCCACGGCGGGAATTTCCGCAGGGACGGCTGCTGGCGTGGGGCGCTCGGGGACCGGGCGGCCGAGGCGCTTCAATACGAGCGTATGAAGGTTCTCCAGGAGCGCCTTGCGGTCCGCCAGCAGGACCACGTCGGAAATGCCTTGCGTGATAAGCAGGTGGGCGAACGGCGAGGGCAGGTCGTAGGGCTTCAGCAGGTTGACCGCGATTTCGCCGTCCTTGACGCGCTGGAGCACCGACTGGGCGCCCTTGAGGTCCATCTGGTCCTCCAGAATCTCGCGGAACGTCTCCTTGACTACGGGGAAGCCGACGAGGCGGCTGGAGACGCCGAACAGCATGTGCGCGCTCATCTGCTGCTTGCCCACGGACTTCTGGCGGCCCATGTAATTGCGGAGGATCATGAGGGAGCGGACGGCGACGTGGCGGAACTTGCGCCGTAGGGTCTCCGTCTTGGCGATTGCCTCGCGCGCCTCCTCGGGAAGGTCCAGCCGCGAAAGCATGAACAGCTGCCTCTTCGCGTCCACGGTGACCGCGCGCGACAACGTCAGCACGAAGCCGTTGTCGTTGAAAGAGATTATGACGTTGCGGTTTATCTCGTGCGAGACGCGCGCGGCAAGCACCTTGCTCAAGACCTCGTTGACGCGCCTGCCGAACAGCGAGTGGAAGATGAAGTGCCTGCGCCCCTCGGAGAGGAACTCCTCGACGATAATGCTCCGGTCGGAGTGGAAGGAGTGCACGCCGAGCAGGCGGAGGAAGGATATCTGTTCCACGAAGTATTCGTAGATCGCCTGCGCGGCGAGGTCGTTGCAGCTGCACTCCTTCCGGATGAACGCGAGCACCTCGTCGCGGCTCTTGTTCGCAATGGCGGCCGCAAGCGCGCCGCGGAAGCGGGAAATCGCGTTTGCGAGGTCGAAGGAAAGCGGGAGCATCTCCGAGAACCACTGGGGGATGGTCGGCTTGAGGCCTGCGGCGGGTGCGACGTAGCACTTCATGCCCTTCGCGTAGGCGAACTCGTAGACCTTCCCGCCGAGCACGAAGCGGTCGCCCTTCCGAAGCTGGGCGAGGAACTCCTCCTCAATGTTGCCGACGTGCCTGCCGCTCGACTGGAGCAGGACCTGCACGCTGACCTCGTCGGGGATCGTGCCGATGTTCGTGGAATAGAGCACTCTCAGGAGCTTGCCGCGCCTGCCGAACTCCTGCTTCCCCTCGTCGACCCACACCTTGCCGTAGACGCGGTACTTCTCGAGCGAGCCGAAGCCGCCGGAGAGGAACAGCAGGACGTTGAGGAAATCCTCGCGGGAAAGGTTGCGGTAGCAGTAGCTCCGGCGGACGAGGTCGAAGGCGTCGTCGATTTTCCAGACCTTCTCTATCGCGAGCCCGATGACATGCTGGGAGAGGACGTCGAGGCAGTTCTCCGGAATCTGCACGCGGTCGATGTGGCCCTTCCTCGCCTCGGAGAGCATCACCGCCATCTCCACGAGGTCGTCCCGGTCAAGCGCGATGAGCCTGCTCTCCGAGACCTTGTAGATGTCGTGGCCGCTCCTGCCCGTGCGCTGGAGGGCGCGGGAGACGCTCTTGGGCGAGCCCATCTGCACGACAAGGTCTATGTAGCCGATGTCGATGCCGAGCTCGAGCGAGGTGCTGCACACGACGGCCTTCAGCTCGCCGCGCTTGAGCCTGTCCTCGACGCCCTTGCGCCACTCTCGGGAAAGGCTGGAGTGGTGCGCCTCGATGCCTTCCGTATAGCGCCCGGGGAAGTAGCTCTTTAGGTTGTGGACGATGCGCTCCGTGCCGCTGCGCGTGTTCGTGAAAACGAGCGTCGTGCGGTGGGACTGGATCAGCCCGTCGAGGAGGATGTAGGTGCGCTTCATGAGCTCGTCGGAAGGCGTGTAGACGAGGTCGGCGACGGGGGAGAGGAGCTCCATCTCCATGCTCTTGCTGTACTGGGCGTTGACGACCGTGCAGTCGCGGGGCGAGCCGTTCTCCTGCCCGACGAGGAAGCCGGCGACGGTGTCCAGCGGCGCGATTGTCGCGCTGAGGCCGATTCGGCTGAAGGGCTTCTCGCAGATGCCCTGCAGGCGCTCGATGCTCAAGGACAGGTGGACGCCGCGCTTGCCGCTGCAGAGCTCGTGGATCTCATCGACGATGACCCACCGGACGCGTTTGAAGAACTCGATGAACTTCGGCGATGAGAGGATGATGGCGAGCGATTCCGGCGTGGTGATTAGGATGTGCGGGGGCTTCTTGGACATCCTCGCGCGCTCGGCCGGCGTCGTGTCCCCCGTGCGCATGGCGACGCGCACGCCGTGGGTCTTGCCGGTCCCGGCCTTGTAGGCGTCCTCCATCTCCGCGAGAGGCTGCTTCAGGTTCTTCTCGATGTCCGCAGCGAGCGCGCGCAGGGGCGAGACGTAGATGCAGTAGATGCGGTTCTCGAATGTCCCGTTCTCCGCGGAGTCCACGAGCTCGTTGAGGATGCTGATGAAGGCCGTGAGCGTCTTGCCGCTGCCGGTTGGCGCCGAAATGAGGACGTTCCTGCCCTCGTGGATCGGGCGGACGCCGAATTTCTGGGGCGGCGTGAGCTCCTTGAAGCGGGAGAACCAGCGGGAGATCGTAGGGTTGAAGAGCTTCAAGACCTCCCCGCGCGTGGACTCCTCCTCTGCCGTAGTAATCATGGGAAAACAGCTGGCGGCACGCCGGGTGCCCGCCCGCTATTAGTGCCGGGCGAGGAATAAAAGGGTTGGCTTTAACACCGCCGCTCTATAAGGCTATCCGGTCTTTCGCATGCCGGAAGGCGGGGCCGCGGGAGCGGCGGGGCGGGGGTCCTCGGGCGGCGTATTGACCATCTCGGAATAGAAGCGCTGCATGAACAGGTTGACGTCCTCTATCTTGTGGATGTCCTTCTCGACCAGGTAAACGAGGAGCCGCTTGCGCTGCTCGATCTCGCTGTTGATTTCGGTAATCGGGATGCCGACGGCCTTCGAGAGCTTCTCCTTTGCCTGGGACGGCATCTTCGTCTCGCTCAGCCGGAAGAACTCGGGGTCGAAATCGAAGACCTCGTTGACGGTGATGTTGCCCTCGAGCTTGCCGATTTCGGCCACCTGCGTAATGCGGCGGATGAGGCCCTCCTTCTTCGTGTTTATCCTGTGCTGCACGATCACGATGTCCACGAGCGGAATAAGGTCCTTGGGGACGTTCATCGGGAAGTTCTGCAGGCGCTGGACTGCGTCGCGCGCGTCCTCCGAGTGCAGCGTGGTCAGCATGCCGCGGTGGCCCACGTTCATCGCGGTGAACAGGAGCTGCGCCTCCCTGCCCCTCACCTCGCCCACGATGAGCCTGTCGGGGCGCATGCGGAGCGAGTTGCGCACTAGGGCGTCGAGGTCCATCTCGTCGCTCGTCCTGCACGGGATCCAGTTCTCCATGCCGTAGAGGTTGAGCTCGAGCGTGTCCTCCATGCTGACGATGCGGTCGCCGGGCGGGATGAAGCTGCTGAGCGCGTTGAGCGTCGTCGTCTTGCCGCTCGCGGTGGAACCGACTATCATGAGGTTCAGCGGGTGAAGGCGCAGGCCGTCAATCATCACCCACAGGAAGGCCGCAAGGTCGACGTTGAACGTCTTGTTGTTGATGAGGTCGATTATGCTCATCGGCTGGACGCGGAACTTGCGTATGGTGACCGAGGTGTGCTTGGTGGTCGGCGGGTAGAGGATGTTGGCCCTGCTTCCGTCCGGTAGCCGCATGTCCTCGTAGGCGCGCCCGGGGTTGCAGGACATCTGCGTCAGGAACTGGCCGAACTGGCGCTCGTTCTCGAACTTGAGGTTAGTCTTGCACATGCCGAACTTGCGGTGGAAGACGAAGACCTCGGAGATGCCGTTCACCATGATTTCCTCGAGGTTGCCGTCCTCGAAGAGCGGCTGCACGACGGCATAGCCGAACAGCCTGTCCAGCACCTTGAACGCGATGAGCTTCTGCGCGAGCGGGTCCGGCACGATTTTCGACGCGAGCACCTCCAGGCCCTCGAGCAGGCGCTTGCGCTCCTCCGATGGAACCGGCCTGCCGACGTCGGACGCCTCCACCGTCGAGGCGAACTCCTTGAACGAATCCAGGGCCCGGTCCAATCCCCTCGAGCTTACGAACTGCTCGATTGGCGCCTTCTGGGCCAGTGCCTTGAACAGATCGTCGACGATTGCCGCCTGGTCGGCAGGAAGTTCCGCCTCCTCGACCACGTATTTCGAGAAGGGGTAGTCCAATTCGATCTTGGCGCTGAACACGATTAAGCCTAACGATAAAGGTTATATAAAGCTTACCGGAACTACTCTTCAGTGAAAGCCCGCACGCAGGTGATTCCATGGCAGAAGCGCAGACCGCCGACTCGCTCTCCTCGAAGGAGGCATACATCGAGGGCAGGCTGATGGGCCTCAACGAGCTGATCAAGATACTCCGCGAGTCAGTCGACGAGGACGACAAGCTGCAGATGAACGGCCTCGCGCGCTCGATCGTCGAGCACATCGCGAGCGAGATGGACGAGATAATCGACGAGGTCAAGGGCGCGCACCACGAGCGCCACGAGACGCCGCCCGCCGAGCTGAAGAGGGCCGAGGCGCAGGTGGACCGCATGCAGGCCTCCGCGAAGACCATCTCCCAGAAGCCGCCGGAGCAGGCGCCGCGCGAGCTCAGGAAGCACGTCGAGAGCGCGGACGACCTCATGAAGAACCTCATGGCGATCCGCGAGTCGCAGTAGGCACAAGGGTGAACGCATGGCAAGAGGTTTCCAATACAGGGGACGAGAGGAACGGGAGAAGGAGCTGGAAAAATTGAGGGAGATGCCTGAAAAGCCTCCCAGGAGGAGCCTCTCATCGCGGATTTTCGGAACCACCAAATCGCGCTTGGAAAAAGGGGCAGGCGAAGAAGAAAAAGGAGGGATGCCGTTCGGAAAACCACAGAGCCAGGTGCTGCTGGAGCGGATAGGAAAGCCTTCAGGGGAATCGGACGAGGAACTGAACGCATACGGCAAGCGAGTGAGCGACTTCGCAAAAAGGGCAGCCGCCCTCGGCATAATCTCCCGAAGCGAGGAGAGGGGAACCGGAGCCGGATTCAGCCTGAGAAAATTCCTAAGAAGAAACACGCGGAAGCTGCCTGACGTCATGGACCCCGGGACAGACTGGCAGGCATGGCTGGGGAGCGCGGCCGTGCGCAAGGCAGGGAAGAAGGCCAACAATGAATTTACGCGGCTTCTCACCAGGTACATCGATGGATACGTCGACGGGCTGATGGGGAAGCGCTGGTACGCGAGCCCCGCCCAAGCGCGCGCGAAAAGCGAGAAGGAGCTCCTTGACCGGGCAAGCGGAATACTATTCCAAGCCAACGACCAAATCGGCGGCGAACTGTATTCGGACTGGCGAGGCGAAAGGATTCCCGCAAAGAGGGAAATGACTCCGCAGGCCAGGAAAAGATTCGAGGAATTCATGAGGAGGATGAGCAAGCGCTAGTCCAACCCAGCGCAACCCTTTTAACCTTCCTCCGGCCGAATCATAACGCAGCCGGGATAGCCGGGGAGCTAGAGGTTCCCTGTGACGCCAATCCTCTTCACGGCGGGTGAGAGCCGGCGCGAGGGCAAGGGGGCTTGCTGCGGTCCGTTTGCGGCCGTCGATGCCTCGCCTTGCGTTACGCTTCCAGGAACGAAAGGGCCAGGCCGGAAGGAGCAACCATAAGCTTTTGGACGCGTGCTCGCGAGATACGAAGCGGAGGCTTCAAGCGGGTCAAACCGCGGCGGACTCCCGTGTTCGGACGCCAGCGCGCCCGGCTGCATCGTATTGCCTCCAGCAGCCGCCACGCAACCCCTAAAAACCTTTCCCGCCTCTTCTTTGCCGACGCTTCAACATTTGGGGGGATTCGGATATGGTTCGCCACTTGCTGCACCTGAAGGACTACACGCCCGCGGAAATCGCGAAGATCGTGGACAAGACAATCGACGTCAAGAAGAACCCCGGCAAATACGCCAAGGCGCTGGAAGGAAAATCGCTGATAATGCTGTTCCAGAAAACTTCAACCCGGACGCGCCTTTCCTTTGAAATCGCGATGACTCAACTCGGCGGACACGCGGTCTTCGTAGACTGGAGGACGACGCAGGCGGGCATGGCCAGCCTCAAGGACGAAACCAAGGTCTTCGCACGCTACGCGGACGCGATCATGGCGCGCATGAGGCTCCACAAGGACGTCGAGGAAATGGCTTCCGCTTCGCGCGTGCCGTTCATCAACGGGTTGTGCGAAAAATACCACCCGGTGCAGGCGCTCTGCGATTTGGCGATAATGAAGGAGAAAGTCGGCGGCCTGAAGGGCAAGAAAATCGTCTACACCGGAATGTTCAACAACGTCTGCAACACTCTCATCGACGGCTGCACGAAGATGGGCATGCAAGCGGTGACCTTCACTCCGGAATTCAACGAGCCGAGCAGGGACGAGGAGCTGATGGCCGCCGCGAGGGCTACGGGGCTCTGGAGGGAGACCAAGGACCTGAAGAAGGAAGTCAAGGACGCCGACTTCGTCTACACCGACACTTGGATTGACATGGAGTTCTTCAACGACCCGGCGTATGCGGCTGAAAAGGAACGCAGGATGAAGGCGATGATGCCGTCGCAGGTCAATGCCAAGCTCCTCGAAGGCAGCAATGCGATGGTCATGCACGACATGCCCATCCACGAAGGGTACGAGATGACGAGGGATGCAATAGAGCACCCCAACAGCATCATCTTCGACCAGGCCGAGAGCAGGCTGCACGGCGAGAAGGCGATACTCCTGTTCCTGCTGGGAAAAATGTGAGCAGCGGCTCAATCGAGAGCGCACGCGCCGGGAAGAAGCTGAAGCAGCGTGTCGACGGAATCCTTTTGCAGGCCCAGCTTGTGCGCGAGCCTCTTCGCGGCCTCGGATTTTGCGACTTGGCCGGGGGAAATGAGTATTTTCTGGATGCCGTGCGCTTTGGTAAAGTCGATGCATTCGGGCACGACGAAAACCGCGTCTTCTTTTTTAATTAGCCACATTTTGAGCGGCAGGCTGCGGTAGTAGTCCTTCTTGCCGTAGATCATGAAGCCGCCCTTGGCGACGTACTCGCCCGGAGAATACTTCTTGACCTGTTCCGGCTTCGCGGCGAAGACCGTCGCGACCGACTGCAGGGCCTTCCATGCCGAGGAGTAACAGGCAGCAAATTGGGCTGCTTCCTTCCTTGACTGCTCCGAAGCGGTTTGCCCTTGTTTCATTATTACCGCTGAGGCGCCGTGCACGTCGGCGTGGAGGAACAGGTCGTCCTTCTCCATGTGGCGGGCGGCGAGCAGGTCGTTGGATTTGGCGTCCCTTCCGGCGACGACGAGGTTGCCGCCGCTCGTGGTGAAGTGGTGGAACTTCTCGAACCACTGCTTCTCCCTTGCAACTTTCACGCGGACTTCCGGCTTCTTCTCGAATTTCCTGCGGTTGATGTGGCTGGCGATCTTTCTCTCGGTCTCCGCAAGCGCTGCCCTTGCGCCGGCGAGCTTGGACTTGGCCTTCTTGGATGACTCGTAGTATGCGCGAGCGTTCTCCAGCGAGGACTTCCCGAGGTCGAGGTGGATTTCGGCGTCTGCCATGGGCTTCTTATGGGCGGCGGATGTTTTTTAAACATTGGAACGATAAAGGGCAAGCGTGGATTGTATATGGCAATGGACTTCGACCTGCTCAAGATGCTGTTCCCGCCGAGACCCGCGCCGGTGCACAAGCTGAAGTACAACATCCCGGAGGCGAGGCTGACGGCGCCCGTGGAAGACGCGGAAAAGGCCGTGGCGCAGGTGAGGAAGCTAGCGCTGTTCGCCGGCGGCGGCGAGTTCGCCGAGGAAATCCACTTCAAGGACTACGGCAACAACGTCTTCGCGTATTACATAATCCGCACGGAGAAGCTCACGCAGAAGGAGTCGGTGCACTTCGACGGCTACATGCTCGACGAGGAGGACCGGCTGGGCATGAACGTGACAAACGCGTATTCCTTCGCCAAGGACCTCGAGGGAATGGGCTACCAGTTCGGCTTCGTGCGCGAAGTCGAGGTCTGGAGCTTCCGCATGCTGGCCGTGCCGGTGAACGTGTTCTCAATCACCGGGCTGGGCGACTTCATCGAGGTCGCGCTGCCGGCGACGAAGTTCGCCAAGCAGAGGGAGAAGGACGAGAAGGCCGCGCAGAAGTTCTTCGACAAGATGAAGACGGACAAGAGGGACATAATCCCCACGGACCTGATTACGTTGCAGCTGGTCAGCATGCAGCAGGAGGCTGAACAGGCCGCGAAAAGGAAATAGGCACGGGTGGAAAACTACCCGCCCGCGATTCCGAAATAGAGCAGCGCAAGCGAGATGATTGCGAGGATGCCCGCGCCGGCCTTGAACCACAGCTCGTGCGACTTCCTCTCGGCCTTCAGGGACTCCTCGCTCCTGCAGCTGACGACGAACGGCCGCTCGTCGGGGGGCCGAACCAGCTGCAGGGAATTGTCCTCGTTGTGGCGGATGAGGCCCAACGCGTAGACCTGCTGGCCGACTGGGATGCACTTCTCGGTGTAGCGCATTGGCTGGTTCCCGAAGGAAAGATTCACCCCCATTACGTTGCCGGAAACCGCGGGATTGTTCTCGACGGCCTCGAAGGACTTCAAGGCGTCGACGTCCTTCGCCCCGGACAGGTCCATCAGCACCTTCCCGGTGCCGTCGTCGATGAAGAACGGCACGCCTTCCGCGCTGTCGGAAACCGTCACCCAGCTGTAGCTGGTGCCGTTCTTGGTGTGCTGCGCCTCACGGCGCTCGACGGTGAAACGGTAGTATAAGCAGTCCTTGCCGGACTTGGGGGCCTTGAGGGACGCACCCGACGGCACCGCCTTGCCGGTAAGTTCCGCCATGACTCCGTGCGAGACCGCATTGCACGAGGCGTTCATGCGCTGCATGTATGCGAGCTCCTTCTGGATGCGCAGCGCCCGCCAAAGGAGGAACGCCGAGACCGCGCCGGTCAGACCGCCGCCGATGATGAACGGAATCTGCATGTGAAAGCACCCGAAGGGCTTGCGCTGGGACGGAATAAAAACGGATGTATCGGTTTAGTTTTGTAGGCGGTTTTGCGCCATTTCCTGCATGAAATCGGTAAAGTTTTCTTCCCGCAACCTTGCCGTTTGAAAGAAACTCATCAACACGGAAGTCGTTTGCGCTCCTCGGTCGGACTGGCTTCCGAA
>JAZDGU010000049.1:0-15892 GCA_043806595.1 Microcaldota archaeon
TGACCATCGAGCCTCCCAACGCCGCCGCGAAGTTTTCAAGCTACTCTGAGGAAACCCCGCATTCCACCATCTGCGACCAGATGGTTTCTGGCATAGCCTTCGACTGCTACGACTTCGCAAAAAGAGGAGACCCATTCAACCCCGCATTCTCCGAGCCCGGTTTGGTCGCCTTCAAATGCTGCGACCGGGGCTCCGACGACTCCATCGTGCCGATGTCGGCATGCCCTTTCGACAAGGTCCTCCCCGGCTGTTCCACGGGCGGCTTCTACGTCGACATCGCCGTCACCAAGCCCGGAGTCTACCCCTACATGCCGCGCATCCAGGCGCAGGACTCCGCCGGCAACATCATCCGCGCGGGCGCGATTTCGGACAAGGACTTCCCCGCCCCCGTAACCTACCCGCTTTTCAAGTACCTCGATGCGGCGTTTTACTTCAACCGCTACATCGCCTTCGGCACGGACATGCGCCAGACTAATACCGAGACCCCGGCGTACTTGCGGGGCATCGCCAGCGGCGTCTGCATGAACGAGGACGGCACTGACCAGTCTCAAGGATGCCGGAACCCGACGACCATGGGGGGAGTTATGTCTGGTCTTCCCCCTGGCAACTATGGCGGCACCAGCCATACGGATTCGGCAGGCGTTCGGAACGATCTTGCGATGAAATTTTTCAATGATGTGGTCTCCTCCAAAGCCTGCGAGGTCATGCATAACAAATTCATTGAGGGAACGGCCACCGGCGAGTCCATCTTGGACGCACAGTTCTGCCAGAGTGCATGCGACGACACCGGCGATCCCAACGTAGACATCATGATAGGTGGTAGCGGCTGGCAGTCCTGCTCGGAAGTGAATGGCATACGGGCCAATGATGACCGCTATTCTTGGAAGGTCGGCCTGTTCGGGGTAGAGCCCCCCGCGGCCTGCGAGCCGCCCGGAGGCTATTGCGCCTACATATCTAATGCCGACGTCAAGATAAACCTCGTGGACTCGAATCCGGTCGCGCAGGTCGATCCCTTCTCAAATAACCAGTTCTGCTGGTATTCCAGCGTCAAATACCCGAACTTGCCCTGAATCATTTCCCAAGGGACGCCCTTGCGACCACAAGCACCCCCGTAAGCAGCAGCCCGGCGGCGAGGTATTTGAGCGCAGTCCCCCACGTCGACAGCACGTTCTTCTCACTGCCGAAGTCGTTGAGCACGCCCTGGCCGAGCAGTATCGCCGAATACGCGGCGAGCACGCCCGGAATCGCGTACGAGAAGTCGAACGCGGACGGCTGGGGGAGCGACAGCAACGTCCCGTATTTGGCCCCCTCTATGCCGAGCGCTATGGGTGCGGTGAGCCCGAAGAACAGGAGCGAGAACAGGAACACGAAGAAGAACGAGTTGAACGCGGCCACGGCGTCGTTGGCGTCGAAGTAGTACGGCGGCGGGTATTCCGCCGCGGGGGTTTCCCGCATCGCCCCCGAGGCGAAGTCGAAGTTGCTTGCCGCGACGTAGGTGAATCCGATGGCGAGGCACGCGACGCTCAGGACGAAAAGCAGGTTCATGCCTTTGCACCGGTCAGATGGTCATCTCCTTGACCGCCTTGCGGATCTCATCGAGGGGCATCTTCGTGGTCAGCAGCGGGATGCCTTCGCTTTCCGCTATCTTCACCGCGAGCTTGTCCACCTCGCCGATGTCGTGCAGGATGATGACCGCGGGCTTTATCGGCGTCACGCGCACGGCGATCATGGGGCTTCGGCCGGTGCTGACGTGCAGGAACAGCAGCGCGCGTTCCGAGGTGCCGCTGTATATCTTGATGAAGCTCTCGTACGGCAGCTCGAGGATCATCTTGATGCTGTCCAGGATCGTCACGCCGAAGAGGTTCCTCTGCTCCAGCTTCTCGCCGCAGGCGACGACCTTGCATCCCAACAGTTTGGTGAAGTCCTTGGCGTTGAACGGCTTGAGGAAGTCAATGGCCTCGTACAGTGCCTTCGTGTCCTCGACCTCGCGGAACTTTTTGCTGACGTCGCCGCCCTTGCCGCCGTCTATGTCGAAAAGCGCGTCGACGAACCTGTGGACGACGGCGATGCCGGGGCTCTTGCGCCTGTTGCTCTCGTAGTCGGATATGGTGCTGGGCGAGATCTTGAGGTGCTGGGACAGCTCCGTCTGGGTGATGTTGAATACCTCGCGCCACTTCTTCATGGCGCTCCCCGGGTCCTTGGAAAGCGAGATTTCTCCCGCGATTTTGACCTTGAGCTGCTCCATGACTACACAGAGGCGGAGCCGCTTTAAAACCCTTTGCCGTTTGACGAAGCTTATTCGTCCCCCCTTGCCAGCGGAGAGGTCCGTTCCGGCTCGGGTTTCTTGAATTCCGCGAGGTCCGCGCCTATCTCGAGCAGGTCCTTCGAGTACTCTGCGATGGAATGCAGGCGCTCCAACACGCCCTTCATCGCCACCGCCTTTTCCGGGCCGTGCGCCTTCCGCATGAGCTCGTCCCCCTCCTTTCCGAGCCTCTCCTCGAATTCCTGCACGAGCGCGAACTGCTTCTCGGAGAACCGTTCCTCATAGAACGTCTCAAAGCATGTGCGGAACACCGCCTCCGCCTTCTCCAGCAGCCCCCTCAGCCTGGCGTTCGGGGCAACTGTGCGGCCGTTCGTGCACGCGAGCTCGAGGTTGTCTGCGAGGTCCTCGAGCGCCTTGGCGGCGAGCGTCTTGTTCAGCGCGCGGTGGAGCGACCCGTAGTCCCGGTTCGCCGCGCGGAGCGCCAGGAAATACATGCGGTCGAGCTCGTGCTCGCGCTTCTCGACCTCGGGCAGCACGTCCGTGCCCGTCTCGAAGAGACGGCGCGATACCGAGAACATGGCCGATACCACCACGTACATCCTCCGGAGCACGTGGTCGGTGGTGAACGCCTCGCCCCTGTGGAACACATGCAGCGTGACCTCGTCCCCATTCTCCTCCATGGTCTCGAGGGCGCTGAGCCGCGAGCGCGCCTCCTCACACACTGTGCCCGCGAGCGCTCCCCTGACCACTATCGAGTCCGCGCCGGACACGTATGCGGAAATGACCTTCCTCAAGGAGTTCTCGAGGTCGCTTCCTGTCTCCACGATGCGGGCCATGCCCTTGCTGCCCGGTCTGGTGTGGATGGTGAGGCTCCCGTCCGAGTTCGGGGTGATGAATGCCGGGCTCCCGGCCGAGATCCCGTTTCCCTTGGCCCACTCCTTCGGCAGCGAGACCGCATAGGTTCCCCCGCCCGTTTTCTGGATTTTCCTGATATTCTCCATATATTTTTCCCCATTTCCGTATTATTCTTACACTATACTTGCTATGTAGGAAAAATATATACTTGTCCCCGGGCGCAATACCTTCGGGAGGAAGTCGGTGAAGTCCTTCCAGTGCGCCGGCTGCCGTGCAAAGGGCGCGGCCGCCGGCATAGGAGGCGGTGCCCATGGCAGGAGTACTCGAGGTTTTGCTGGTCCTCGCGTTCGTGGCCTATGTGCTGCCACGCATCCTGGCAGAGCCCAAGGCCTACCAGAGCACTAACGACTGGGGCGAGCAGCCGCGCTTCTAATCCGCATGCGGAAGAATCAGATGGCCTCCATCTTGCCGAACTTGCCGAGCGTAAGCTGGGTCTTGTCCTGCCACGTGTTGACGTACGCGTTGGTGATGTGCACCACGCTGCCGACCTGGACCTGGTCGATGCTGTCGTTCCACAGCGTAAGCGTTATCGTCCCGCTGGCGTCCTTCAGCGAGGCGTTGGCCACTCGCAGCGTGCGGCCCATCTTGTTGATTTCGCGCGGCTGCTCGAGTTCCACTATCTCGCCCTTGACTTCGACGTTGGTGGCCCCAGGCTTCAATTCAGATATCTTCATCATCAGAATCCCCCCTCTTTTTTGCGGTATCTATAATCCCCCAATCACCTTTTAATTGCTTTCCCCCTCCCTGGAGAACTCCAGGCCGCCTGCGGTCGCCCTGACTGACCACCCGCCCCGCCCCATTTCCGTCCTTGCCGCTGCCAGGGCGCATTTCCTCCAGATTTCCATCTCCCTCCCGCCCACGCCGAATCTCAGTACGATTCTCTCCCCGTCGGCTTCGACCTGCGTATCGACCGGAATGTGCACGCGCGTCTCGAGAACGCCGCCGGGCAAGAGCGCAGCTGCCTCCGCCAGCGCCGATATTCTCTCGGCGGCTGCTTGCTCCTGCTCTGCGGCAAGCCGGGCCTCGGCGGCCCCGACAGCTTCACCGAAGGCCGGGGCAAGCACTAGAAAGAACCCCGCGGCCGCAGCAAGGAGAAGCAGCAGCTCCGCGCTGGCCTGCCCCCGCGGTGCGTTCATCAGGGGGTTCACTTTATCTTGTCGACTTCGTTCCAGGCGGCCTTGGTCTTCTTCTCGAGGTTTGCCGCACCCGTCTTCGCGGTCTGCTGCAGCTGGTTGACCAGAACTATGGCCAGAGCCACCGCCGCCGCTATGACGATCAACAGCTCCGCGGAAACCTGCCCGCGGCTCTCCTCCAATACCCCCAACGGCCCCCTTTTCCTGCGCATGCGCGCCGCCCCGCCCCTTTTTCAAAAAGGGCACAACTAGCCTTCAGCGGTCTTGCGTGCCATCAGGATTCCCACTGCCTTCATTGCAGTGCCGCATTAATATTCCTTTTCCCCCCTCTCTGCCCGGGCGGCTTGTTGCAGAGGGTCGTCCGTGCCGGGGTTAGTTTAATAAAGCTAGTGGGGCTTTAAGGTCATCCCCGTTTTCGGCAGGAATGGTTTCATGGAAACTCAGAAGTCATTGGACGGATTCGTCGCGGCCGCAGCGCAGCCCGTGCAGCTGGCGCGCACGCCGAGCATATCCCCGTTCAAGGGGGCGACCCTCCTGGTGCTCCGCTTCCTCTACATCAACAATTCCGGCTACGCCTCACAGATAGCGAAGCACTGCGGCGTAACTGCGGCGAGGGCCTGCCAGGTGCTCAAGGACCTCGAGGGCAAGGCCCTCGTTGAAAGCACCTCCCGCGAGACGGACTGCCGCTACTGCGCCGGCACAGGCCGCAAGAACTACGGCACCCAGTCCGCCTCCTGCATTTACTGCGAGAACGGCCGGACCAAGGAGAAGACCTACCCCCTGTTCTACCGCATAACCGACTCCTCCAGGCCTGCGGTCGCAGGAATGTTCAACGCAATCTACGAGATCAGCGCCGGTGTGCAGCCGAAGGCGTAGCCTCATGGACGAAGGCAGGAAGTGGTACCTGATTTTCTACGACGTGAAGGGCAGCAAGGCCTTCGCCAAGAGCACCTTCCGCAGCAAGATATCGAGGGAACTCGCGAAGACCCCCATGGTGCCGCTCCAGCAGTCGGTTTGGGCGGTGCTCCAGACGCCGCAGAACAAGGCCATCGTCGACCGCCTCGTCGAGGTCATCCGCGCGCAGAACGCGAAGGTGCTGCTGTTCGAGGGCTCGCCCGCCCTGCCGACCACGAATTCCGACGTCGAGGAGATGATCGGAGGCCTCATCGACCGCAAGTACGAGATACTGCAGAAACAGCTGCAATCGCTCAAGGCGCTTGTCAAGAAGTCCGAGGACAGGGCCAAACGCAAGAAGGAGTTCTCGCGCGCCGCGCTGCGCCTGCGCCGCAAATTCGACCGAGTCTCCGGCCTCGACCCCCGCGAGATGATATCCAACGCGCGTTCCCTGATCGAGGGCGAGTTCTTTGCCCTCGAGAAGGAAATCAACGAGATGCCCTAGTCGATTTCTTTAAATGCCTTTGCCGCGTCATACGGTCTCATGCCGCATTACGGCCAGGAAGTCGAGGAGAGCGGGGAGTTCGAGCTGATGGCGCGGAGGGTGCGGTCGGTAGGCCCGTCCCGCTTCAATGAGAGGGAGCGGCGCTTCGAATTCAAGGTCGGCTGGGAGCCGGTGCCGGAAATGGGCTGCCTCGCCGCCGAGCCGCGCCGCCTGTTAGCCGAACGCTTCCAGGAGGGCTTCAAGGCATGGCTACTCCGGCGCGCCTCGGAAGGCATCCGCCGAGGCCTGCAGGTGGAGCTCGAACGCGAGGAGCCTGCGGTCAACCGGATCTCGCATTTCCGGCCGGCCGTCCTCGAGGGCCTGCGTAGGAGAATACTCGCGGCAGAATCGCCGTTTGTGCGGGGCCGTTAGATCCAAGGGGGTTTTTGCATGGAGCAGTTCATCGAGGGCCTGAAGGCGAACCAATCGCGCGTCCTCTCGCTGGAGTACGTCTCGCCGGAAGAGGCGGTGCTGCGGTTCATCCCCCCGAAGCCGTCTTCGGCGGGCCCGAAGGACGCGGGCGCCGTCCCCTTCTTCCTCATCAGCACGCTCGAATTCCGGTTGGGAACCACCGTCGAATACGAGGATCCTGGCGATGGCTCCTATGCGCTCCATGTCACGCGGCCGGGGAAGCCCTTCTCCGAGTCCGGCCTGCGCGAGCTGGCTTCGAGGCACCAGCTCCAGTTCCTAGTGCGCAAGAACGGGCACAACTCGCCCGTGAACTGACTGCAATATAATCGCCGGCCGTCATCTTTTATGCATGGAAAAGCTCGTCCTCCGTTTGCGCGAGGCAGGTTTCCGGCTCGCGGAGGAGCACGTGGGCCCCATCGAGGAACTCGCGGCTGGCCCCGGCGCAAAATTCCCCGTTTTTTGTGTCGCCCTCCCCCGCCGGTCCGGTCAGGCGCGGGGGGAAGACGAGGAGATAAGCATTGCGGGCGCAATCAGCGCCTACGCGCATCGCAGGGCCGCCGAATGGCGGGCGGCATCCGCGAACGATCGCCGAGCGGCGGGCGAGCCCGCAGTCATACGCGCAGCCCCGCACGACGGCAACTGGGGGTGCATACGGAAGATCGCCTTTTACCACGCTGGCGGCGACGCGGCCCCGCTCCGGCGCGAACGCGAGGCGCTGCTTGCAATAATTAAAAACTTGAGCGCCCATAAGACTTAGGGGGATTCAGATGAGCGAGCACGAACTGCACCTTTTTTCCGGCAACTCCAATCCGGCGCTTTCGCTCGTGGTGGCGAAGCACCTCGGCGGCAAGCTCGGCGAGGGCATGGTCTCGCGCTTCGCCGACGGCGAGGTGCGCGTGCAGATACAGGAGAGCATTCGCGGCCACGACGTCTTCGTCCTGCAGAGCACGTGCCACCCGGTGAACGACAACCTCATGGAGCTCCTCGTCGTGCTCGACGCCCTCAAGCGCGCGTCCGCGCACAGGGTTACCGCGGTCATCCCCTACTACGGCTACGCGAGGCAGGACCGCAAGGCGCACCCCCGCGAGCCGATATCCGCCAAGCTCGTCGCCAACCTGATCACCGTTGCCGGCGCCAACAGGGTTCTTACGGTGGACTTCCATTCCGACCAGATACAGGGCTTTTTCGACATACAGGTCGACAACCTGACCGCCATAAACCTCCTCGCCGGCGATTTCGCGAAGAAAAAGAAGGACGCCGTCGTAGTGGCGCCCGACGTCGGCGGCGTGGTCCGCGCGCGCAGGTTCGCCAAGTGCATCAACGCCCCGTTGGCCGTCATCGAGAAGCGCAGGGCGAGGCCGAACGTCTCAGAGGTCATGAACGTAATCGGGGACGTTGAAGGCAAGACCGCAGTGCTCGTCGACGACATGATAGATACCGCCGGCACCATCGCCGAGGGCGCGCACGCTCTCATCAAGGCCGGCGCAAATGACGTCTACGCCTACAGCTCGCACGGGCTGTTCAGCGGCGATGCAGTCGCGCGGCTTGAAAAGTCCCCGATAAAGGAGACGGTCTGCACCGACACCGTGCCGCTCAACGGCAAGGCCCTCGGGAGCAAGAAGATACGCCAGGTCTCCGTCGCCGCCCTTCTTGCCGAGGCAATCAAGCGCACGCACGTTAACGAGAGCGTCAGCAGCCTATTCAGGTAAATAACGGCTTGTTCGAACAGTATTTCGCTAAACAAAACTAATAAATACCTGTTAATGCAAAGCAATCCGTATGGCAGCGCAGCCCAAGTCCCTCACCGTCCGCAGTGTCGAGCTTCCCCATCTCAAGGACTTCGACTCCGATTTCGAGTGGCTCTGCGAGTGCCTCGGCCTCACCTCCGGGGAGAAGGACGGCCTCGCGCCTGGGATATTCAAGCAAATCGTCGAGGCCGAGCGCGCGGGAAGGCCGGCGAGGAGCATCGTCATAAGCAGGAAGTTCAAGGTGACGCGGGGAGGCGCGGTCTACCACCTCAACCGGCTCATCGAGACCGGGCTGATAGTGAGGCACGGCAGGGCATACGGATTGCGTGCGGGGAATTTGTCGGAGACGGTCGACGAGGTGGAGGAGGACATGCTGCGCATGTTTCGGAGGATGAAGCAGATTGCGCGCGAGATGGACGAGGAGATGGGGTTTCGGGTGAGGGGATAGCCTATGGCGGAGGAGAAAGAGCGGGCCGGCAACGCGGGGGAAACCGCGGGGGGGAAGCCCGGGGACGCTGCGGAAGAGGATTTCGAGGTCCTGGCGGAAAGGTACTCGAGCGAGCTGAAGTACCTCGCCGCCGAATTCGACAACTATAAGAAGCGGGCCGCCAAGGAGAGGAAAGCCGAGGGCCAGGCCGGGGTCGAGAAGCTCGTCGCGGAGCTGCTGCCGGTGCTCGATGACTTTGACGCCACGCTGTCCGCGCTCAAGGAGGGGGGCGCCGATGCAAAGGTGATTGACGGAGTTGAACTGCTGCAGAAGAAACTTCTCAAGATTCTGGAGGGCAAGGGATTGAAGCGCGTCCAAAGCGTTGGAGAAAGATTCGATGTGGGCTTGCACGACGCCGCGGGCTTCGAGGAAAACGACGGCGCCGAAGATGGGTCTGTCGTGCGCGAGCTGCAGGCAGGCTATGCCGTTGGCGATATCGTGGTGCGGCATGCGAAGGTAATAGTTTCAAAAAATCCGGAAGCGGGAAAAGGCGCTCCCAAATAGGTGGATTGAATGGCTAAGGAAAAAATTATCGGCATCGATCTCGGGACATCGAACAGCGCCGCCTCCGTAATAGAGGGCGGCCGGCCTGTCACGATACCGTCCGCGGAGGGCACGACCGCCGCAGGCAAGGCCTTCCCTTCATATGTTGCCTTCACGAGGGAGGGCCACCTACTCGTCGGTGAGCCGGCGCGCAGGCAGGCGGTCACCAACCCCGACGGCACGGTCTATGCCGCCAAGCGCAAGATGGGGTCGGACTTCCGGTACAAGATATACGGCAAGGAGTACTCGCCCCAGCAGATTTCCGGCTTCCTGCTGCAGAAGATTAAGCGCGATGCCGAGGCGTTCCTCGGCCAGCCGGTCAAGAAGGCCGTAATCACGGTGCCCGCGTACTTCAACGACAACCAACGGCAGGCCACGAAGGACGCTGGCTCGATAGCGGGGCTCGAGGTTGTGCGCATAATAAACGAGCCTACAGCCGCGGCGCTGGCATACGGCTTGGACAAGACCGAGAAGGACCAGAAGATACTGGTCTTCGACCTCGGCGGCGGCACGCTTGACGTCACGGTAATGGACTTCGGCAAGGGAGTGTTCGAGGTGCGGTCCACGAGCGGCGACACGCAGCTCGGCGGCACCGACATGGACAACTCCCTCATCGAGCACTGCGTCGGCGAGTTCGGGAAGAAGGAGGGCGTGGACCTGAGGGCCGACGGCATGGCAATGCAGCGACTGCGCGAGGCAGTGGAGAAGGCCAAGATCGAGCTCTCGACGGTCCTCTCCACGGAAATAAACCTGCCCTTCGTTACAAGCGTGGCAGGCCAGCCCAAGCACCTGCAGCTCGCGCTCTCCCGGGCCAAACTCGAGGAGATACTCTCCCCGATAGTCAAGCGCTGTGAGCAGCCCCTGAACCGCGCACTCTCAGATGCGAAGCTGCAGCCCGCGGGTGTCGAAAAGGTGATACTCGTCGGCGGCCCGACGCGCATGCCGATGGTGCAGCGGTTCATAGAGGAGAAGCTCGGCAAGAAGGCCGAGGGCGGCGTCGATCCCATGGAATGCGTCGCCATGGGTGCGGCCATCCAGGGAGGGGTCCTCGCGGGCGAGGTGAACGAAGTTCTCCTGCTCGACGTAACCCCGCTTTCGCTCGGCATCGAGACCCTCGGCGGTGTCTTCACCAAGATAATCGAGCGGAATACGACGATCCCGACGCGCAAGAGCCAGGTTTTCTCCACCGCGGCCGACTTCCAGACGAGCGTGGACGTGCACGTCCTCCAAGGCGAACGGCCGATGTCCAAGGACAACGTGGAACTCGGGCACTTCGGGCTGGTGGGTCTGCCCCCGTCCCCCCGGGGTGTCCCCCAGATAGAAGTCGCCTTCGACATAGATGCCAACGGCATCATGCACGTAAGCGCGAAGGACCTCGGCACAGGCAAGGAGCAGAAGATCCAGATTTCCGCGCCGCACAAGCTCTCCAAGGAGGAGGTGGAGCGCATGATGGCCGAGGCCGAGCGCTTCGCCGAGGAGGACCGGAGGGTGCGCGAGGAGGTCGAGCTGTTCAACAACGCGGAGGCCGTCTTATACGCCTCGGAGAAATCCATGGAGGAGCTCAAGGACAAGACCAACGACGCCCAGAAGCAGGAGGTCAGGGAAGCCGTCGACCGTTTGCGCGTCGCGCTGCAATCCAAGGACGCCGCGAAGGTCAGGTCGGAGCTGGAATCTCTGAAGAAGGTCGTCGGCGGCATCGGCTCGAGCTTCTATGAAAAGGGGCGGGGCCAGGGTGGCGGGCCGGCGCAAGGAGACCCGCAAGGGCCTTCGGAAGGCGGCTATCAGGGCTACGGCGGCTCCGGCGAGGCAGGCGGCGGGGACAACGTCGTCGATGCGGACTACAAGGACGTCAAAGGATAATTTGTTAATGGCAATCGGGGCAATGGCCGTTGTGGGGTTGCCTCCGCGAGCGCTTACCTGTTAATCGGCAATTGAGCAGCCGGCAATAACCCCCGCCCTTTTTGCGGGTCAGAGGATTGTCCTGCCCTCGGCCTCGCTGATTTGGTAGCTCACCTGGATGAGCTCGAGCTTCTTCTGCTGCATCAGCTGCGCGAGCGTGATTTCGTCAATCTCCCTCTTCATGTAGCGGAAGCGCAGCGCCTCCATGTCGTGCTCTATCTCGATCTTGCGCTGCAGCAGCCTCTTGACGTTCCTGCGCTTGCGCGTGAGGAACCTGTACGCGTAGTATGCCAGATAGGCCATAAAGCAGATCCCGAGCAGCGCCATGCCGTAGAACACTATCTTGTTCGACGGCGGCTCCTCTTCCATGACGGACGTCAGCCTCACCTGCCTCCCCTCGTGCAGTTCTAGGTAGTACGTCGCGGACGCCGCGGCCGACGAGAATTCGAGAGAATAGACGCCCCCCACTGGGGGAGAGAATGAGCACGAGAACTCGTTTTTGACGGCAGTGCAGGCGCACGCCGAAGGCCCGCTGCAGCCGATTGCCGGGCCTTCCTCGCTGCACAACCCCGCTATCTGGAACGCCCTCCCCCGGACCACGCCCTGCGGCGGGTAGCTGAGCGATGTTATCTCCATAACGTCGGCCTGTTCCGCCAGCATGGACACGTTGGCCGTCAAATACCCTGTGAAGTTGGTTTGGGCGGCGGCTGCGGCGCACAACGCGAGCGCGATGAGAAGGGCCCTTTTCATGAACGGGATTACGCCGCTGGCCTTAAAAAAACGTATCCGTGCAAAGCCTTAAAGCCGCCGCCGCCGCAATCGCCTCTCATGGGCTTGGACGGAAGGCGGCTCGTGCGGCTCGCCCGTGGCGCAATCGAGGCAGGCCTGAGCGGGAAGCCGCCGCCGGAAACCCGCAAATCCGCCAGCCTAGGCGCGTTCGTGACTCTGCATTCCCTTCCCGGGCGCCGGCTCCGGGGTTGCGTCGGCTTTCCCTACCCTGTCCTTCCCCTCGAGGAGGCGGTCGTGCAGTCCGCGTTGTCAGCCGCGTTTTCCGATAATCGGTTCCCGCCCGTGTCACAGGCCGAGTTGAAGAGTATAGTCATCGAGGTCAGCGTGCTCTCGGAGCCGCAGGAGCTGAAATGCCGTCCGGAGGACATTCCCGGAAAAATCGTAATCGGCAGGGACGGCCTTGTCGTCGAGCGGCACGGCAGGCGCGGGCTCCTTCTGCCGGTCGTCGCAGCAGAGGAGAAATTGGGCGCGGAAGAATTCCTGTCGCATTGCTGCCTCAAGGCCGGCCTGCCGGAGGAAAGCTGGCGCCGCGGCGCGAAGGTATCTGTGTTCCGTGCGGAGGTCTTCTCGGAAAATCAGCTCTAGCGGAATATCCTCCTGAAGAAGCCCTCCTTTTTTGCTTCCTTCGTCTCGAGTTCGAATTCCTCTAGAATCTCCTTCTGTCGCTTGGATAGCTTGGTGGGCACATCGACATCGATGCGAACTATGAGGTCGCCGACCCTGCCCGTATCCAGATCGGGCATGCCCTTGCCGTGCAGGCGGAACGAAGTTCCGTTGCGCGTCCCCTCCGGAACTTCAAAACGGGCCTTGGCTTCAAGGGTTGGCACTTCGATTTCGCCCCCCAATGCGGCAAGAGGAAACGATACGTGCGCATCGTAATAAATGTCTCTTCCGTCGCGCCGGAAATGCCGGTGGGGTTTGACTACTATTGCGGCTATCAAGTTTCCGGGCCGTTCCCCAGGAACCGTCGATGCATTTCCCTTGCCTTCAATTGATATGCTCGCTCCGTCGAAAATCCCCGCGGGGATACCGGTCTGCACCGTTTCGCTCGTCTTGACACGGCCGCTTCCGGAGCATGTCCTGCAGGGATTAGTCGGCATCCTGCCCGAGCCCCTGCAAGTCTTGCATGCTACCGGCTGCCTAACCGCAAATGGTCCAATTCGTTGTATATGGTAAACCGCGCCCTGCCCCGAACAGACTTTGCACTCGACGCGTTTGCCATCCTTCGCGCCAGTGCCATTACAGGCCTGGCATGGGGCGTACCGTTTGACCTGTACGTTCTTCGCCGTGCCATTCGCGGCCTCCTCCAGCGTGAGCTCGATCTGCGTATAGGTATCTTCCCCCCGCCTTTCCCTGCGGGCGCCAAAACCGCTTTCAAAAAACGAACCGAACGGCGAGCCTTCGTTAACGACCCGTTCGAACAAGTCGGAAATGTCAGAGAAGTCCGCGCCCCGAAAGATGTCCTCCTGCGTGAACCTTCGGCCGAATCCCTCGCTGCCGTACTCGTCGTACTGCCTGCGCTTCCCTTCGTCGGAGAGCACCGCGTATGCCTCTGAGATGCCCTTGAATTTCTCTTCCGCGTCCTTGGACTTGTTCCTGTCGGGGTGCCACTGCATCGCGAGCCTGCGGTAGGCGTCCTTTATCTGCGCCGCGGTCACATCCCTCGCAACCCCGAGGGTTGCATAGTAGTCCTTGCCGGCCATGCCCCTTTTACCTCTAGAATCAGCTTACCTCTATTATGCCGGCGGGGGAATTTAAATCTTGCTTTGAAGTCCGGCTAGGTGGGCGAGCCGGCAGTGCCGATGAGCATCCTGCCGATGATGAACCCGGCGTTGTATGCGATGAGCGCTATCAGGATCATGAACGGCGCGCGCAGCACGTACTTGATCATCCTGCCCTCGCGGATGATCCCGATGGCGAGCGCGGCGACCGTGGTCTGTATCGCGATGAAGACCACGATAAGCGACTTGAGCGCGGAAATGTTGATGGCGGTGCCGGAGAGCGCCTGGCTCAGGCCCTCGCCGATGAACGACACGATGGTGAGCGTGAACCCGAAGATGAACGGCGCGAGCGCCAGGGACGAGATGTAGAGGAACAGCACGGGCATCATGGTCCTGGAGACGCGCTCGCGCTTGATGCGTATGAGGTCGCGGGTGTCGTCGGCTATGGCCTCCATGACGTTGGCCAGCCCCGCGCCAGCGCGCTTGGCGTCGATGATGATGGTGACCGTGCGTTTGAAAAGCTCGCTTCCCGAGTCCATCGCCGCGTCATAGAGCACGTCGTCGAAGGGCTTGCCCTCCTTCAGCTGGATCAGCGAGACCTTGAGGTCGGTGCTCAGCGGGCCGTAGTCGGAGTTCGCTACCTCGTCAAGCGCGTCCTCGGTCGTGCCGCCTGCGCGGAGGATGCTCGCCATGTGCTTGAGCGCGTCCGGAAGGTTGCTCTCGAGGTTCTCCACGCGGCCGCTGCGTATGCTGACCGGAATGATGACGCTGAGCGTGAGCATCGCGCCGAACGCGACGACGCTCGTGAGCACGTCGTTGAACAGCACAAGCAGGACCGTCGCGACGAGCCACGCCAGGAAGAATATGCCGAACACGAACCACGAGAACGGGACCTTGAACCCCGTCGCAGCGTAATAGCGCTGCAGCTCCTCGAACTTGCCCGATATCGGATTTTTCCCTGCCATTGCTATCCCGGCTCCATGCGGTTGATTATGAAGAGCAGAATGCACATCATTACCACGATCGCGGCGAAGATTATCACGATGTATTCGAACGGGAAGTTGCCCCCGATGAGGGGCAGCTGCGCTATGCTCGAGAGGATGGTGACGACCACGGGCCCGACGACCCCTACCATGATGTAGATGACGCTGATGAAGTTGAGCTTCTCCGTGAAGTCGCGGACCTTCATGCGGAGCTCGAAGGCGACGTCGTCGGCGATGCTGCTTATCGTGTCCGAGAGGTTGCCTCCGGACTTGAGCGCGCGCAGTATCTGCACGCAAGACTTCTTGAGGCCCTTGCTCTTTGTGCGCGTCATCATGCGGAGGAGCGCCTGCTCGGTGCTGTAGCCGCGCTCGATGTCAAGCTGCAGCTTGCCGAACTCCTCGCTCAGCACGCCGTAGTGAGAGTTCACGAGCGACGTCAGCGCCTTGTGGAAGCTCACTCCCGCCTTGATCTGCGTTGCCAGCTGCCTCAGCGCGAAGGGGAGCTCGCGGTTGATCTTCGTCGCGCGCTCGTTCGCCATCATGCTCGGATAGATCAGCCCGAGGACTATCACGAGCACCGCGGAGCAGATCGCGATGAGCGGCGTGAGCACGGTCAGGGACGCGTCGGAGAGCGCGAGGCTGATGGTGCCGAAGGCGAAGATTGAGAGTATGAACGACGCCGTCGCGGCCGCGGAGACGATTATCAGGTACTCGTCCGGCGATATGTTGATGCCGCCGGCCTCGAGGTTCTCCTGGAGGTTCTCGCTCAGCGGGATGTCCGCGATGAAGTTAGTGACCCTGTCGATTGGCTGCTTCAGCGCGCCGTAGAATCCGCCGACCCACCCGAAGGCCGCGCCCGACCTCGATCCAGCTGTCGTGCCCGCGGCCATCTTCGTGTTGACCTTCAACGGCGCCTGCGAGTCGGTCACGCGCTCTCGTATGCTCTCAATCTTGGCGCCCAGCCTGGCCCCGGAGTGCGATTCCGTCTCCTTGGACTTCAGCCGCTTGATAATCTCGGCGACCCTCTCGTTCACCGGCTCGGAACGCCTTTCGTCGTCGACCTCGAGCTCACGCTTCTCGACCTCCTCCTTGAGCTTGCCGAGCTTCTCCGAACCTTCCGGCACTACAATCTACCTCTCTTCTTCAGTATGTATCCCTGCGTCACCGCGCACACCCCGGCCTGGTCGCGCACCCCGCGTTTGAGCAAATCCGCGAGGAGCACCTTCCTTTCGGCGAGCTCTGCCTCGATGTCCTTCAGCGTGAGGCCCGAGAATTCAGCAATCACCTGCAAAAAGCGTATGGGCACGCCCGTGGGGACCAGCTGGTCCTTCGCCGCATCCCAGGTGTAGACTATCTGGAGCTGCGGGCCGGTCTCGCCGCCGTCGAGGCACTCGGCGAGCTCGGTCATGCGCCTTATGACGCCCTTCCTCCGGTCGTGTATGCGGTGCTGCATGACGATGAAGTTGAGCGCGTTGAGCATGACCGGCGAGACGCTGATCGGCGGCGAGCCCAGACGGACGAGGGTCTCCTTTGCGGAGTTCGAGTGCACGGTCCCCAGGCAG
>JAZDGU010000050.1:0-59563 GCA_043806595.1 Microcaldota archaeon
CGAACGCGCGTGCGGCGCGTAGTCGCAGAGTATCCAGCAGGCAACCATGGCGCTGTAGGAATCCCAGAGGCGCAGCACGTCGGAGGCCAATGCATACTTTTCCCCGGACGACATGCCGCTCGAATAAACCTTGATGAAACCGGTTGCGGCAGGGTCCGGGACGAAGAAGGGCTTCTTCCACGAGGTCACGAACGGCGAGAGCGCGCAGCAGAGGTCGATTGCGGGCGAGGAATGCATCGCCCACCCCCAGTCGACGAACGCCGCCCTGCGCGCGGCAATGACGACGTTGCCGGCCACGAGGTCGTTGTGCACGAGGCACGGCCTGCAGGACTGCCTGCCGACCAGCGGGCCGTAGGCGGAATTGGCGGCCTTGCGCAGGATTTTGCGCGCCGCCGCGGGGACCTTGGAATACTGCCTTTCGCCGTAGTAGTCCAGCTGGCGGGCGATCCAATCGAGGGCGTCGCCCGTGGAGTGCAGCCCCCTGCCCGTTCCGGCCGTGCCTTCGTGCAGCCGCCGGAGCGAACCGGCCAGCAAGCGAAGGTCTCTGGACTGGTCGAGCGGCCTGCCTGCGACGAACTCCTGGACCGAATAGGGGAAAACCTTCCCTGCAATAGACACCCGCCCGGCCTTGAATACGCGAGGGGAAATCTTGAGCGCCGCGACCCTCCCCCATACCTTCTTCTCGTAGTCGTACTGCACGAAAACCGTCTTCTTGAGCGCCGGCGACTTCGAGAAGCGCACCGCATAGTCCTTGCCGCGCGAGCGCACCCTGAATACGGCGTTGTGGTAGCCCTCGGAATGGAACGACACGTCGGGGTACGAGAAGAATTGCATCCTGCGGATTTGCGCGGCGAACGCCTCACGCAGCCTTGCGGGGAGCATGAGAAGAAGTTGCTGCGGATGGCATTAAAAGCCCAACGGCCGGCTACTGCTTCTGCAGCATCTCGCTCCTAGCGTGCTCCACCTGCGAGCGCACCATGTCCTGCTTGTGCTTCAGCGCGCCCACGAGCGAGCCGGAGTATTTCAGGACCATCAGGTTGTCGTATATGCGGTTCATCTGCGCGAAGTAGTATTCGGCGTCCTCCTTCCTTCCGTCGCGGAGGGAGAGCTGCAGCGCGCGGCGGAGTTCCCCGACGGCGTCCGCAAGCCCGGACAGCCAGGCGCGGAATTCAACGCCCAATTCCTCGAACGCGGGTATTTCCTTCCTTTTGAAGAGCGCGTCCAGAACCTTGATTTCCACCACTTCCTGGTACGCCTGCTGGGAGATGTGCTCGAAGCCCTCGTCGACCTTCTTCAAAGAAACGACCTGGAGGTCGATTTCTGGAAGCAGCGCCTCGCAGCCCGCGATGTCGCCGACGTGCAGGAACCGTATAGCCTTGGCGCAGTTGCGCACGAGCTCGCGCTGCAGCTGCAGGACCGCGTCCTGCCGCCTCTCCTTCTCCGCAAGCATGGCGTCGATGCCCGCTATGGATTTCTCGAAATCGGCCATATGTTTCACCGCAGAAAGAGGCTAACCGCCGGGTGGTAAGAATTAAAAACCCGATTGAAATAAAGCCTTCCTGCATTTAAAAAGAGGGGGGTTGCCGCATGCGCACGGTAGTGGTCTCTCTCGGGGGCTCGATGCTTTTCGCCAAGGCGGGCGTTGACACCGACTACCTGAAGAGGATAACCGCACTGTTCAAGAAGCTCCACAAGGACACGCGCCTCGCCGTGGTGACCGGCGGGGGATTGTTCGCGCGCGAATACTCGAATTCAATCCGCGAGGCCGGAGGCAGCGAGTTCCTCGCCGACCGCGCCGCGATCCTGGCGACGAAGGCGAATGCGACTATGCTCATCGCGGCGCTAGGGGACGCGGCATACCCGAAGATAATCCAGGACCCGGACGACGCTGCCGTGGCGATCGCCTCGGGGAAGATACCCGTCGGCTGCGGCATACTCGAGGGCGTGACCACGGACTTCGACTCGATGCTCATCGCGGAACGCCTTGGCGCGGACGCGCTCGTCAACCTGAGCAACACGGAAGCCGTCTACACCGCGGACCCGAAGAAGGACAGGTCGGCGAAGAAGCTCGCAAAAATGACGCACCAGCAGCTCGTGGACATGGCCTCGCTTGCCGACCAGCGGCGCGCGGGCACGCACTTCGTGTTCGACGTGGTGGCGTGCAAGGTCGCGGCGCGCGCGGGCATCGAGCTGCACTTCGTCAACGGCAGGGACCTCAAGCAGGTCGAGCACGCCATCCTCGGAAAGCCCCACCAGGGAACCATTGTGAAGGACTAGCCGCCTATGCACGCCTCGAGGATTGCGGTCCTGCCCTCCAGCAGTGCGGGCCTCCGCACGCACAACCCCTTGACGGATTTGGCCTGCAGTAAAACATCGCCATCCAAAGCGAATACTTTCACTGAAGCATTCAACCTGATTCCCAGAATGGCTGCCGCCTTCTGCAGCGTAGTCTCATTGAACGCTTCCAGCGCCCCGGGGGAGAGCTCGTTCGAGAACGCGGCTCTTCCTTCACAGCGCAGAAGGCCGCCGTCCTCCGGGCAGCGCTTGAGAATGAAATCGGCGAGCAGCATCGCCTCCGCTTGCCTTGACTCAAGCGAGCGCTGGAACGCGACGCGGGAGGACTGGATGGAGAATGCAGAGACGAGGATTGCGGCCATGGCAGTGACGGCAACCGCGGCGAAGAGCACATCCCACGAGAAGAACGCGCGCATGGAGGACCGAAACACCCTCTGGAGCCTCCACGGAGTGCATAGAGGGGAATAGGCTTTTAAACCATCAGATAGCCTTAAATAGTCTAAACTGTATCCTGAAAGCAGGCACACGTTTTCGAGAAACTTGGTGATAAAAGTATGTACGGAGCCGCACCTGGAGGGAAGACGCAGCACCTGGAGAGCTCTGTCCCGCTGATACTGATAATCATCCTAGCGATATTCATCGCGGGCAACTTCGGTTTCATCAACTTCTCCGACGTGCCCATCCTGGGCAACATCTTCGGAGGAAAGGTCATCAAGGTCGGGGTAGTCGGCAGGATTTCCCCGGACATGAAGACGATGCTGACCACGGAAGAGTTCCGCACGAACGGAATATATTACGGAACCGGCGACGGGCTGAGGCCCGACCAGCTCTTCGGCAACGTGCTCAAGCCCTTCGACGTGATCATACTGCAGGGCCAGCAGACGTGCGACCGCAGCGCCCGCAAGACGATAACCGACTGGGTCAAGAGCGGCGGCAAGCTCATCGTGATAGGCGACGCGTGCACGCGCGTGACCGAGGACCTGGCGGCGGTCGGCTGGAGCGTCGGCATCGGCCTGCTTGGCGACGTCATGCCCGCTACCATCGGCGGAGTGACCCCCGAGAAGGAGCCGATCACCACCGGATGCTCGAGCGGCAAGCTCAAGTTCCTCAACCCCGAGCACCCCATCCTGAGCGGCATAAAGAACTTCCAGTTCTCCGGGCGCACGGTCAACGTGTTCCCGAACGCCAACTCGAACCTCATCGCGACCATCGACTGCAGCGACACCGGCAAGGTCAACGCGCCCGCGACTTTCGCGATACTCGAGAGCTCAGGAATCCTGACGGGCAAGGTCGTATACTTCGCGTTCGACCCCGGCACGACCTCGAGGAACATGTTCCTCAACACGCTCAAGTACCTCAAGAGCCAGCGCGGCTAAACCCCACGCCGGCCCCGTTTTCTTTTTATTTCGGAAGCGCTAACACCTAGTGGGGTGCGTTTGCCATCATCATCGGGATAGACGCGGGGGCGACTGTCGCGTTTGCAGCCGTGGACTTCGACGGCCGCGTGGTCGCGAAGGCGAGCAGGCGCAACATCGGCAGGGAAAGGCTCATCGAGATGCTTGCGCCCTTCTCGCCCGTCATCGTCGCGAGCGACACCAACCCGCCGAGCAAATTGTCGAAGGCAATCGCGGCCGCATTCAATGCGAGGCTCTCGTTCCCCCGGCACTCGCTGACCTACGCCGAAAAGTCGCGCATGACGAGGGACTGCGGCTACAACAACGCGCACGAGAAGGACGCGATTGCGGCGGCGCTCAAGGCCTACCACGGCATTGAGAACAAGATGCGGCAGGCGGGCAGGCACGGCGCGAGCAAGGAAAAGGTGGCTGCGGGAAGAAGAATCAGGGACGCGGTCTGACGGACGGCAGGGAAAGGGAACCCCCGATGCGCAAAGTTATTTAACGCTCGCGGTGACGGCAATATCGTGGTGTCTGCATGAGGAATATTCTGGTAGTGCTGGCCGTTCTGCTTGTCACATCCGCCAGGGCGGACGTGATTCTGCCGGGAGAACACTCCATCGAATACTGCGCAATAATCGGCAACCTTGGCGACTACCCAGATTACGTGTTCTTCCACTGGGGCGCGCCGGGAGCCGACCGCGTTCCGGAATCCGCGCTCTCATCGCTAGTGCCCGTGCAAGAAGGAGAGTGCATGAGATTCTACAAGTTCAACCGCGAGAGGGTATACGCCGTCCACGAGAGCAAATACTACGGCGGCAACTACGGTCCGGGGGACTTGCTTGTTTCCGAGGGGTATATGACGGCCGTCGCCGTGCTTCCCGATTCCGACCCCCGGACCAAGGTCACCGACACGTACTTTGTCGAGCTCGACGCCCAAAGGAAGACTCTCTCGCTGGCGGTTGCTGATACGACATCACAGAAGAACACCTGGACGGTGCACCGCATTGCGCTCTTCGCATTGGCGGCAGCGCTCACGCTGCTGATAGAGCTGGCAATCGCGTTCGGATATTGCAGGTGGAGGGGCGCGGATTGGAATGGCGTCAAGAACGCGGTGATTGTAGGGAACATCATCTCACTGCCTGTCGTCTGGCTCCTCGTGCCGTATTTCTTCCTCACGGGCGTGCTGCTGATTCTCGCGAGCGAGGTTCTGGCGTTTGGCATCGAATACGCGGTGCTTCGGAAATACGCGCCGGGTGTCAGCAACGTCGAAGCGGCCCTGCTCTCTGCGGTGATGAACACCGTTTCCTATGCAGCAGGAATGGCCGCGTTCCCCTTGTTTGCGGCAGTGCTGCCGCTATGAGCGGATGGCCTTCAGCCGCTTCTCGAGGTCGGCCTTCAGCTTGTCGGCGATGAAGTGCTGCGTGAAGAAGTCTGCCTTGGCGGCGATAGAGAGTTTTGTTGACAACGCCCTTGCGATTTTTCCACGTTGTTTCAGCGGGGCGCCGCGGATGAGGTTGCTCTGGAAGATGATGCCGTGCTTGGGCGGCCTGCTGCCCGTGCGCAGGTGCTTGAAGAGCGCCTTCTCCGCGCCCATTACCTGGAGCGTGCTTGCGGGCATCGAGGCAAGCCGCGCGAGCGAGCCCGCGGTCTGCAGCAGGCGCGCCGCGAGCAGCGGGTCGGTGAGGTAGGAAACGTTCTTCAGCAGCGCCTCGGACTCCTTGGAGATATAGGATTCCAGCGCGGCCCTAGTCTCTATTAGGGAAAGCACGCCCTTAGCGAGAGACGCGACGGCGTTGCGGTCCGCGATGTCGAAGGAGGCGCCGTAGCTCGCCTCGGCCTTCTGGAGCAGCTCTGTGGCGCGCTTCTCGCCGACGACCTCCTCGAGCTTCGTGTACTCGAAGTATTCCTTTGCCCCGAATTCGGCCACGATGCGGCAGAGGCTCTCCTCGTTCTGCAGGTCGACGTCCGGGAAATTGGACTTGAACCACTCCAGCAGCCGCTCGTAGAGCAGCGCCTTTGCCTCGTCCAAATCGTCGACGGTCCTCACGGCCTGGATGATGTGCAGGTCCTTGCGCGAGAGCTCCTTCTGGACAGTCTTCTTTGCACGCTTGATATAGTCCTCGCGCTTCATTCGATTCCGCCCTCGAGAACCTCCACGGCCTCGTATTTGACGACGTTGGCCTTGGAGTGCTTCTGGACAATAAGTCGGAGCTTCGAGCCTTTTAAATGCACTTCCTTGAGCGCCAAAACGGTCCCGGCGTCGAAGCGCGGCGCGCGGCGGAGTTGCAGCAGCGCGAGCGCCGGTCTCCCCGAGAAAGAGACCACGACGGAGCCGCTCGAGTCGTAGAGTTCCGCATCCGCGGAAACCGCGCCGTTTGCGGATGAGGAGACGGATAGTACGCGCCTGACCTGCGCGAGGACGACTCCCCTGCCGGCGGACTTGAGCATGGAGATTGACACCGAGGGCTCGGAGGGGCCGGTCCTGCGGCCGAAGGGGTGCGACGGCGGGTCGAAGACCGCGTGCGTCTGCCACGTATTCTGGAGCTCCGGGCCGGACTGGCCCCTGCGCACCATGGCTGCCTCGAGCTTGAACACGTCGCCGGACCGGATATGGCGGGAGCCCCGCTCGGCATAGTAATCCCAGAGCACGACGTGCACCTGCCTGCCTTCGGCGTCCTCGGCCTGCACGTTGAGCACCCTGCCTTTCCGGCCGGAGCGCTCGAATTCACGCAAGTCGGACACTGCTGTTGCCTTGAGGCAGATGTCGACCGTCCCGCCTTCACGCAACGCCGCTGCATCGGCAAGCGGCACCTGCGGTTCAGGAAGGCCGGCCACCTCAGCGGTCGACAGCCCCCGGCCGCGCTTGAAGAGCCGGACCTCGGTGAGCAGGCCCGAGTGCAGCTCGAGAGGGTTGAAATTCTTCACCGCTAGGCCTATGAGCTCCAAAACGTCGCCGCGCTCGAGGCCCCGGCGCTCCATCCAGCGCACGTCCTCCTCCCAGAACACCAGCACCGCCTTGCTTGTGGAATCCGCGACATCTATGTTGCACACGCGGCCCTGGCGGCCGTCGGCCTCGAAGGCGCGGGGCGAGTTTATCTGCATGACGCGCACGAGGGCGTCGGGCTCCGCGATTTTTTCCGCGGCGATCCGCGACAATGGCTGATGGACGCGCGCCGGCGCGTCTTCGGGAACGACGGTTCCAAGGTCCCGGAGCACTAGCCTTGCGGCTGAGTCGCCGTCGATGAGGCCACTGTATTCCCTCTCCTTGGCCTCGATGTTGTGCCTGACCTCCTCCTCGGAAAGCCTGCTCTTCTGGACCGCAAGGCGGACCAGACCGTCAAAGTCCATGTGAAAAACCGGCAACACCGGAAACCGAATACCGATGGCTTAATGCTGAAAACCGTGATGGGAAGGCGGATGGGGCCGTAGTCCGTCTTTTGTTGTCTGCGGCATTGGTCTGAGCGGGCAGCAAAGGCCCTTGCGCCCCGGCGCGTTTGACGCGCCTGCCGGCGGGGCCGTTTCACCCGCGCTCCCCCTTCGACGCTCGCGACGCTCATTGCTCGGAGGGATGCGGTGTCGTTTCTGTTCCCACGCCGTCTGCCTTAGGCAGGCCGTATTGCAGGCCGTGCAAGACATCGTGTCCCGGGCGGACGGAACTTCCTCCCCCGAATCCTTGCGGAAACGAGGGTCGGCCGCACACCCCCCCGCCTTCCCGTCAATATTATGCCGGCGGAGGTATTTAAGACATCGCAATTCAGGCGGCGGCGATTGTTACGCCGAGCAGCTCCCCTTCCTTGAGCCTGTACCTGCCGCGCAGGTTTTCGCCTGCCACGAGCTCGACGATGTTCTCGCCGTGGTGGGTCCTGTCCGGGATAACCACCGCGCACGCGATTTTCCTGCCGCGGGAATGCAGCTCGCACGGGAAGAGCCTCGCGCCGCCGAAGTTCCTGCCCTCGCGGTCGAAGCCAGCCACGCGGAGGCCGGGCATCGAAAGCAGCCGGCGCTTCGACTCGACGGAAGCGGCGTCGGAGAGCACGATGTTGAGGGTGCCCGGGAATGGACGGTAGCCCAGCAGGTCGGAGAACTGTTTTGCGTATCCCGGCTGCTTGAGGTAGTAGCCACCCTCGCCGAGGCCCCGCGAAAGCCTGCCTTTGAGATACAGGCGGCCTGCAGGCTTGAGCGACTGGGAAAGCGAGGAGGAAAGTGAGGACAGCGCTTCCGCGGCCCTGGGGGTGAGGCGCACGAAGCCGAAGCCGCGCTCTACGAAACCCTCGGCGGCGAGCTCGGCCAGCCAGCGGGAAACCGTCTGCTGCGAGACGCCCATCCCGGAGGCGATGGATGACGTGCTCGCCCTGACCCCGGGGCCGACGGCCCCCATGGAAGCCAGGCGGACCAGCATGCCCAGCCGGTTTTGCAGGACTCCGGCAACGCCAATTACGCGATTACGGGTCATTTGCTGAATCCGGTGGCACTGCTGGTTTAAATACGTTGGGTAATTATTGGCTTGGGGGTTTTGCATCATGCGCGCGCTCGTCGTATACTCGTCGCCAGAGGGTTGGGCCAAGAAGATATCTGAAAACGTTGCCCGCGGGTGCGCCAAGGCGGGCGTCGCCGCCGAGGTCCAGGACCTCGAGGAGCGCAAGGGCGTCGAGAACTACCCGCCGTTCCGCTCCCTTCACAGGAAGCAGAAGATCGAGGCGCCGCTGAGGCAGTACGGCATCGTCTTCATAGGCTTCGAGATCGGCGCATTCTCCGAGAGCCGCAAGATTTTCGACTTCATCGAGAGCAACGACTTTGCGGGCCGCAGGGTGGCGCTGTTCTGCAGCTACGAGGGCAAGAAGAGCGCCATGGAGCGCGCCGCGGAGATGCTTGCCGCACGGAACGCCGTCGTGGTCAACACCATCAGCCTGCGTTTGAGGGGAATGGTGCGCCAGCACATTGACGAAAACGACATCGTGCGCGCCGACGCGTTCGGGGAGAGGTGCTGCAACACCGCGCTGGACCGTAGGATCGTGAAGGAGAACAGGAAGGCCGGCATCGAGGGCTACAGGAAATAGGCCGGGCGCGGGGGCGGGCAAAAGGTTAAATACGGCGGCAGGGTAATGCACGCGGTTGAGCGCAATGGACCGGACTATAAGCGGCATTTACGGGATGGACGAGCTGATGGGAGGCGGCTTTCTCAAGCGCCGCTCGGTGCTGGTCTCGGGCGCATGCGGTACCGGCAAGACCATATTCAGCATGCAGTTCCTCTACCGCGGGATAGTCGAGGCCGAGGAACCGGGAGTGTTCGTCACGTTCGACGAGATGCCCGAGAAGATCAGGCAGGACATGCTCAACTTCAAGTGGAACCTCAAGGAGCTCGAGGACAACGACCTGCTGGCGATAATTGACGCCACTTCCGCGCGCGCAGGCATCCCGAGCGAGGAGGAGCACGCGATTCTGCCCGGCAATCTCGACCTGGACAAGCTGCTCATCGAAATTCTGGGGGTCGCCCGCAACATCGGCGCAAAAAGGCTCGTAATCGACAGCATCCCGGCGATGGCCGTGCAGCTGGAGACCGAGGTGGCGGTCCGAAAGGCCATCCTCAAGCTTGCCTACATCTTCTCGCGCTCGGGCCTCACGACGATCATGACGTCCGAAATCCCCGAGCAGACGCTCGGCAGCGGAACGTCCATGCAGTTCTCCAAGTACGACGTCGAGGAATACATCGCCGACGGGGTTATTCTCCTGAACTTCCTCGGCATCGGCAGCGGCGCGACACGCACGCTCTACATCCGCAAGATGCGCGGCACGGCGCACTCCATGGAAATCCACCCGATGGAGATAACCGAGAAGGGCATCGTCGTCAAGAAGATTGAGGAAGTCTTCAGGTAGGCGCGGCCGGCTTCGTCGATTGCCTAAACCGGGTTCGCTTTTTGGAAAGGTTTTAATATTCCGCCGGCGTAAGCACCAAAAACCCACGCGAACTCCTTTGCAAGGAAAGTGAGGCATTCACTATGATGGAAGTGCGCTTTCATGGAAGGGCAGGCCAAGGCATAGTCACCGCGGCGGAGCTGCTCGCCGTCGCCGCTGGGTTCGAGGGCAAGCACTCGCAGGCATTCCCGTTCTTCGGGAGCGAGAAGCGGGGCCCGCCGGTGGCCGGCTTCTGCAGGATATCCGACCAGCCGATAGAAATCCACGAGCAGATATACCGGCCGGACATTGTCATCGTCGCCGACGAGACCATCATGGACGCGGTCGACGTCGCGGCCGGGCTCAAACCGGAAGGCATCGTATTGATCAACACGTCCAAGAAGCCGGCGGAGATGGCGCTCAAGCTCGCGGCCGGCCAGAGGCTGTGGACGGTCGACGGCACGGACATTGCAATCAAGTACTTCAAGAAGCCCATAACGAACACGGTCATGCTCGGCGCGCTCTCCAAGGCGACGGGAATCATCGGCCTGGAGGCGCTCAAGAAGGCAATACTGCAGAGGTTCGGCGGCGAGGCGGCGAAGCACAACATCGACGCGGTGACCGAATGCTACAACGATTTGGTGGTCAGCCAATGATCCTGCCAGTCGCACAGCCGGGTTCCGTCGAGGCGGTGAAGACCGGGGAATGGAGGGCGTTCAAGCCCATGCTCAACAAGAGCAAGTGCGTCAAGTGCGGCATATGCCAGAACTTCTGCCCCGAGGGCATCATGGGCGTTCCCGGAGAATTCCCCGACATAGACTACGACTACTGCAAGGGCTGCTCGATGTGCGCGATAGAGTGCCCGTTCAAGGCGATTGACATGGCGCGCGACAGGAAGTGATATCGGAATGGCATTGAAGACGATGGAGGGCTCGAGGGCGGTCGCTGAAGCCGTCAGGAACTGCGAGCCCGACGTCGTCGCATGCTACCCCATAACGCCGTCTACGCACGTCGCCGAGCAGCTGGCGAAATACTACGCCGACGGCGAGCTCAAGAGCTACATCGCGCCCGAGGCGGAGTTCTCGGTCATGTCGATACTCGTCGGCGCCTCGGCGACGGGCGCGCGCACGTTCACCACCACCAGCGGCCAGGGGCTCCTGTACATGCACGAGGTGCTGTTCAACGCGAGCGGGAACCGCCTGCCCATCGTGGCGCTCGTGGCGAACCGCGCGGTGAGCGCGCCGCTGAGCATCTGGAACGACCAGCAGGACTCGATTTCGCAGAGGGACACCGGCTGGATCCAGATCTACTGCGAGAGCAACCAGGAGGCGGTCGACGCCATGCCGCAGGCGTACAAGGTGGCGGAGAAGCTCATGCTGCCGGCGATGGTCTGCATAGACGGCCACTACCTCACGCACGCAGTCGAACAGCTCGAAATCCCGGACAAGGAAAAAATCCAGAAATACCTGCCGAAGTTCCGGCCAGCTGCGAAACTCGACCCCCAGAACCCGCTGACCATGGGGGCGTACGCCAACCCGAGCTACTACCAGGAGTTCCGCGAGGACCTCATGAAGGACATCGACTCGGGCAAGGACGAGCTCGCCAAGGCCGGCGAGGAGTACGGCAGGATGTTCGGCCGGAGCTACGGGCTGACCGAATCCTACATGTGCGGGGACGCCGAGTTCGTAATCCTGTCCATGGGAAGCGTCGTGGGCAACGTGAAGGCGGTCGTGGACGAACTGCGCGGCAAGGGAGAGAAGGCCGGCTGCCTGAAAATCCGCGTGTTCAGGCCGTTCCCGAAGGCGGAGGTCCGCAAGGCCCTCGCCGGAAAAGTCATCGGCGTGTTCGAGAAGGACATCAGCCCCGGCGGGCCCGCCCCGGTCTACGCGGAGGTGCTCGACGCAGTGCACAAGGCCAACTGCACGGTCAGCAGCTTCATCGGAGGCCTCGGCGGCCGCGACATCACGCGCGAGGACGTCAGGAAGATGTTCGAAACCATAAAGACGCGCGAGCCCACGAGGCAGTGGGTGCACCGCAACAACTGGACACCGTGAGAATTATGACCAACAGCTCCAAGATGCACCTTTTCTCGCCCGGGCACGGCGGCTGCCCCGGCTGCGCGCCCTCCAACACGCTCATTACCGTAACCGACACCCTCGGCAAGGACATCATAATCGTCAACGCCACAGGATGCATGGAGATAACGAGCTCGCAATACCCCCAGTCGGCGTGGCGCGTGCCCTATTTCCACTCGTTGTTCCAGAACTCGGCCTCGGTCGCCACCGGCGTCTCGCGAGCGCTCAAGGCGCAGGGCAACGACCACACGCGCGTCGTCGTCATCGCCGGGGACGGCGCGACGTACGATATCGGCTTCGGCGCGATTTCCGGCATGCTGGACCGGAGGGAGGACGTCATTTACGTCTGCTATGACAACGAGCTCTACGCGAACACGGGCGTCCAGAAGAGCAGCGCGACGCCGTACGGCGCCGCGACCACGACGACTCTCGAAGGCAAGGTCCACCACGGCAACGAGGACGAGAAGAAGCCCGTCGTGGAAGTCGCCGCGGCGCACGGCATCCCCTACGCCGCGAACGCCAGCATAGCATTCCTCGCCGACCTCAAGCTCAAGCTCCGCAAGGCGCAGAAAATCCGCGGGCCCTCGTTCATCGTGGTCAACACGCCGTGCGCGCTCGGCGCGGGCTTCGACGGCGGAATCTCGATGCAGGTCGCGCGCCTGACCGTGCAGAGCAGGCTGTGGAACCTCTTCGAAATCGAGGGCGGAAAGTACAAGCTCAACTACAACCCCAAGCCCCCCAAGCCCGTGCAGGACGCGCTCTTCCTGCAGAAGCGGTTCAAGCACCTGCACCAGCAGCAGGGCATCGTCGCGCACATCCAGAAGCGCGCGGACGAGAACTTCGAGAGGCTCCTGAAGAAGTGCTCGCAGCCTTAAACGCAATCTTTTTCAAGCCAAACAGCGCTTCAACATGCGTAATTCGGATAGAAGGTGGTTTGCGTGATACAAGTTGGCTCCCCGGCGCCGGACTTCGGGCTCGAGGGCACGGACGGCGCAGTGAAGCTGTCGCAGAACAAGGGCAAGTGGACGGTGTTCTTCTTCTACCCGCTCGACTTCACGTTCGTGTGCCCGACTGAGGTGACCGAATTCAGCAAGCGCATCGATGAATTCAAAAAGCAGAACACGGTAGTGTGGGGCGCAAGCGTGGACTCGGTGCACTCGCACAAGGCGTGGGCCAAGAGCCTCGGCGGGCTTCAGTACCCCCTGCTCTCGGACTTCAACAAGGAGGTCGGCAGGCAGTACGGCGTGCTGCTCGAGGACAAGGGCCACACCCTCCGAGCGACATTCATCATAGACCCCGAGGGAATCCTCAGGTTCATGCAGGTCAACGACAACAACGTCGGCAGGAACGTCGGCGAGATACTGCGCGTGCTCCAGGCGCTCAAGACCGGCGAGCTCTGCCAGGTCGAGTGGAAGCCGGGGGAGAAGACGCTGGGCAAGGCCAAGTGAGGCCTCCCTCCAGTTCCCCGCGTTCTTTGCTTCAGGAGGCTAGCCGTCGCAGACCGACATCAGGCGCTTAGTCGCGTTGACGATCGGGTTGTGGTCGCCTTGCTCCTCGCGGACGTCCACCAAGTTCCTGGCCATGAACAGGAACACCGCATACTTGTCCTTGCAGAGGAAAGCCGAGGTGTTGGACGTCGGGAAGTTGGAGGTGTAGCGCGAGTCCAGCGTGAGGTAGTAGGTGCGGTTACCGTTTTCGTGGTGCGTGCCGTAGAAGTCCCCGGGGTCCTGCGAGTAGTAGCGTGTCTGGATGCCGAACGAGCCGGTCTTGTACATGCGGATGCCGTTCAGCGTGAACGGCGCCTGGAACACGACTTCCCCGTAAAAGCCAGTAGGCGAGTTGTCCCTATCATAATCCGAGGGGGTCAGTATGAACTCCCCGTGGCCGCCGCCACTCCACTCGCTGAGGAACTCGGTTGCAACCGAATCGATTTTGGGCTGCAATTCATACAACTCCATGGAAGCGTTGAACTTGGGTGCGGCGGTTGGAGTGGTCGTGATGAAGGCCGGAGGAGTCGCTTCTTCCGTGGGCTCGGGGGTCACATCGGCCGTCGGCTCCACCGTCGGAGCCTCTGTCGGCGCCACGGTCGGCTCCGGCGTGGGCGTCGCGGCCTGCGTAGGAGCGGCGGTGGGCTGCGGCATCGCAGCGGGCGGCGCCTGCGTGCACCCGAAGGAAAGCAAGGCGAACAGCACGAGGGCTGCGGCAATCAAACGTACATCCATAGTTAATCCCCCCTCAAATCTTTCGCGAAAAGGGTATTTAAGCAGTTCGGAGAGCATGGGAGCGAGAGTTGAACTCGCCTCTGCTGCTCCCTGCCTCCGCCGTCCGGAGGTCTGCAGGCGGCGTGCCCCCTAAAATCGCGGTGGACCCTAAAACTGCCGGCTATAGGAATTCCGTGCACTGGCCGGCGTAAACCGTGAAGAGGTATTCCACGAACGGCTTCTCTCTTTTCGAGTAATCCACTTTCCTGAGAACAAGGTAATAAAGCACTTTTTCCGCGTCAAAAATGTTCAGAAGGGGGTAGCCGTTCTTGAGCAGGACGAAATTCATGAGCAACCTTGAAATCCTGCCGTTGCCGTCCCTGAACGGGTGCACCCTGACGAACTTCAGGTGGACGAGGGCGGCGAGCTCAAACGGGTGGAGGACCTTTTTGGCGGATTCATGCCATTTGAAAAAATCGGCCATCCTTCCCGGCACTTCCCCGTGAACCGGTGGAAAATAACTGCCGACACGGACGTTCACATCCCGGTATCGCCCCGCATCCGGCATGACGCCCTTCAGCTCTATTTCATGAAGCCTCAGAACCAGTCTCTCGTCCAATTCGCCGCCATAGCCGAAGAGGAAGTCGATGCACGCCTTCATGTTGACTGCTTCGACGACGTCCCTCTTCCTTGCCTTCGGCGGAGTCCTCCCCTTGAGGACGGAATCGGTCTCGTCGTAGGTCAGCGTATTCCCCTCAATCGCGTTGGTATTGAAAATGAAGCTGACGAGGCGCTCGCGCTCCTCCCGCCAAAGCGACCGTCCAATCTCGAATTTCTTGGCGTAACCGGATTTTATGGCGTCGACAACCCGGACTTGCTGGCCACTGAGGAACGACCGCAGTCGCTTTCTTTCCCCCCCGCCAGCGCGCGGTTTCGTGCCGAGGTATTTCCTGACCTTCTTCCACTTGCCCCTGCCGGCCCGCTTTGATTCGGTCAGATAATAATAGTCATGCCCCGAGATGACCTTCTTCTCGATGTACGCCATGGAACAATTAGGGGGCACACAGTTAATAATTAGGGGGCACGCAAAAATCCGGCCCGAATGCAAATCCTGCAAGCCGATGGACGACGGAGAGCGGGGAGCGAGAGTTGAACTCGCCTCTGCTGCTCTCTGCCTGCGCAGTTGCACAGGTCTGCAGGCAGCCGCATAGCCGATCTGCCATCCCCGCAAGGAATGCGTGCGAAAAATGGTTTGGGCGGCGAAGAATTTAATATGCATGTGCTAGCGGCCGCGGCGTTTCTTCCGCCCCGCCAGCCTCGACGGCAGGCTTCGCAGGAGGTCGCCTAGCCCGATGAACTCCTCCTTCGAGTCCATCATGTCCCTCCGCCGGAACAGGAATACGTAAAGCACGCCTGCTACGACGCCGTAGAAGTGGACGAGCAGGTCCGTGGGAACCGCCTCCTCGCGGGCAGCGCCGGATTTCGTCTGCGCGATCTTCTTCTCCGTCTTCGCGAGGCTCTGGTTCAATGCGGAAATCTTCTGCTGCAGCGCGGCGCTGTTGTTGAACCGGCTCTCGTTCACGGCCTGCACGAGGGACGTCTGGAGGGATTGCCTCTCATTGCTGAGGATGGAATCGTAGTACGACGATGCGGCGGCGATGCCCGGCATGACGGCGAGCGGGACCACCAGAGGGAGGGCGAGAAGCAGCACGAGCGACTGCTTCGGCCGCAGAATCATGGCGGCACCCATCATGCCCGAAATGCCGGCGGAGGCGCCGATGAGGGTGATGAAGGGATTCGTCAAGGCGAAGGCAATCCCCGCCGCGGCGCCCGAGAACAGGAAAAGCAGGACGACGTGGCGCGAAGGAAGGACGGACTCCAATACGAGGGCGCAGAGCGCGAGGGGTCTGAGTTTGCCGGCAAGATGGTAGATGCCCACGTGGACGAAGACGTAGGAAAGGAGGGTCAAGGGGTTGCCAAGCGACGTGGAAAGCGTGTAGAGCTGGTCCGACGGTATGTATGGCGTCTCCCCGGAGAGCAGCAGATACACGGCGAGCAGCGCGGCGGCAAGCAGTACCGCGGCCCACGGGAAGCCGCGCAGGCGGAGCAATTCCATGGCATACGGTAGGGTAATAACGAATTTAAACGCGTCGAGCGGTGCCGGATACGCGCGTACGGTTTATGCGGCGATTTATATTCGTCAGGCTACAGGCGTAGTGTCCGGCAGGTAGAGGGCAATACGAATGGCCGGTTTTCCTGCGGAAGATTTTAATATGAAAGCATGCTTGCAGATGACAACGGGGGTCGCCGCCAGCGGTCGAAGGGTGAAAACATGGAAACAAGCTTGCAGCTCACGATGGGCAGAAGAAACCAGATTGCCGAGGAAGTGCTCGCCATGGCGCGCGAGAAGGGCGTCCAAGCGGTCGACTTCAAGTTCACCGACCTCATCGGAATCTGGCAGCACAAGAGCGTGCAGCTCAGCCACGTGAGCACGGAAATCTTCAGCGACGGCACGGGCTTCGACGGCAGCAGCATCCGCGGCTTCCAGACCATAGACGAGAGCGACATGGTCCTCGTAGCGGACGCCGGCACCGCGTTCATCGACCCGTTTCCGATGCAGCCCACGCTCAGCGTAACCTGCGACGTCGTGGATCCGTCGGGCAAGAACCGCTACTCCAAGGACCCGAGGCACACCGCGCAGAAGGCCGAGGAGTACCTCGTGCAGAGCGGCATAGCGGACTCGAGCGGCTGGGGGCCGGAAATCGAGTTCTTCGTCTTCGACGGCGTCGGCTTCTCCGAGAGCAAGAGCCACGCGGAGTACAGGCTTCACGTCGAGGAGGACGCGGTGGTTACCGGCTCGCACGGGCCGGCGGGCCACAACCTCGGCCACAAGCTGAGGAACAAGTCCGGCTACTTCAGGGTCCCGCCCTCGGATTCCCTGCAGGACGTGAGGGCCGAGATGTCCTCCACCATGGAACAGCTGGGCATCGACGTCGAGGCGCACACTCACGAGGTCGCGGCCGCGCAATGCGAGATCTCGGTGCGCTACGACACGCTTACGAAGATGGCCGACAAGTCCATGCTCTACAAGTACATAGTGAAGAACGTCGCCAAGAGGCACGGGAAGACGGCGACGTTCATGCCCAAGCCCGTGTTCGGCGACAACGGCAGCGGCATGCACGTCCACCAGAGCCTCTCCAAGTCGGGCAGGCCGCTCTTCTATGACGGCGAAGGCTACGCGGAATTCAGCAGGCTCGGCCTCAACTACATCGGCGGGCTGCTGGCGCACGCGCCGGCGCTCATGGCGTTCTGCGCGCCCTCGACGAACTCCTACAAGCGGCTCGTCCCCGGCTACGAGGCGCCCGTGAACATCGCGTTCGGCTCGCGCAACCGCTCCGCCGCGGTGCGCATACCCATGTACGTGAGCGGCCAGCAGAACGCGAAGAGCAAGCGCCTCGAGTTCCGGCCGCCGGACCCCACGTGCAACCCGTACCTCGCGTTCGCGGCGATGCTCATGGCGGGCGTGGACGGAATCAAGCGCAAGATAGACCCGATCGCGGAAGGATTCGGGCCGATAGACAAGAACATCTATGCGCTTCCGCCAGAGGAAAGGGCGAAGGTCAGGTCGGTGCCGGGCTCGCTCAGGGAGTCCCTCGACGCGCTCGCTGCGGACAACTCGTTCCTCCAGGAGGGCGGGGTGTTCAGCAAGGCGCTGATCGACTCCTACATCGAGATCAAGAGGGAGGAGGCCGACGCCGTGCGCATCAGGCCGCACCCGTACGAGTTCTACCTCTACTACGACGCGTGAGGGAAGCGACCCCCCGCGTTGCAGCCGGCCGGATATTTATAGGCTTCGGCCCCAAAGGACTCCATGGCCGAACGGAAAATCCGCGTCCATATCGGCTGCTGGGACTACGGCGCCAGGTCGTACAATAACAAACTTACGTTCGAGGGGATGGTCCGGAGACTGGGCCTCGGTGAAAGATTCGAATTCACAAACAGCCATACGCGGGGCTATACGGGGCCTTTCGAAGGCGATCACAACGAGGCAGACTACCTCGTTGGCATGGACAGGGGATGCGCCGCTTACTTGAACAAGGCGCGGATCAAACCATTGGACGAATCGAGGATCTTTGCGTTGGACGAGTGGCGGAACAAATGGCTTGAACCAAAAAGGCTTGATGAGATGAAACGGCGCGTGCAACAACGGCGCGTGGAAATCATCAGAGCCATACTGAAGGCTGAGGGCATTAGGCTGAAACGCGGCCGGAAGGCATGACAAGCGCTTCGTCAACTGCCAGAACGGGGTTCGTTGGCTGGAAAGGTTTTTAAAAAGAAACCGCGTCTCTTGCACCGCATACGCCATCGAAGCCCTCCGGCAATCGGAGGGCGAGCTGATACCCTATGCGGTTCGACATCAAGTCGCTTAAGCCGGAGACCGTCGTTCAGACGTACGACCACGCCACCAGGACGGAAGGCATAATGGTCATCGACAATACCGCGCTCGGCCCCGGAAAAGGCGGAATACGCATGGTCCCCGACATCTCCGTGCAGGAGGTCGAAAGGCTGGCGAAGGCGATGACGTTCAAGAACGCCCTAGCGAAGCTACCCTTCGGCGGCGCGAAGAGCGGCATCCGCATGCAGCACGGCATGGACAAGGACAAGGCGATGAGGGCGTTCGCCCGCGGGATCCGGAAATTCATCCACGACGAGTACGTCGCCGGCCCCGACATGAACACCACGGAGAACGAGATGCGGTCGTTCGCGGAAGAGCTCAACGACACGAAGGCGTGCACCGGCAAGCCCGACGACATGGGCGGACTGCCCCACGAGCTCGGCAGCACGGGCTTCGGCGTCGCGCATTCCGCGATGACGGCGATGGGACTGCTCGGCATGGACGTCGGAAAGGCGCGCGTGGCAATCGAGGGCTTCGGCAACGTCGGCACGTTCACCGCGAGGTTCCTGCACGAGAAGGGGGCGAAGATCGTGGCCATTTCCGACCTCAGCGGCTGCCTCTACGACGCCAAGGGCCTCGACGTCCCCTCGCTCCTGAAACACCGCGACTCGAACCAATACATCTCCAACTTCCCGCACGACCACTTCAAGCTGCTGCCGAAGGAGGAGCTCTTCAAGCTTGAGGCCGACGTCCTCATCCCCGGGGCGAGGCCGGACGCCATCAACGACGGCAACAAGGCCGCGGTCAAGGCCAGGCTCGTCGTCGAGGCCGCGAACATCCCCGCGAGCAATGCAGTTGAACGCGAGCTCGAGGCCCGCGGCATCGCCATTGTGCCGGACATCGTGGCCAACGCCGGCGGAGTAATCAGCTCATACGTCGAGTTCATCGACGGCACCGAGGCGCAGATGTTCTCGCTCGTCAAGAAGACCGTTACGGAGAACACCCAAACGGTAATCAAGAAACACCTCGAGACCAAGCGCGACAGCAGGGAGATTTCCCTCGAGATGGCGGGAGAGCGAATCTGCGCCGCCATGGAGAAGCGCATGAACGCAGGCTGAAACCCGCCTGCCGCCGTAAGCATACCCCCACATCCTCCGAAACGCTTTTTATCCTCCGCAGGCACAACCTTTTTCACGGATGGCGTGGGTCGTCTAGCTTGGTCCAGGATTGGGGACTGTGGCCCGCATTTGCACGCGCAAGGCGGACGGAAATCCCCCGACGCGAGTTCAAATCTCGCCCCATGCCCTCGACACCTCAGGGGGGCTCTGCCCCCCTACGCGTGTCGCCTCTCCCCCCGTGGAGAGAAGTTTAAAACAAGAAGGGATTGATGGTAACGGACATCAGGGGTATCAGAAAGTGGAGAAAATGAAGGGGGCGGAGCCCCATGCGTTTTTCCGTTCCAAATCTCGCCCCATGCCCTTCGCCCCTCAGGGAACCTACGGTTCACTCGGAGACCGCGAGTCTCCGGCGCCCCCGAGACGAAAAGTCTCGACGGCCCTACGCGGGCGGCCTCTCCCCTCCCTTATTACTGGCCGGCTACGCCGTCCGGGGGAAAGGAACTGTTAAAAAGAACGCCAACCGCACGATAACAAAGGCGAACGAAATGGAAGAGAAAAAGGATGCCGAAGTGCTCTCACCCGCGAGGGGGATGCGCGACTTCATGCCGGACGAGAAGAGGCTCCGGGACGGGGTAGTGGAAACCCTCAAGCGGAAATTTGAGGCCTACGCGTTCCAGCCCCTCGAGACCCCCGCGGTCGAAAGGCTCGAAGTGCTGGCAAGCAAGTACGCCGGCGGCGAGGAAATACTGAAGGAAGTGTTCAAGCTCAAGGACCAGGGCGGACGCGAGCTCGGCCTGCGCTACGACCTCACCGTGCCCTTGTGCAGGCTGGTCGCGGCAAACCCGCGCATGCCAATGCCTTTCAAGCGCTACCAGATCGCCCCGGTCTGGCGCGACGGCCCGTTGAAACAGGGCAGGTACCGCGAGTTCGTGCAGTGCGACGTCGACACCGTCGGCAGCGAGAGCATGCTCGCGGACGCGGAAATCCTCGCGCTCGCAGCAGACGCGCTCGCCGGCATCTTCGGGGAAGGCAAATTCGGGATAAAGGTAAGCAACCGGAAGCTGCTGGCAGGCATGCTGGAGGAGGCGGGAATCTCTGAAGGCAGGGAAGCCGGGGTCATGCTTTCCCTCGACAAGCTGGCAAAGGTCGGCAGGCAGGGCGTGCTGGATGAAATGAAATCGAAGGGCATTCCGATGGAGCAGGCGGAACAGGCTCTTGCGTTTGCGGCAGCGAAGAAACTCGAAGACCTCGAGGCACTTCTTTCGAACCCGAAGGCAAAAGCGGGAATATCGGAACTGCGGGACGTGTTCTCATACTGCGAAAAGATGGGGTGCGCCGGATCGCTTGAATTCGACGCGAGCCTCGCGCGCGGCCTGCAGTATTACACGGGCACCATCTTCGAGGCGTACTTGAAGGATTCGGCGATCAAGTCGTCCGTCGCCGGCGGCGGAAGGTACGACGACCTCATCGGCGGCTTTGCAGGCAGGGGCGGAAGAATATGCGCCGTCGGCATCTCCTTCGGCCTCGACGTCATCTGCGAGGCGCTTAAAGGGAAGGGCAGGGAAGCCAGAGGTGGCGACCGAAAACGCGCGTTCATCATCCCCGTCTCCAAGGAAGGCTCGCGTGAAGTCCTAGAAGCCTGCCTCGCGGCCGCAGCGGCGCTCAGGAAGGCCGGCGTTCCTGTCGGAATCGACTTGATGCAGAGAAGCCTCGCGAAGAACATGGAATATGCGTCCAAGAACGGCTTCGGGCAGGTTGTGCTCGCCGGCGAGAGCGAGCTCAGGCAGGGCAAATACAAACTGCGGGACCTTGCCACTGGAAAGGAACGGCTGCTCGGCCTGCAGGATCTCGCGAAGGCTACGCGAGCTGTTCCGTAGAAGGCCAGAGGCACACGCGGAACGCCATGTTCTTCTTCATGAAGCCCTCCCTCAAGCTCGACCCTGTCTTGGCGACGAGCACCGTGAAGGGGCTCCGCATGGACATCAGCTGCGCTGAATTGACCTTGCTGCAGTCGAACTGCTCCTGAAAGATTTTCATTTCGCTGGCGGAAAGGCCGGAGGGGGAGAACTCCTTCGCGAACATCACGTCGCTCGCGTACTTCTTGTCGAAATCAGTGCCCTCTTCCCGGTATGGCAGGATGGGGGTCTCTCCAGTCGATCCGGCCGGGGCTTCCGTAATCTCGGCGAGGTAGTGGTAGCCGGAGAACGTGAACGGCTTCATGAACTCCTTCATGGCACAACGGAGCGCGGTCTTGCCGTGCTGGTCCGCGTTGCCGAACTTGTCGTTCAGCATCCGCACGCCCTCGGGGTCGGAGACGTCCTTCTTCACGAGGTCCATGACCGTCGTCAGCATGGGGTAGGGCGCGAGTTTGCTGCAGACGAACTCGAATGCGGTTCCGGCGCTGTTCTTGCAATAATATTTTGCATTATCCCCGCCGGAAAGGTCGTGGCAGTAGTCCTTGACCGGCACGCCGCCGCCCTGGCTGTTGGAAACGCCGGGCTTGAGGGCCATCGAGGCCACGTCCACGTAATACAGCGCCTTCGTGACGCTCTGCTGGTAGTTCATTACGTACGCGCTGCTGAGCGTGCGGTCCTGCGAGTTCGTGTAGGCGTTGAGCGCCACGAAGACCATGGATATGGAGAATATCACGACGAGCAGGAAGAGTATGCCGTCGAAGAACACCGCCTGCGAGCGAAGCCGGGCCATGTCACACCCACCCCGCGATGCTGAGCAGTCCGAGGCCGCGCAGGCCCTGCGCGCAGTCGACGGCCATCGGGTAGCTCAGGATGAACGCGTTCTCGGAAGGAAGCACGACTGCAGCCGGGGGATTGGCCGCAACAGGAGTCGATTCGGGCTCGAAGTCTTCGGCGGTGGCGCACAACAGGTCCTTGCCGAACCAATAGAGAGAGGCACCCGTATCGTGGTCTGCGAGCGTCAGCGCCTCGTTGACGTCGATTTTTCCGCAGTACTTCTTGAGCACCATGGCGAACCGTATGCCGTTCTTCTTCGCGGTCTCCTTGAGCACCCCGCACTTGTCTTCGAACTCCGTCTGCGGCATGTAGCCCTTCTCGGTCGCGAGGTAGGAGAGGTCGAGAGTCGCCTGCTTGAGGTTGAGGTATCCGTTGCGGACGGCGAGCTGCTGCTGGAGGTAAACGAGCGAGAGGATGAATATGAGGATGCCCGTGACTATGGGGAAGATGCTCGGGATGTCGTCGCCGAGCGGACCAATGAAACCCTTCTTTTTCACGATTATCACGTCTCGTACTTGAATCCGCAGATGTTTTCGGCAACCGGTGAATTCCCGGCGATGTTGTCGTCGGTCAGCTGCATGCACTGCCCGATTTCAGGGTGTGCGCAATCCTGGATATAAAGGTGGCGGACGTAGCGTTCATCGCCCGGGGGCGCGAGCTTGTAGCCGCACTTTATCGTCACGAGGTAGAAGGACTTCTTCGCCGGGTCGATGTCCGACGGGCTGAAGCGCAGGATTTCGCCGAAACCGTATGGGTCGGCGATCACGCCCCGCGAATCAACCGAGGGGGTCAGATGCAAAAAGAGCCTCGAATAAGGCACGCTCGCGGATCCAGTGCAGCTCTTCTCGGAAGCGGGCGCGACGTCGATGACTAGCCTGCCGTCGCACATGCCGGTGCACCCGGAAACCAGCTTGTGGTCGGTGATGTTCACGTAGTAGCGCACGTTGTCGGCCCTGCCGAGGGAAAGCCCGGGAGGGAAAGGGTAGACGCGCTGCTCGTCTTCCGCGGGGGATTCGATGACCTGCGCGAGCCTGCCGGCGATGGCGGACGCGATGGCCTGGGACTGGTCGTCGCAGATCTTTTCCCTCGCGGAAATCTCGAAGGAGAATATGATGGCCGCGAGCGCGATGATGAAGAATACCATCCCGAACTTCGTGAGCATCCAGAGCGAGATTTCGCCGCGCATGATGGATACGAACGGGGGCGCGCTTTAAATACTTGGCGCGAGTAGGGGCATGCGGTGCAATCGGAGAATGGAGGACGTGTTCGCTTCGTTCGTCAAGGCGTTCGTGCTTTTGTTCGCAATCATGGACCCTTTCTCGAGCGTGCCCATACTAGTCGCGCTGACGAAGGGCTTCAAGGAACGAGACCGGAACAGGGCCGTCGACGAGGCCATATTCGTGGCGCTCGTGATAGTCCTGGTCTTCGCGTTCTTCGGCACGGGCCTCCTCGACGTCCTGACCATCAAGCTCGACGACTTCATGGTCGCCGGCGGCATCGTCATCGGCCTGCTCGGCATCCAATTGATGTTCGTAGGCGAGGACCGCATGAAGAAGGCCGCCAACTACCAGCTTGCCGCAGTTGTAATCGCGACGCCCATGCTCACCGGGCCCGGGGTGATCAGCACCGTGATAGTCCTGCACGCCTCCGAGGGCCTCGTGGTGACGCTTGCCGCGGCTGCGGTGTCGCTGGGGCTGGCATGGATTATACTGCGGAATTCCGCGCGCCTTTTCAAGGCGATGGGCCACCAGTTCCTCGGCGTGTTCAGCAGGATAATGGGCCTGCTCCTGATAGCGCTTGCCGTGGGGTTCGTCAGGCGCGGCCTCGGGATGTGAATGAGGATAATTGAACCGCTTCCATTCATCGAAGGCTATATACTAAAACGGGTGGTCCAAGCCTTCTCGGGGTGGGTAGGAAACCCGATAAATGCGGGCATTGCCGTCGTGTGGGGGTTCACTGCAGCGCTGCAGGTACTCGACCCGCGTTTTTGGGCGTATTTTTGGGCGTTCGCCGGGTGTGCCGGGTTGCACAGCTTGCTAATGGCTTTTTATAAAAATTTGGCACGGAATCGAGCGCTTGAAAAATTCGCCGAGACCACAAAATCGGTTCTGATGCTGGTCATGCTTCCGCTTTTTGCAATTTTTTCGGGGGTGAACGCGTATTTTATTGCAATTGGTGCGATTGCTGCAGCGGGAGGGAAGGCGCCGGATGGCCAACGGATTGCGTTTCTTGCAGCCCAGGCGGCGTTTATCGTGATTGGAATTTGGAAATTGCCTGGAAAGTCAAAGATATGAATCCTGCGGCATAACTAGGGCAGGAAGTCCTTGCCGTTGATCTTCTCGGGCAGGTATGTGTTGCTGATGTATTGGAGGTTCTTCGAGCTGAGCGACTGGATTTCCGCCTTTATCTTCTTGTCCAGGAACTTGTCGATTTCCTTCTGCCACGGCTTGTTATTGAACCACTCGTAGGCCTTCATCTCCTGCGCGCGCTTTATGTCCACGTCCTTGGCCTTGATGGTGACGCCGCGCAGGTCGTAGTGCTCGATGTCCGAGATGCTCATGCCGAGGAACTTCATCTCCTTGCAGCCGAGCCGGTCGCTCTCGTGCGCGAGCGCCATGCTGCCGTACTTCATGGTCGAATAAATGTACCAGCCGTACGGGTCGGCATCGGTGTTTGACACCAGCAGCCCGCCCAAGCCGGTGACGAAGGAGTGGCTTGGCGCCACCTCGATGTCATAAACAAAGCCCGAAGAAGGCGTCACTTCAATAGTACGGCGGTGCTTGAGCAGGACCAGCCCGGATTCGACGATGTTCTTGAGCACGAAAATCCGCCGGATTTGCTCTGCGTCGAGGGTCGCTGCCGGTAAGACGGAAGTTTTTCTCCACGACCTCACGCCGTTTTCAACGGCGCTTGCGGCCAACCCCTTCCTTTCCATGCGCTTGAGCGCCTTGAACGCCGTAACGTACTTGACGCCAGCGATTTGTGAAATATGGCGGGTGGAGAGCACGGGAGCGCCGAACGCGGGAACGGCGTCGGAGATTTTGTCCCGCAATAGGAGGCTTTCGGGGGATTGCGGGACTCGGAGAATGAACGCGAGTTTTTCGAAGGCGATTCGCTTTTGGTTGTTGACCAGCGGGCTCGTGCCCTTGCGCGTCAAGGCGTAGATTGCCGGTTGGAGTCGCTTCACCAATTCCGATGGAACGGTCTTGCGGACGGATAGCTTCACAGTCGGCTTTTGAAGGTATTCCCAGACGCGCTCGCGGTAGCCCCTGGACAGGTCTAATACCGTATCGCGGGCGTTCCAGAGCGTCTCATGGTCGGAGACGACGACATGGTATTTGTCTTGTTCCGCCGGCTTTTTGGACTCGATTCTTCTGGCGTTCGCCCAGCCGCCCAGCTGGTGGAAAAGGAATACAAGGTCGGAGGCAAGGCCGCGGCTGACCGTCGAGGCCTGCAAGCGGCATCCGGTTGAAGAAAAGCGCAGGTGGCCGTCCCCGCGGAAGTATCCGCGCAAGAACTCAAGTTTTGCTTGGGCAGGGGCGTTGAAGATAGGCCATGGGACGCGCTTGTTCTCTGCCCCTTTGCCGGCTTTCAGGACGCTATCGAAAGCCGCCTCTACCAGTTTTCCGCCGAAGCCAACGCGGATGGAGTGCGGAAGGACGTCGATGCTTGCTTGAACGCCGAAAGCCTCCTTTGCGCATTGCTTGGCGTCCTCGGCGTACCCCATTTCATGCGGACCGAAAGTCATAAACACGCCGTCATGCAAGTGCCCTTCTGAAGCGTAATACCCGAGTAGGCGACAGAATTCCGGCGAAAGCTGCCAAGTTGGCTTGACATGCAATTCCGATTTCCCCCAGCGTAGTTCAAGAGGCTCCCCGGCATCTGCAAGGGCGACAAACTCAGCCTCGCCCGAATATTTCGCAGCAATGTGAGGTTTGAGGTATTTTTGTTCTGCGAACAGAGCTGCAGCATTGACTTCCTTCAATTCCTCTGAATTCGGCACTTTTGTCGGGCAGACCAGGTAGTCCGACGGCTTCAAATCAGCCGGCCGGCGCGAGACTATTTCGTAAGACTCGGAATCGAAAACCTTGAGGCTGTGCGAGCGCGTGACGCGCACGGAATATCCGCCTTCCGCCTCGACCTCCAAAAGCGGCTCGCGAAGCTCGTGGCGAACGGCGTTCAGTATCAAGCCGGTGGAAGATTTGCCATCCTCGCGAACATGCAACGCTTCGCCTAGAGCGAAGGATTTCTGGTAGTATCCCATGTCGGCCACGCCGTAGGCTGTCATGGCAGAGTCGACGAAACTGCCGATTGAGGGCCGCCGAATCAAGCCGTCCTCGCCGATTACCATCAAGGGTTCGCCTGCATCGACGCTCAGGCAGTAAATCGGGAGCTTGAGCTCCTCGCTGATGCGCTGCAGCAGCCTGCGGGTGCCGCGCGCGGCCTGCCCTGCCGTCGTCACGAGGAGGCACTTCTGCTTGCGCCAGTACTCGTCCTCGTTGAGCCTGTCGAAGATTGCGTTCTTCTCCGCCACGAGCACGTATTCGATGCCGGAGTCGACGAACTCTACCTGCTCGACGATCGAGGGGATTGCGAGTCCGCCGCTGCCGAGCTTGCTGAGGTCTATCAGCGAAGCCTTCTCCTTGACGAAGTCGCGGATTCGGAGGTCGCCGGCCATGCGGCCCTTGGGTTCCGCCCGGAGGTGCAGGCGCTCGCGGAAGGTGTCCAGCGACACCTCGAAGTCGACGATGGCGAGGTCGCTCTCCTTCTGCTCGTCGATCGTGTCCTCCTTGGTGCCCGCAATCGTGCGCTTCTTGGCGTAATAGAGGTCACGGAGGGTGGCGGTGAGGTTGTTCTCGAGGAGGTCCTTCTTCACGTAGGATGCGACGAGCATGGTCTGCATGAAGCGCCTGGCGTGCGACACGTTGAACAGGTAGCGCTTCGCCACCTTCGCCCCGAGGACTATCTTCTTGTTCTTCTCGTCGAAGGCTACGTTGCTCGAGCCGCGCACCGGAATGTCGATGTGCGGGTTCTCGTCCTTGTCAATCTGGGCAATCAAGCCGGCGGCAAAACCGTCGATCTTTCCAAGTATCTCTCCGCGGTTTTTCTGCCGCTTCTCCATCGTCCGCGCCCCGGCGGCCTCGTCTTCGGTCTGCGTTGCCATGTGAACCCTCGGGTTATTTGCCTTCCTCCTCTATCTCCTTCTCGGCGGCCTTCTCCATCTCCTCGAGACCGGCCTCCTCCTCTTCCAGCTTCTCCGCGATTGTCGTGCGCACCTCGGCGATCTTGCGGAGCTTGGTCTCCAGAAGCTTGCGGTCCTTGCCCGTCAGCTCGTTGAGCGCCTGCGAGACTTCGCCGACGTAGCGGAAGAATATCTGCCTGCGGTGCTCCTGGTCCTCTATGCGCTGCATCGAGTGAAGGTATATGCCTATGTCCCTGGCGCACTCCATGAGCGCCTGGCGGATCTCCGTCACGATCTCGTCCTCCTGCGAGATGGAGAGCTTGCCTGCGCCGGTGTAGGGCACGTGGACGGAGATGAAGTTGACCAGTATCGAGACGGGCATGGCGTCCCAGTTCTTGAGGTCGTAGCGGCCCCAGTCGATGGTCTTGACCGCCTCCGTGATCGCGCACGAGCCGCTGTCGAAGAGGAGGGGCACGCGGTTTGAAAACCGGAGAACCTCGCCGACGCGGGAGTGCTCCGAGTCGCCTTCGGCGCCGGACTTGCCGCCGTAGGCGATTGCGGCCTCGACGACGAACGGGATGCCCCCGCGGAACACGCGGGGCTTGCGCTCGACTACCTTCATGGTCTCCGGCGAAAGCAGGTTCTTGAGGCTCTTCTCGAGCTGGACCGCACCGACGGGGATGACGGAGGACATCTCTGGCGCAATCCACCTGATCTTCTGGATGTTCTGCACGATGCGCTCGCCCTCGGGCCACTGCAGCGAGCGGGGCGAGCGGTTGAAGTCGACGAAACCCTGCTGGCCGGGCTTGTGGCCGGCGTTGACCAGCGACTCGAGCTCCTTGACCTTGTCCCCGGAGATGCGCGTGAAGTCCGACTGGAGGAAGGAGGACAGCTTCCTAGACTCGCTCGCGGCGGCCATGTCCATCAGGTCGCTCGTGGTCACGCCGAGAGGGTGGGGCTGGACCGCCGGCGGCTTTTCTGGGATTTCCTTGGTCGCGCGCGGGAAGACGATGAGCTCGTTCGACGGCTCGAGCAGCGTAATCTGCACGTGCGGGTTCGCGAGCGCGGTGCGGCGCAGGTACTCGTAGACCCCGTACTCGGAGCGGTTGTACGTGACTTCGGAGAACTCGGCCTCGACGCGCACGCCGCGGAAGTTCTGGCTGTACTCCTTCTCGTTGGCGGCGGTGGGCTTGTTGGTCTTGGCGTCGATGCTCACGTCAGCTTCGTATGCCTTGTAGTTGCCGATGCCGGTCTTGATGCGTATGGGCTTGCCCGTGGTAATCTGCGAGAAAAGCGTCGCGTAGGACGCGCCTATCCCCTGCTGGCCCCTCTTCTGGCGGCGCTGGTGGAACTTGGTCCCGCTGAGGAGCTGGCCGAACGCCTGCGCCGCCTTCGAGCGCGGTATGCCCATGCCGTTGTCCTGCACCACCACGCGGAGGTGGCCGTAGGCCCACTTGTACTCGAGCCTCGAGCCCTTCGCAAGCGGCGACTTGAGAGCAACGACCTTCACGGTGTCGCGGCCGCGCTTCTCGTTCTTCAGGTTGTAATCCTTCTTCAGCTGGAGCTCCGCGCCGTCCACCAGGACGACGAGGACGTCCGCGTCGGCTATGTGCGCGGGGATGTCGAAGCGCGCGGCGACGCCGTCGCCGACGGCAATCTGCTCCCGCTGGACCTTCGCGGAGATTGCGTGGACCTCGACGAGGATGTCGGGCAGGACCTTCGCGTCCTCCGCGGAATCGATGGCGTTCGTGACGTATTCATGGACGATGGTGGTCAAAGAGCGGACCTTTCCGCTGTAGCCGAGCATCTGCCTGTTCTTCTTGAAGAACTCGGCGACGCTGTACTCCTTGAAATCCTGCGCCAGCCTGCGCTCCTCCTCGTCCGCCGCGGCCTTCGCTGCGGCTGCTGCCTTTGCGTCGGGCGCGGACTTTTCCGGGTTTTCTTCTGGCAAGCGATTTCACCGCATCGAATATTTCCTCAGCTTGTTCTGGCGCTCAAGGAAGGCGAACACCGTCGAGTGCATCCTGCCCTCGAGGAGCCTGAGCACCGCCTCCTTGGCGAGCTGCAGGTCGTCGAACTGGCCCAGTATGAACACCTTGCCGCCCGAGACGGAAAGATACGCCCCGCTGAGCTCCTCGATGGTCTTCTTGGCCCTGCCGCCCTCGCCGATGATCCTCCCCTTGAAGCGCTTCACCGACTTCGGATTCCGGACGGCAAGCTCGAGGTCGACGACCTCCAAAAAAAAGTTATCGTTGAAAAGCTTAAAAGCCTTCTGAAGCGGGAAGCCCACGTCGAGCGCGGAGACCACCTGCCGCGCGATCCACTCGTCGCCGCCCTCGCCGTCGAGCTCCAACCCTCCCTCCGCCCGCGACACCGCGACCTTGCCGAGGCGGGCCAGCTGCGCGGCTATCGAGGGGTCGGCGTCGAGCACGGAAAGGGTCTTGGAAGACAACGGCACGTAGTCCATTCTAAACACTTTAAAGCATCAAGATTCATCGGAAACAGGAGGCGGACCCCTGCACATTATTGAGGAAAAACACGTTTAAATAGGCTTTGCCGGCGGCCCCCGCGCAGAGTGAAAAAGGGAGGAACATGGGATTCGAGCCCGAGGAGTTCGTCGTCGAGGAAATCGCACCCGACGGCACCGTCCTCGAGATCGGGAAGGAGCTGCAGAGGGAGGACGAGGAGGGCGCCACCGCCTCCCAGTACTTCGCGAGGTTCGTGCTGCAGAAGAGGCTCTGGACGACGCCCGAGGCGATGAGGGCGGTCGCGGCGAGGCTCGGGGTTTCGCAGAAGAGGCTGGGAGCGGCGGGCAACAAGGACAGGAACGCGGTGACCACGCAGATGTGCAGCGCCTTCGCGGTCGAGCCCGAGCGGGTAAGGCAGCTGAGGATCAAGGACATCTCGATAAACGGCGCGTGGAGGTCCGGGAAAAAGGTGGGACTCGGCGACCTCGCGGGCAACAGGTTCACGGTCACGCTCAACGAAAAAAGCTGCGGGAAACGGATATCCGCGGCCGAAATCCTCGCCGATGCGGAAAAAAACGGCTACGCGGTCCCGAATTACTTCGGAAGCCAGAGGTTCGGAAGCACGCGCAGGAACACGCACCTCGTCGGCCGGCTGCTCCTCGAGGGAAGGCACGAGGACGCGGTGATGGCCTACCTCTGCGCGCCCGGCGACACCAACCTCGCGGCTGCCCGGGCGAGGCGGGACCTCTCGGAAAGCCGGGACTTCCGGCAGGCGCTCGCGGGATTCCCGAGGCACCTGAAGTTCGAGCGCCGGATGATCGCGCACCTCGCGCTCCACCCCGGTGATTTCCTCGGCGCGTTCCGGCGCCTTCACAGGAGCTCGCAGCTGCTTTTCGTGCACGCCGTGCAGAGCTGGCTCTTCAACAGGAAGGCGAGGATGCGCGCCGACGACGGCACCCTCCTCACGCCCCGGGACGGGGACCGTCTCTGCATGCTCGACGGCATGGGCTTCCCCGACGCGGATTCCGCAAAAAAAATCCCCGAAGACGCGACCGCGGAGGAGGCGGGGAGGCTGGTCTCCGAAGGCCGGGCGGTGCTCGCGGCCAACATCATAGGATACGCGAGCGAGCTCACCGCCGACGAAAACGCACTCCTCGCCGCGGAGGGCATCTCCAAGGAGTTCTTCAGGCCGAGGAGCATGCCGGAGCTTTCCTCGAAGGGCGCGTTGAGGCCGCTGTTCGTGTTCCTGCGGGGATTTGAGGCGCGCGACTCGGAAGACGGGGTGGTCGCCAGGTTCTCGCTGCCCTCGGGGAGCTACGCGACCGTAGCGCTCGACGAGCTGCTCGGGAACCAGCACGACGTTTTTTAAATCGCGGCAGGCATAGTTATTCCGCTTTTTTACGGGCTCGTAGCTCAGCTTGGCAGAGCGTTCGGCTCTTAACCGAAATGTCGAGGGTTCGAATCCCTCCGGGCCCGCTCCCCCCTCATGAGCGTCCTGAGTCGGAATCCTTCCTCTTTTTCGCCAGATACTCGTTGATGCGGGCGTTGACCTCGGTTATCTCCCTCTGGTTGCGGATCATCTCACGCTTGAAGTCGCCCTCGGACATCCTGCCCTTCATGTAGGCGGCCTTGAGCGCCTCCGCCTCCTCCCTCAAATGCTGCCGCTGCTGCGCGAGAGTCGTCCCCTTCCTGCGCTCCCTCTCAAAAACCGAATACAGGTGGTGCAGCCCGTAGAGCAGGAAACAGAAAGCGACGAACACGCTCGCGTAGAAAAGGAACTCGCCGTACCTGCTCGCTACGACGACCTTGAGAAGCAAAGCCCTGCGCCCGGGGAAGAGCTGCGCGATAAAAACCCCTGTCTCGTTTACCGAGTTCGAGAGGGCGATGTCGTACGTTCCGTTGACCTGCGGGTACATCTCGCACACGAAGTTCGAGGACGAGCCGTTGAACGGCGGACGGCAGATGCACTTCGACGGCCCCTCGCACGGGATGTCGCGGGAGAGCGTGGAGGCGCTGTCGGTGAACACGAAGACGCGGACCTTGACTCCCGCGGAAATCACGGCGGGCTCGAAATAGTAGCCCACGACGTTGATCTTCCCCGGCACCCCGAAAACCACCGGGACCGCGGTGACGGCGACCGCGCGCTCGATTGCTGTTTGGGAGGGAAGGGGGGTCGCGCCGAATCCCTCAATGCCCGGAATCGCGGGGACATATTGCGGATAGCCCGGCCGGGCCGTGGCCTGGTAGGTGGCGCCCGCCTCGGGCGGAACTGTGGCCTGCACCTCGCATTTCAGGCGGTTGGCTGACCAGACGAACCCTCCGCCCTCGCCGGTGCAGTAGTAGGCTTCCTGCCCGCATGACTCCCGGCTGCACAGGTTGTCGGGGCCGCAGCCAAGGGAAGAATATGCGCAGGTGCCGGCGGCCCCCGGCGAAGAGCAGCCGGCACACTGGCCCGAAACCTTCAAGGAAGAAGGCGTGCAAACGTCGGGGCACGGCCCCGCGGTCCCCCCGCACGAACCGCCGTTGCATGACGGCGCGCAGCAGCCGGAAGAGGGGCATGCCGCGGTCCGGGGCACGCACGACAAATTCGAAAGCGCGTAGGTCGCGAGCGCGGGGGTACCGTTCAACGTCGTGCAGAGAGGCGGCGGGCAGGACGGAAATTCCGTGCAGGAAGAATTCCCGGCGGTCCACTGGAATTGGGCGGCCGACGAGTTCCAGCCGCAGTCGTAAAGTGCGCCGCCGCAGGACTGCCTGACGCAGTAGTTCGAAAAGGAACAGGTCAGAGGCGCGGCCTGCGCGCAAGACCCGCCGGAACACCTGCCCGCTGGCTGGAGCAGGGAGGGGGTACAGCTCGGCGGGGAGCATGCGGTGCCGTCCTGGCCTGCGCCGCACGAGACGTTGACGCCAGTGGAATTGCATGGAACGTCCAGTCCGCGCGCGAGCGCGAGGCTGGCGAACACGGCATACGCCCCGGAGTACTGGTAGGTGCACTGGAAGGGAACCAGCTGCACGCAGTCGTTTGTGGCGGCGACGGAAAGCGTCTGGGAGGGCACGCCGGATGCATTGCCCTCGCAGTAATAGTTCACGACGAAGGCGTCGCAGGAATCGACGACGAGCATGAGGGAGGCGGGCAGGCCGACAGCGGCCGCGTACTGCGTCGCATTGAAGCCGCAGGAGGCGGCATGGGCGGGCAGCACGAAAAGCGCAAGGAGCGCGCAAAAGAGTCGGCGCATGGATGGTTATGGGTTTCCAGGCGAATAAAAAGGTACCTCCCCCGCGCGGAGTTCAGCTCTTGAGGATTCCCTTCTGCCTCAGCTGCTCGACCTGCGGGCGCGTGTAGCGGTAGGCGATGTCGCCCTTGGCGTCGCTCTCCACGCTCCAGGGAAGGATGAGGACGATGTCGCCCTCGCGCACCCAGATCATGCGCTTAATCTTGCCGGGAATCCTGCAGAGGCGCTCCTTTCCGTCGGCGCACTCTATGAGCATGCGCGAGCCGCCGTACATCTGCCTCACCACGCCGAAGATCTCGCCCCGTCGGGGCATCCTCAGGCGGTAAACGGGTTGGTCGTTCATGGGGAAATCACGCCCTCACCGGGGAACGCGCCCCGCACGCCTCGCACACCAGCACCTTCGCTCCGCGGCCGTGCGGCTCGATATAGGTGTCCGGCTTCCCGCACTCGTGGCATATGACGTTCGTCGAAATGTAGAGTGAGAGCTTCTCGTTTACGAGCCGTTCGGAAAGCTTGCCGTAAAGCATCAGCTTGCCCTCCTGCATCAGCCCCGGAATCGCCAGCTCCTTGAACAGGAACTTGGAGACCTCCTCGGGCTTGCGGCGGAGCTTCGAGCACACGACGTCGAAGTTCTTGATGAAAGTCTTGTTCCCCTGCAGGAACGTCTCCGCGGCCGGGGCCTCGAAGCGCTCGCCCGTCCCCTTCCTTTCCGGAAGGCTGGCGAAGACATCGTCCAGAAGTTCCGCGTAACCCATTGCCAAGCAAACACCAGCCCACTAGCCGACCAACGAACAGCCAAACAAAGGCCGTCCAACATGTTTGACTCGTGCTCTATAAAAACCCTATGCAGGGGGAACGGGGAGTATTAAAACGATTGTTTAAATACGCCCCCGGTCAAAAAAAGTGAAACGCCTCATTCAGTGGTAGCCATGGCATTCAAGGAGATACTGTCGACGCCGGGGATAAAGCCCGTGCTCTTCACGCTGTTCATGGCGGCTTTCGGCTTCGGCGTCATACTGCCCCTGCTGCCGTTCTACGCGACGTCGCTCGGAGCAAAACCGTTCGAGCTGGGCATGCTTACCGCAACGTTCGCCACCATGAGCCTCATCTTCGGCCCGCTATTCGGCAGGCTGAGCGACCGGATAGGACGCAAGAAGGTGCTCATGATCGGCACGGCGGGATTCACCTTTTCCTACCTGCTGTTCGCCGTCGCGGACTCCCTGCCCATGCTTTTCGTCGCGCGCGGACTCGAAGGGCTGTTCGCCGCGGGCATATTCCCCGCTAGCATATCCCTCCTCTCCGACCTGACCAGCGACGCCAACCGCGGAAGGGCGATGGGCCTCGTAGGCATGAGCTTCTCCCTCGGATTCATCGTCGGCCCTGCGTTCGGAGGGCTGGCGAGCGGCATCTCGGTGCATGCGGCGTTCCTGCTTTCCGCGGCGCTCGCGGCGCTCAACTTCGCGTCCGTGTGGCTGCAGGTAAGCGAGCCTAAGGCGAAGGAGAAAATCGGGGACATCGTGGCAAAGGAAATCAGCCTGCTCGAGCACGTAAAGTCCCCCCTCCTGTTCGCGTTCCTGTCCACGTTCGTCATCGCCTTCATGCTCGGGGGCCTCGACGCGACCCTCGCGATTTACACGGGCGAAGAGCTGGGGTTCAGCTCGCCGCAGGTCGGCCTCGTGTTCACATACATAGGGCTGCTCATCATGGCGATGCAGTTCATCGGCGGCGCGCTCATCAGCAAATACGGGGAACTGCGGATGATACCCGCCGGCTTCGCCCTCAGCGGCCTCGGGTTCATGTCCCTCATCTTCGCCCACTCGTGGCCGATGCTCATGCTTTCGCTCACGATTTTCGTCAGCGGCAACGCGCTCGTGTTCCCCTCGGTCAACTCGCTGGTCACCAAGCGCGTGGCGGCCAACCGCGGCGCAGTGCTCGGGCTCGTGACGTCCTTCCAGTCCATGGGGCAGATGGCCGGCCCCCTCCTCGGCGGTTTCCTCTACGGCTACAACCACGACTTCCCGTTCATCGGCATGGCGCTGGTCATCTGGGCGTACGCCCTGATATTCGTGCTCGTCGGCAGGCCGAAGCTCGGGGCCGCGCCGCCGAGGCCCGCCTAATAAAACACTCATTTTAAAAATGGGGAAAAGCCAGATATCTGCCGTATGGACGTACAAGCGCTATTCCAGAGGCCGAAGGGAATCGCATACCTCGACTCCGCGGCGACGTCGCTCACCGCGAACGCCGTCATCGCGAAGATGGATGAGTACTACCGCGACTACCGAGCGAACATCCACCGCGGGGAGCACAGGCTGACGCGCAGGGCAAGCGGGGAATACGAGGCCGTCTATGCGAAGCTGGCGAAGTTCTTCCGCGCAGGCGAGCAGGAATTCATCGCGACAAGGAACGCCACGGAGGCAGTCAACGGAGTGGCGCTCGGATTGGAATGGAGGGAAGGCGACGAGGTCGTCACCACTGAAGTCGAGCACCACTCGAATTTACTGCCATGGCTGAGGCTCAGGAGCAAAGGCGTCAAGGTCAGCGTGGTCAAAGCCGACGCGCAGGGAAGGTTCACCGCTGACGATTTCGCGCCTTTGCTGACCAAGAAGGCCCGTCTGGCGGCATTCACCGCTTGCAGCAACGTGCTTGCCGCGAAGGTCCCCGTGAAGGAGATCGCAAAGGCGGCCAAGGAAAACGGCGCGCTCGTGCTCGTTGATGCTGCACAGCACGTCGGGCACCACGCCATTGACCTGCGCGAGTGGCATGACGTGGACTACCTCGCGTTCTCGGGGCACAAGTGCTTCGGGCCGACGGGAATCGGCGCGCTCTTCCACCGCGAAGGGGCGCCGCTTGAGCCGTGGTTCGCCGGCGGAGGAACGATTCAGGAGGCGAGCCTCGAAGGGTACAAACTGCTCGGCCACCGGGAGAGGTTCGAGGCGGGCACGCCGCCAATCGCGGAATGGATCGGGCTAGGCGCGGCGCTGGACGTCATCGGAGAAATCGGGCTGCGGAACATCGAGGAGCACGAGGACAGGCTCATAAAGGAGATGCTCAAGGCGTTCGACGGCGCGGCGAACGCCGCCCTCTACGGGCCGAAGGCCGCCGCGGAGAAGTCGGCGGCGCTCTTCGCATTCAACGTGAGGGGAGTGGCGCACCACGAGGCGGCGGTGATGTTCGACCGGCTCGGGTTCGCGCTGCGAAGCGGCCACCACTGCGCCCAGCCGCTGACCCGCAAGCTGGGGGTGGAGGGCACGGTCCGCGCGTCGCTGCACGCCTACAACACGGAAGAGGAGGCGCGCGGGTTCGGAGAGGCGCTCGCGAAGGTCGCGGCGCTGGGTTGATTGCGGCACATGGTACTATGCTTCATCGCATTGTTCGTCTTCGCGGTCATGGGCATATTCTCCGCGAGATACCGCTCGCTTGCGAGGGAGGCGCTCGACTGCACGCTTCGCACAGCGACGCTGAGGCCGTGCCAGGGCAACCTCGACGAGAGGATCAAGGCAACCGTTCTTGCCAAGCTGCTCAACCATTCCCCGGCCGCGGCACGCTTCCTGAACAGGAACTTCCAGGCATTCTCGACGCTCATGGTGATACTCTTCTTCGCGAGCCTCGCGTATTCCGCGGTGTCGGTCTACAACTACGCGGCCTACGGCAACTGCAACGGCCCGCAGGGGGGGTTCTGCCCGCTGGACGTGCTGACCGGCGGCAACAAGATGCCCCTCACGCAGATCCCGCCCGGCATTGGCCCCACTCTCGGCAACGGCACTGTCGCGCTCGTGGAGGTCGGCTGCTTCACTTGCCCGTACACCCGCGGCGCGGAGCCGGCGCTCAAGGAATTCCTGCAGGGACACCCCGAGGTCAGTCTCGAGTTCAGGGTGCTGCCGCTGCCTAGCCACGAGAACTCGTTCATCTCCGCGCAGGCGGCTTTCTGCGCCGAAGGACAGGGCAAGTTCTGGGAGATGCACGACCAGCTGTTCAAGGAAGCCGACCATTCGCGCGAAAACCTTGTGAGGATGGCCGGGGCCATCGGCCTCGACGCGGACGAATTCGGTTACTGCCTCGATTCGCAGGCCTCGAAGGACCGCGTAATGCAGGACGAGGATGCCGCCAAGGCGCACGGCATCTACGGCACTCCGACGTTCTTCCTCAACGGCAGCATCCTCGTCGGCCCGCAGACGCTCCAGAAGTTCGAGGACGCGCTCGCGGGGAAGAACGTGACCGCGGGAGGAGGAGGCAACGCCTGCCCGCCGCCGGTGTGAGCCTTCAGCGCCCAAGGCGCATGGAAGGCATCTTCGCGATCAGCGAGGAGTAAATCCTCGGCAGCAGATCCAGCGAGCGCAGCGTAACGAACTCGCCCTGCGAGTGCCACTGCCCGCCCTCCGAGCCGAGTTCCACCACGGGAATCCCCCGCGCCGCGAAGCAGCTCGCGTCGGACTGGCCGCGGCCTTCGCGCCGAAACGGCACGGGCCTGCCGAGGACGCCTTCCGCGACCGCTGCGGCCTCCATCGGCCAGCGGCCGTTCTGCTCGAGGGAATGCTTGAATTCTGCTAGGCGTACGTCCGCGCCGGGGATGCCGCTCTCGCGCGCAAGCCTGCGGACCGAGCTGGCCACCTGCTTGCGGTTGTTGTTCATGATGCGCAGGTCCAGCCAGAGCGTGTACCGCCTGCCCTCGCGCTCGAGGCGGTTGGGGCAGATGCTTATCCCGTAGTGCGAGAAATCGCTGTGGAACGGCGGGAAGAAAAGCTTCTGGACGAACAGCATGAGCTTGTGCGTGCCCTCCTCCGGCAGCATGGAAGGCCGGTAGTACGCCACTCCCTTCGACGGCACCACGTTGTCGGCAGAGGCGTCCACTCCCGCCTTAGTTCCGCCCAGCCGCACCTCCTGCAGTCCCATCAGCCTGCCGAAGAAATACGACTGGCTGAGCTCGAAAAGCGGGTGGTCCTGCTTGCCGTACCTGAAGCTGCTTATCGAGGTGTGCGCGCTGTGGATGGAGTTGCCCAGCTCCACGGCGCGCCTCATGCCGCTCACGCTCTCAAGCGCCCGCTCCCTCGGTATTTCGACGCGGAACAGGTAGCGCGCGCGCCGCCGGGTGACGACGTCGAACTGCGTCGGCTCGCCGACTACGGCGAAGGACTTCTCGGGCGCGACAATCCCCTCCTTGACGCACCTGCGGAGCGCAGCCTGCGTGCCGTAGCGCGCGCCAGTCTCCTCGTCGGGGACCATCAAGGCGACGACGCGGGTGCGAGACTTTGCCGCCTCCGGCTCCGACAGGGCGGCGAGGAAGCAAGCGATGCCCGCCTTCATGTCCGCGGTGCCCTTGCCGGAAATCACGCGCGCGCCCTTCCTGCGCCCCGCGGCCAGCTTGAACGCGTCCCAAGGCTGGTTGTCCGGCACAGTATCATAGTGGCCGTTGAAGACGAGCGTCCTGCCCCGCGCGCGGCCCATGAAGCCGACGACGGACGGCCTCCCGCCGAAGGCGAAGCGCCTCGTCTGCATGCCTGCAGCCGCGAGCGCCTCCTCGATGTAGTCCGCGCACTCGCGGTGCTCGGAAAAGCCCTCGTCCTCGCCGAGAATGGTGCGGAACGAGACGAGCTTCTTGAGGTGCCGGAGGGCGGTTGCGCCCGAAGTGGGGGTCATGGAGGTCACGCGCCGCACAGGCACAACCGAAAAGGGGCTGGCTGCCGGCAAGACATTTATAACGGAGGGGGTAATAACTTTTTTGGTCGGGGTATGGTATGAAGAAGCACTCGCTGGGGTTCGAGCTGGAGGCGTTCCTCATCGACGAAAAGGGCGGCCTGAAGGACGGCGCGACCAGCCTGCTCGCCGGCTTCGGCAGGAAAAAGCCGTTCATCCTAGAGGTCGCGGACTCGATGGTCGAGTTCAATACGACTCCCCACGAATGGTCGCTCGGCTCGATAAGCAGCATGTTTTACCGCATCGCCCGCGTGGAAAAAAAATCGCCGTCGGCGCTCCTCCCGCTGGGCTGCTACCCCGGCAGGACAGCCCCGAGAAGGCACTCCAAAGGGTGGTACGACCTGCAGAGCGCGGTCCTCGGGCCGGCATTCGACTACTATTCGACGAGGGTATGCGGATTCCACTTCCACTACGGGCTGCCCAAGGGCGGGCTCATGCCGGGAAACGCGCGGCTGCGAATATTCAAGGACAGCGCGCACCGCAAGAGCATCCTCTCAATGTACGACTTCCTCGTCGCCGCGGACCCCGCGCTCTCCTGCCTCATGCAGTCCTCGCCGTTCTTCGAGGGCCAGCTGCTCGGCAAGGACGCCCGCGCCTTCGCGTACCGCGACATGAGGCACCCGATGGGCTACGGCTACGGGCTTTACCACGAGCAGAAGGAGCTCGGCGGCCTGCCGAAGTATGCCAACACGCTCACCGACCTAAACGACCTCGCGCTTTCCCGGAAGAAAAGCTACATCGCGTCGCTGAGGCAGGCGTCGGCAAAAGTGCCGAAATGGGTGCAGAAGGCGAACCCCCTCAAGTTCTTCTGGGGGCCCCTGCGGGTCAACAAGATCGGGACGCTGGAACAGCGCGGCATGGACGCGAACCTCCCGCAAAGGCTGATCGCCGCCGCGTCGACGCTGAACGCGGTGCTCAAGAGGATATTCTACGGGAAGGCGTCCGTCCGCCAGAGCGACTCGGCGGTCGCGCGGCCGTTCAGCTTCGACGGCGAGTACATCCGCATCCCGCCCAACTCGTACGTCGCGAACGTGCTGCAGCCCGCGGCGGCGCTCAAGGGCCTCGAGGACGCGCGCGTTCGCAACTATTGCAGCTCCTTCTACAGGCTGGCGCACTCGTTCCAGAAGGAGGACGGCACCGTGTTCCTCGGGCAGGCGTTCCAGAAGAGCCTCGCCGACGGCAGGACCGTGTCCGACGACATCATCGCGCTCGCGAAACGGCGGGGCTGGAGGAAGGGCGAGCCGCTTGCGGATGATGCGGCGCAGGACATCGCCCTCGAATACGCGCTCAAGATGAAGATAGAAGTCTACGAGCTGACCGAGGTGGCAAGGGGCTGGCTTTCGGCGCTCGACGCCGAGAAGACCGCCGCCTGAAGGACAGCAGTATGCGGGGCAGGCGGCGAAAGCGGGTCCGACAGCCGCTAATAAAAAGGCGCGTCATAATTATAACCGGTGAGCAAGACATGGCCAGGAAGGGATTCGCGGACGATTTGGAGAAGATCACGCTTGAGAACGCGGACTTCCGGCGGGTGCTCTACACCGCCACGCACAGCCAGCTTGTGCTCATGAGCATCCCGCCCGGCGGCCAAATCGGCGCCGAAACGCACGAGGAGCACGACCAGTTCTTCCGATTCGAGCAGGGCGAAGGCCTCGTGACCATTGACGGGAACGCGTATGCGGTCAAGGACGGCAGCGGGGTCATAGTGCCCGCCGGCGCGCTCCACAACGTGCAGAACACCGGAAAAACAGACTTGAGGCTTTACACCATTTACTCGCCCCCCGAGCACGCGGACGGGACCGTGCACAAGACGAAGGCGGAGGCGACGGCGCAAGAGGAGCACTTCGACGGCAAGACCACGGAATGACCGCGCTGCAGCCGCCCAATATAAGTATTTAAAAACTTGGTTCAAGTAAAGTAAAACGCAAGCGAAGCGGGCAGGATGCCCTCGTGGGAAAAACCGGCTTTTTGGGACGAAAGCGGCCACTGCGCAGGTAATAAAGCTGCATGCACCACAAACAATACACCAACAGGTGATAAAATGAAAGGAAAAGTGAAGATGTTTAACGACGCCCGCGGATTCGGGTTCATCACGGGCGACGACGGAAAGGACGTCTACGTGCACTCCTCCGCCATCGAGGGCGGCGGCGCACTCGCCGTCGGCGACGGAGTCGAATACGAAGTCGAGACGACCGATCGCGGCCTGCGCGCGAAGGGCGTCAAGAAAGTCTAACGATCAAAGTCCACAAGCGGTTTCCGCTCAAACGCGTATAACCGCTTCAAACTTAAACGACTAGCCTTGGCTCGGGCAGGCGGATGCAGGGGGACAGCCGCGAGCCTTTGGCTCGGTGCAGACTCCGTTATTTACGCTTATATCCAAAGCGCGTGTCATATTCGCCGTGCGGGCTGATTTCGAGCACGAAGGCGATGATTTCGATTTCCGTCTCACCCGCGGTTAGCGAATATAGCATCCTCCAGAATTGGGGGAGTTCCACCCAGAACAGGTTGGTAATGCCATACTTGGCCTTTTGTACTCATTCGGAATCTTGTCCTTGGAAATCGGCTCGCCGTAGTGTATGTTGGCCTTGATCAGCTCGACTTTCTTGTTGATGGCGTTGAGGATGCTGCGTTCGAGCTTGGATTCCGGCGCCCTGGCGTTCAAGTGCTTGTAGACTTCCTCGGCTTCCGGCGACAATATGACTCGAACGGCCTTGTTCACAGTTCCAGCCCCTTTGCAATTGCCTTCTTCAGGTTGGCGTTGTCATTGGCAATCCACGAAATCCCGCGCAGGGAAACGGCAATCTTGTTGCTCGCCTCCAGATACTCCAAAATCACGCGCAGCGTGTAGTGGTTGACCTGCTTTGGAAGCATCTTCTTCAGCTCGGCAACCGTGACGACGCTCTTCTTCATGCCCGCCAAGACCTGCTCGACCATGATTACCGTCTTCAGGTTGGGTGCGTGCAAGACCCCCATCTTATACATAAACATCCCTTTTTATTACAATTTCATAAATATTGGTTACAAACTAATATATTAAGGTTTCGTTCCGGCAAAATGCTGCGTTCATGCCCGCATGGGCACAATAACGCACAGGCCTGCGCCTAGACCATGTCTGAATGCAGGGGGAGAGCGCCAGTCTATGGTCTGCAATCAGACCAGCCCTGTGCGTTTTTGCGTCCAATTGGGCATTAAACTATTTATTATCTCAGGGCGGGGCTATCGCAAGGATTCGAGAACCTTCCAGAACCCCGGAAAGCTCTTGTCTACGCAATTCGCGTCGTCGATAACCACGCCACCGGTTTTAAATCCCGCAACTGCGAAAGCCATGGCAATCCTGTGGTCCGAGTGAGACCGGATAAGCCCGCCATGCAGGGCCTTGTTCCCGAATATTTCAATTGTCTCACCATCTTGAACAATGTGCGCCTTTCCCCCGAGGTCTCGGATTCCTTCCGCAATGGCCTGCAGGCGGTCGCTTTCCTTGAACCGAAGGTGGCCGATGCCCGATAGCGTGCTTTTTCCTTCCGCGAAGGCGCACGCTACAGCGATTGCCGGCACGGCGTCCGGGCAGTCGTGCATGTCCGCTTCGACTGCCTGCAACGAATGAGGCCCGTCAACAGCCACCGCATTCTCAGACTCTCTTATTGTACACCCCATCTTCCGCAGGATAACCAGCGCGCGCTTGTCTGCCTGAATGGATTTGCTTGGAAGATTTCGCACCAAGACGCTTCCTCCGCAGACGGCCGCGGCTTCAAAGAAGAACAGCGCCGACGAGAAGTCGCCTTCAATACGCGTTTCGATTCCAGAGTAAGCGCTGCCGCCTTTTATTTCAATGGAATTGCCGCGGACGATGGGGCGAATGCCGAAATCCTTCATGCATTGCAGCGTGATTTCAAGGTATGGTGCTGACCTCGGCTTCCCCGTGAGTTCCAATACCGAATCTTTTGGCGCGAGAGGCAGGGCCATGAGCAGCGCAGACGCGTGCTGGGAGCTGTCGCTCGTGCTTACCCTTGCAGATCCGCCCTTTAGCGATTTGCCGTCTACCGCTACCGGCGGAAACCCGTCTTTCTTAAGGCACTTCGTACGCGCGCCAAGGCTATTCATTGCATCCAACAGGCTCTCAACCGGCCGCTCCCGCATTCGCCTGCTCCCATCCACTACAATTTTTTCACCCCCGTTCCCGGCCAAGGAAGCGATGGAACATAGCGCGCGCATGGAGAACCCCGAGTCCCTTGAATCAAGTAACGAGGGGGCAGTCATGCAGCCTCCCGTCCCATCGACAAAAACCGTTTTTCCGTCGACATTGATTTTAGCGCCGAGTTTCCCGAGGCACGAAATCGCGGTCAACTGGTCGGCTGCCAGTAGTGGATTATGCAGCTCGCTTGTACCTTCGGCTAGCGACGCCAAAAAAAGCGCCCGCAGCGAATGCGCTTTAGACGGTGGAGCTGCAAGCTCCGCATCCAGTTCACGCTGCAACTTCTCAACTCTTTTCTCCATCCAGCATCACTTCCATTTTACCCAATTTGGCCATGAACTTCTGCCGCTCCCTGCGAGCGAAGCGGTTGAGCGTCTCGATGTCCAAGAACAGTTCCGCGGAGTCCCCTCGAACCAAGTCTGCGGCTGCTGATAATTTGTCAAAGCTTTCCACACGGAGAAGGGAAGATCGTGCATCGAGTCCTTGGGCGATGAAATGTGCGAGGGCCTGGGTTCGCGCCATTGTGCGGTCGTGCTCCGTCGGGGTCATCGCCATCACATTCAACCCAAGGGATTTCAACACGGACGTTGTTTTCGCGACCGTAGCCGGATTCGCCCGCAGGGGGCAAATTACAACCTGCCTCCCCTTGATTCCTTCTCCGGTAGATTTCGGACCGAACAGCGGGTGCGTTCCAATGACTTCGACGCCAGCGGGAGCCAGCCGAGACAACAACTTGCAGGGAACCTCTTTCACGGAACAGGTATCAAGCAATAACGATCCACTTGTCAGGTGCCGGCCAATCTGGTGCATAAGCGCTTCGAGCCTTGAGGCTGGAACGCACAAAAGGACTACCTTGCACGCGGAGGCTTCTTCCAAACTTCCCCAAGCCACGCCTATGGCTTCCGCTGAACTGGATAAGTCGCGCTCGTCGGACGCGGTTACTTCGAATTTTCTGGCGAGAATCGAGGCCGCAAGGCGCCCGAATGCCCCAAAGCCTATTATCCCTATCCTCATCTTGCTTCACCTGCGATTTTTTCCAGGCTTTTTTCCAGCGCATCCTCTTTCTGGGTCAGGGAAATGCGGATGAATTCCCTGGAACCGAAAGCGCTGCCTGGAGCTACGCCCACGCCTTTCTTCAAGAGCCGCATGCACAGCGAATCCCCGTCCAAGCCCTTCCTTGTAGCGAAGATGTAAAAGCCGGCGTCCGGCTGCGCAAAATCCATGCTGCGCCCGAGAATATCGGAGGCAAGTCTTGTATTTCGCCTGCACTTATGGGCATTCCTTCTGGCTATTCGTGGCATTGACAGGGCCTTGATTGCCGCCGCCTGCACGAATTCCGGGACGCAGGAAAAACTGGCTTGCGCTAGGGAGACTGCCTTCTCCACGACGGACGTTTCTGCGGCCAAGTATCCGCATCGGAATCCGGTCATTGAGAACTCCTTTGAAAAACTTCCCGCAATCATCTCGCCATCTCTCAATCGGCGGGGTCTTGTTTCATTGAATGACAAGCCGCGGTATGCCTCGTCGAAAAGCACCATCGCCCCGTTGTCCTTGGCTACTCCGGCAAGCTCGCCGGCCAGCTTTGCGGGCAGTTGTGTGCTCGTCGGATTGTTTGGCGTGCAGAGAATCACCAGCTTGGTCGTGCGGTCCATCGCTTCGGATAGCCTCTCCGGTGACGGCAGCCACTTGTCTTCCATGCTTGTCTCTACCCGTTTAATGGAGATGCCTAGCTGCGCGCACGCGGAGTCGTATCCGGGCCAGTGCGGAGTCGGGACGCAGACGCTGCCTCCTTCGGTTACGGCCTTGATTGCCGCGAATACCGCGAACTTCCCGCCGGGAGTGATGGCAACGTTTTCCGACGCGGCAGAATGCCTTGCAGCAATCTTTTCCCTCAATTCAGGCAAGCCTGCAGCACTCGAGTACCTGCAGTTGCCTTCCATCAAGGCTTTAGCCGCTGCCTTGCGGATGGCTTGCGCTGGTGGTTCTTCCGGCTCGCCGACGAAAAGCCGCGCTATCCTCTCGCCCTTCGCCTCGCGCGCAAACACCTGCTCCATGAACTCATAAAACAACATTCTTTCCACCTGCCTTGCGGTACGACCCGAGGACCTTCACCTTTGCGCCGGACTCCTCCAATGCAGTCACGGCCTTCCTTCCCTTTCCCTTGCGGGCATCACCCTCGAAGTCCGCGAAGAACGTGTACTCCCAAGCTCCCCCTTTGACCGGCCTAGACTCTAGCCTCGTCAGGTTCACTCCAGCATCTGCGAAACCTGCCAGTGCGGAATGAAGCGCCCCCGGCCGGTTTTTCAAAGTGAAGACTAGCGACGTTTTTTCCGCAGGCCCAGTGAAGCGTTTTTTTGAGAATGCAAGGAACCGCGTAAAGTTGTTCTTTGAATTCCCGATATCGCTCGCCGTGATTTCCAGGCCATGGAACGCCGCGGCCAGCCTTCCGGCTATCGCAGCGGCTCCCTCGCGCCTCTGTTCCGCTATCGCCTTTGCCGCTCCCGCAGTATCGTAGAAAGGGAGCTGGCGCGCATTGGGCAAGCTTGCTTCCAAGAACATCCTACATTGGCCTAGTGCTTGGGGATGGGACCACACTTCCCGAATCTCGCCCAAGGAATGGCCAGGCAGGGCTAGGAGGCAGTGCCCCACAGGGTGAAGGACCTCGCCCACCGCATGCAAACGGGTTTCAATGAGCAGGTCCATGGCACCGCCGACCCCGCCCTCGAGCGAGTTCTCCACCGGGATAAGGGCCAAGTCCGCTTCCGAGTCTTCAACCGCCTTCATCGTTTCCGAGAAAGTCCGGCAGGGCAATGTAGCGCATCCGCGAACCGATTGCAGCGCTGCCTCTTCGCTGTACGCTCCGACTTCGCCTTGAAACGCAACTATCCGTCTCGGCTCCTGCTGCACCCTAGTGCTCTCGCGGATGATTTCCTTGAAGAGGCGAATGGCTGTTGCCTTGCTAACGCCCAGAGAACTTGCAAGTGAGACTGCATTGCCCAAGACCGTTTTTTCCCTATTCCGGTCAACGACATTCTTTCCTGCATGCCTCTTTGCTGCTCCTGCCTGGCGGGAAAGCCGCATGCGGCCCGCCAGAAGCCTGACAACCGCCGCATCCAAGGCGTCGATTTCCTTCCTCAACTCCCCTAATTTTGCCATACTTGATTCACCTTGATGAAACAATGTCTGCGATGACCATTGCGGCAATCGCTTCGACGACTGGCACGGCCCGTATTGCAATGCAGGGGTCGTGCCTTCCCGCAATCCTTAGCCTGGCCTTCCTGCCAGTAGCCAAGTCCAGCGTTTTTTGCTCCCGCGCGATGCTGGAAGTTGGCTTGAACGCCGCCCGGAACACGATTGGCATTCCGGTTGCCAGCCCTCCGAGGATTCCACCGCAGTTGTTCGTCTTCGTGACGACTTTTCCGCCCTCAAGCGCGAAAGCATCGTTGTTGCGGGAACCCCGCCAGGTGGCTCCCTCAAAGCCGCTTCCGAATTCGATTCCCTTTACTGCAGGAATGGCAAAGGCCGCCGCAGAAATCCTGCTTTCGATTGAGCCGAACATCGGATCCCCAAGCCCGGGTTTAAGCCCCCGGATGCGGCATTCGACTAATCCGCCGACCGAGTCGCCGTCGCGCCTGGCTCCATCTATCTCCGCAGCCAGTTCACCCGCGGATTCAGCCGCGGCGGTATGCACGTCATTGCTCCAAGGGACCTCCGCCAATTCCTTGTCGGATACTTGCCTGCGTATTCGCACCTTGCCGGCCTGGCACAAATGCGCGTTGACCCGGATGCCCTGCCTTCTGATGAGCGCCTTTGCGACCGCCCCGGCCATCACGAATGCCGCGGTCATCCGGCCTGAGAATACGCCTCCTCCGGGGAACGTTTTTCCGAATTTTTCAACGGATGTCATATCCGCATGACCCGGTCGTGGAATTGAAGCGAATTGCGAGTAGTCTTTCATCCGGACATCCTTGTTTTCAATCTTCATCCTCAGCACACCTCCAGTTGTTCTTCCATCATTCAAGCCCGATAGCACCACCAGCCTGTCCTCTTCCCGCCGTTGGGTGGTCAAGCTGTTCTGGCCGGGTTTCCTCTTGTCGAGCTCGCGCTGGATTTCCTCTTCAGATACCTCAAGGCCCGCCGGCACTCCGCGGACTTCAACGCCGACAAACGGCCCGTGGCTGCTGCCCAGCACCTTGACCTGAAACGAACTGCCAAACGTGAATGGATTCATTTTTTCCCACCAAACAACGCACTCCTCATGACGCCAATGGGCGCTTTTTTCCCGGTAAAAAGCCGGAACGATTCCGCAGCCTGCCACAACAGCATTTCCCTGCCATCGGCTGCCGCGCAACCTTCCTGCAATGCCTCCCGAACCAGCCTCGTGCCATCTTTCGAGTAGGCCAGGTCAAAAACAGCCATGCCCTTGTGAAATAATCCGGCCGATACCGGAGTGCTTTTCCCGTCTAAGCCAACTGGCGTTGCATTCACCAGCAAGTCGGCACCGGCGACGGCATCGCAGACGTTTTTTTGAGTAGCTTTGCGCGCCGTGACTTTCGAACGCGTTACCCGTGAAGCCAGCTTCCTTGCCTTGCCGAAATCCAAGTCCAAAAGGGTTACCCTGCAGCCGCTCAGCGAGTGCAGGACCGCCCGGGCCCCGCCGCCTGCGCCCAATACTACGGCGTGCATCCCTTCGGTCGAACCAACCAGTTTCGCAAGCGCCTTGCTAAAGCCCGCGACGTCGGTGTTGAAGCCCTCCAAACGCCCATTCGTGTTAACTACCGTGTTCACTGCCCCTATTTCCATCGCCTCTTCATCGATTGAATCAAGCCGAGGCAGCACCGTTTCCTTGTGCGGCAAAGTGACGTTGAACCCTACAGCGCCCACCGACTTTAGACCCGCAACCGCATCCTGCAGTGCCTCCGCTCGGACTTCCAGTGCAAGGTAGGCCGCGCCGACGCCTCTCGAGTGAAGCGCCGCGTTGAAAATCCGCGGGCTTAGGGAATGCCGTATGGGCGAGCCTATTACCGCCATCAATTTTGTCGTTGAATTCATTTCCATGCCCTTCCCCTCAAAGTGTTGATGGCGTCGGAAAATTCGGAAATGCTGGGCTGGCCCGCGGCAGTCGGTATGCCCGCGTGCGCGAAATTGAGCGCAGACCCTCTAAGCGCGGCCGCAATCCTCAAAGGCAGGCTCTCCTTGCCCATGGGAGAGAGCACACAGGACACCCCCAACGCCTCGGCATCGTCAAGGAGGCCTAGGAACTCCACGCCGTTTTCCGGCGAAACGCTGGCGGCAATCTTTGCCATGCCGCCAATAGACGAAATTTTTCGAAGGACACTGCGCAAACTATCGAGCTTAATCGTTCCTTCCGTGTCGTGAACAGAGACAATGAGCCTGCAGCCGCTTTTTTCAGCGGTCTGGCGGATGCTTTCAATCAGGCGAATGTGCCTTAGCTCGACGTCAACGACTGACGCGCCGGACTCAATCGCCCGTTCCAGAATCAAACGTTTTTCTGACTCGGAGCCGGCGAACATTCCTCCCTCCCTGCGGTCGCGGAGGGTAGCCACGCATTTGAGCTTGTTCTTCCGGCACGCCTTGATTGCCTCATCGATGCTGCGCCAATCCGAAGGCATGAGGTCGAGCCGAAGCTCCGCAGCCCGCGCACCGGCCCTCGAAACCGAGGAAATCTGCGCCACCGCATCCTCGCCTGCCACCACTCCGCATAGCACGACCTCCCTCTCCAAAGCCGCGCGCACGTTGGAAAGAGTCTCCTCCGGAGTCCCGTTGGCGTCAACCTGCAAATGGGCTTTCGAGTAATGCGTCTTCCTCTCGTTCCACAACTCCTCGACCCTTGCCGGCGGATTTCCTTCAAGCAAAGGACGGCCTTCTGCATTCCCAATCCTGGAGGCAGCTTTTTCCGGGGACGCGCAGAGGTGCACGGTAATGCAGTTCGACAGCAACAGCCGCCGGTTGGCCTCGCTTACAATGCCCCCGCCGCCGCAGGAAACCACGGCCTTGTCCATGGCGCATGCCCTACGGATTGCTGATGATTCCAGCCGCCTGAATTCCGCCTCCCCCTTTCCGGAAAAAACCTCGCGGACGCTGCAGCCTGTCTCTTCCTCAACCAAATCATCGGTATCCACGAACGCCAACCCGAGCGTTTCGGCAAGCGCCTTGCCTGCGGTAGACTTGCCCGCCCCAGGTAGCCCTACCAGAGCGATGTTCATTCAGCACACCCTCTCGAGTTCCCGGCGCGCGAGCGCATCCGGGACATCCGCTACAACCTTGGCTTTCCCAATTTCCTCCAAGAGCGCCATGGAGAGCTTCCCTCCGCGGTTTTTCTTGTCTGACTTGAGCGCCATCCATGCCGACTCCGCATCCACCCCCGTCTTGCCAATAGGCAGGCCCAGCCCTGCAAGCAATCCCGCGATTTTCTCCGACGCTTCCGGCGAAAGCCCGGTCATTACCGCGCTAATCCGGCATTCTGCAACCATGCCCACGGAAACCGCGTCGCCGTGCCTCAACGTCATTTTGGAAGACGCTTCCAATGCGTGGCCAACGGAATGCCCGAAATTAAGGAGCATCCGCGAAACTCCAGCGCGAGACAACTCCGTCTCGTCCTCCTCCACGATGCGGGCCTTTATGCTAACCGCTGAGGAAACCGCATCCTCCAGGGCTGCACTATCGCGAGCAACCAGCCTTGCGGCATCCCTTTCAAGCGATTCCACGAGCCTGCGGCTGGAAACGCAGCCTGCCTTCGCTATTTCGGCAAACCCCTGCCGGTACTCGGAGTCGGGAAGCGATTCGAGCGTCGAAAAATCAATGACGACCGCCTCCGGCTGATGGAATGCCCCCGCAAGGTTCTTGACGCCGAGGTTGACCCCGTTCTTCCCTCCGATGGAGCTGTCCACCATGGAAAGGAGCGTGGTGGGCACATGAATCAAGGGAATGCCCCGCATGTAAAGCGACGCCGCCAGCCCCGAAACATCGCCCACCACCCCGCCCCCGCACGCGACCACGCACGAAGAGCGGTCCAAGCCAGCGGAATGCATTCGCACCAGCAGCGATTCTACGGTGGCGAGGCTCTTGTCCTTTTCCCCGTCGGGCATGGACAATAGAGTGCAACGCACGCCGGCGTCGGGCATCGCTTGCACTATCCTGCCGGCTATTCCGGCCGTGTTGCGCGAGTGCACGACTACCGCCTTTTCCGCGCCCAGCCTTGCGGCTATCCCCGCGGCATCCTCTGCCCTGCCACCGACCACAATGGTGCATTCCCTCGCCTTTCCGCGAGTCCTCAGCTTCAGTCTTTTCATGGCAACCACCTCAGAGGCTCCTGCCGACGGCGCGCGCCACCGGGCCGACTTCGTCCATCAGCCTGCCGAACTCGCTAATCGTCAGCTGCTGCGCAGCGTCGCTGAGCGCCTCGTGCGGCCGGGGATGCACTTCCACCATCAGCCCGTCCGCGCCGGAGGCGATTCCCGCCTTGCTCATGGGAACGACCAGCTCCCGAACCCCTGTTCCGTGGGAAGGATCCACGACGATGGGCAGGTGGCTCAATGCCTTGACCAGCGGCACGGCGTTCAAGTCGAGGGTGTTCCTCGTCTCGGGCACGAACGTGCGGATGCCGCGCTCACACAGCACCACGTTAGGGTTGCCTTCGTTGAGGATGTACTCTGCGGCAAGAAGGAACTCCGAAATGGTTGCGGAAAAGCCGCGCTTGAGCAGCACCGGCTTCTCGCTTTTCCCAACCTCCTTGAGCAGGTCGAAATTCTGCATGTTGCGCGAGCCCACGCGCAGCATGTCGACCGAATCTTCGACCAACTCGACGTGCGAAGGATGCATCACCTCCGTTTCCACCGCAATCCCGGCTTCCCTGCTCACATCCGCGAGAATATCTGTCGCCTTGATGCCGAGCCCCTGGAAATCGTACGGCGAAGTACGCGGCTTGAAGATGCTCCCGCGGAGCACGACCGCGCCCGCCCGTTTTACCCCGATTGCGGCCTCGAGCAGCTGCTCGCGGCTTTCAACTCCGCATGGGCCGGCGATAATCGCGAGCCGGTTTCCGCCTATTTCGACGCCCCCTTTAAGGCGCACGACGGTATTTCCTTCGCGCGTCTCCCTTGATGCAAGCCGCCAGAGCGCTTTTTTCGCGGCCGCCTCCTTTTTTTCACTCATTGCAAGCACCTTTTTTGGACTGGACACTGGGGAAAAAAGAAAAAACTAGTCAGGCTTCAAGGCCAGCGCTCGCTGGACAAAAAACCCGCTCCATTCGCCTTCCCGAGCTGCAAACCCGGAAAAAGGACAGGCCACTTTTCGACTGAAAAAGGCCAGTTACTTAAAATAGAAATAGCCAAAGCGCAAGCTGGACGAACTCCTCAATAGATTCCAACCGCGAACTTCAGACATAGAGACACTTTTCCCTATCACGCTTAATTAATGTTTCGCCAAAGTCTCACGCGCCGACGATAACCAATTCGTTACTCTCCAAACTTAGCAGTCTTTTTATAGCCCAAAGCCAGCTTGTCCCAGCGGGTACGGGCATTAGAATCAGGGATGGTGCATCGAACTTCGTTTCGGTGCACTCGACCTGCATTTAAGCGGTGGGACGTTTTTATGCCCAATTGGACACTAAGGAATAAATGTAAGGGCATGCAGGGGGAGCACGGCAAGGAAGATGCTAGAGTCTTGCTAGTGCCGCCGCCTGCCGGCTATCTTGCGGACCTTTTTCATGTTTCTGTTGCGGTCGTAAAAGAACCACACAGTTACAATAACGACAGCGCTGACCATGAACGCTGCAGATTGCTCTACGGCCATGTTGGCGAAAGCCGAAAAACCGGCGGCTTCTACTTTCAGACTTCCTCCGCTGACCTCGCGGTCCATTGCGACAATGGGCTTGACGGTCGCGACCAGCAGCGGGCTGCCGCCTGGTACGGAAGTGCGCTTACATTGCCCATTTACCCAGACCCCCTGGATTTTCGATTCCACAGCAAGGTTGCTTCCGTCGGAGCGGACCCGCGCATCCAAGCAAATGTTGTTCCCGCCAAGGGTGCCTTGCTCCTTCCAGACGAACCGGTGGACTCCGGGGGCGCAAGAGACGGGGTACATGAAAGAAAGCTGGGTAAGGTCGGAGCCATCGCAGAAGACTCCGAACATGGCGCCTTTCACCGGAATTCCGAGGTAAAATGACAGCCAGGAGAGACCGCTGTAACTCGGGTTGGCGTACTCGTATTCCCCCGTGGAACCGAATTCGAACACCGTGCCATTGGGGGCGGTATAGGCCAAGGAGGAATTACCGTTAGACATTTCAAAGTAGTTGAAGCCATCAGCGTCGATTATCCTCGCATACAGGCGTTGTGGCTTGAAGAGGCCATCCATGGGATCCGAGTTCGAGATGTCCATCGAAAAAGGGCCTTTTGCGAAAGTCCAAGATGGCCGCGCGGAACGCGCCGGGTGCAAGGACTCAGTAACCATTGCGTAAGGAAGGTTGAAATAAATTCCGGTAAAAAACGCGTCGTAACCGTAGAAGTACGCGTGTGCACTGCTTGGGACTGAATAAATGTTGTGCCGTTCGAAAGGGCCGGTGAACAGATATGACTTGGTGCCCCAGCCGGGCATGAACGATGTATCGATGTGGGGGATAGTTGCCGAAAAGGTGATGTCCTTCTCCGATACGTTGTCAATGTCAAACCCGGGGTCCAGTTGGGTAAAGGGATACCGGAAGACGGCCTTTATAGTACTGATTTTCCTCCCACATGCGCCGTCGAAGCAGTCGTTTTCCGAAAGCGGCCAGACCTCGGCGTAATAACCGTCCAGCAATGTGTCGGACGCCGCATGCACCCCGAACCGGTAGTCCTCAATCCTGCTCGACGGAGAAACGTCGCCGAATATCAATCCGTCATAGCCTTCCCTATCGTGTTCTGTAGCGTTGCTTTTAAGGAACGAGTAGACGACGCGGAACGTGCGCAGCCCTTCCTCCGAATTGAACTTGGTTATGGAATCCAGATCGGCATCACGGGCGAGGTTCTCGTCGAAAACGTATGATTGGCTCAAGCTTGTCCCGAAATCCATCGAGCCCAGCAGGTGGAATACCTTGATGCGAGCGGGGCTTGGAGTGAAATGGTAGGAAGTATCGGTCACTTCCATATTGCTGTCATAGGCAATCAAGCCGCTTATGTGAGTAATATTGTTATCCCTGTCCGGTATCATCAGGAATGGAGCGGTTGAAAAATAACTCAAGTCCCAGGTACTGGCATATTCATCGATGGAAAAGACCGGCGGGGCTGCCACGAAATCCATGGCAATTTCCTTCCACACTCCGAAGCTTGCCGGGAAATAGTGTGTCGACGGCGGTGCAAGGAAATCGCAGCCGGGAAATTCTTCGGCTTCCAGGAAGCCCATGCCAGTCGTGGTCGAGGAACCGTTCGCGGAAACGCTGAAATTGACTAGCGCCGTATCTTCCGGGGCAAGGCACCACCGGTTCGGCTCGGAGAATCCGCCGGAAATCGGAGAGGCAGTTTTTCGGAAGAAGTCGAATGGCTTGACGAACCTGAATGACACGCCCATGGGCTGGCTCCCGAAGTTGCGTGCCGAGAACTGCTTCCAAGACCGGCTCCCCTGCGTCAGGACAATCGGGTCCATGCTGAAGCCGTCGGATACAATCTCTAAGCTCTGGACCAACGAGGCGGTGGCGTTGACGAGTCCTGCGCCTTGCTCAAAGGCCTCGAGCCCGAGGTCGCGCGAACCCTGTAAAATCATGCTCCTGATTTCCGACGACGTGGAGTTGCCCGCCTTGGCTTGGAACAGCAGCGCCGCCAGGCCGCTTACGTGCGGCGTCGCCATCGAAGTTCCGCTCAATGCGAAATAGTTGTCGTTCCCACAAATCCGGTTTTCGGACGGCAATTCCTGGTCGATATAGCTGCCCGGGGCGCGTGCGGCACAAATCAACACCCCCGGCGCAAGGACATCGGGCTTTGCGCGAAATATCTCTGCGCCGAGGCCCGGGCCCCTGCTGCTGAACCATGCCAGTCCTCCGGACTTGTCCGTTGCGCCGACTGCGATTGAATAGGGGGCGCTTGCAGGACTCATCACAGTCAATTCGCCTGGACCGGAATTGCCTGCCGCGGCCACGACTACTGCGCCTGCAAGCGTGGCCTGATGGACAACCTCGTCGATGACGGGAGACCAGCCCGGCTGCCCCAAGCTGAGGCTGATGACGTTGGCACCCTGGTCTGCCGCCCATTCTATCCCCTGAGCAACCGAGGATTCGCTCCCGGAGCCGTCGTCCCCGAGGACCTTGACGTTGAGAAGCCACGCCTGGGGGGCGACGCCGACGAATTTGTAATCCGAGGCTATACCCGTGCCTGCAGCAATGCTGGCAACGTGCGTCCCATGGCCGAACATGTCGTCCGAGCCGGACGGGCTGCCAGAGAAATCTATCGCGCCAACGATTTTGGGGTCACTCGTAATTGGGTCGTCATCCAAGTCATCCAAATCCGGGTGCGAAGAGCGGATGCCGGTATCGAGGATGGCGATAATCACCCCGCTGCCGTTCAGCCCAAGCCCCGGAGTGGAATACCATTCCTGACGGGTAACCCCGAGGACGATTGGCGCGCTGTCGTTGAGCATCGCCCGTAATTTGGAGTCCACCTTCACCAGCGCGCCCTCCCTCTTCAGATTGGAAGCCACTGAAATCAGGCGGTCCTTCGGCACCCTGACGGAAAATGCAAGGACCGACTTTAGTTCGACGCCCAATACGCCGGCCGACGATGCGATGGCCTTTAACGAAGCGGTTTTTGTGGCATCCTTCCAAAAGACGACCAAAGGAATTGACGTTTCCTTCGCATAATCCTGCAAATCTTGCTGTGAATAAATTACACCAGCCTGCTCCAACGACTTGTCGATTGTCAAGCCCGCACCGGGACTTCCCGGAATAACCTGCAGTTTGTCCTGGGAATTCAGCGCGCCGACCGTCGGTACGGCCTTACCTCCAATGAGAATGGAACCCGGCCAGGCATTCAGCTCCAGTCCTCTCGCGTCTAAGAAAGCGGCGGATTGAACTGAAAATAGGAAAACAAGAAAAACCACGAAATGCTTGGGCTCCAAGACCATCACCTGGACAATATGCGCTACTATTAATGGATTAAACAAATCCAGGTTTATTAATTTACGTAAATGGCGAAACTGACCTTAAATTTAGCCGTTAAATTTAACGGGAGAAGTTCTCCGCCCGTTCAACCCCTTGAATTTTCTCGCGCAAACGGCGTTTTTCATATCTGAAACTCGGCCGATTTTTCTCCGCCTGTTGCGCTCCATAGCTTATCCCGTATAGATCGGATTCATGCAGCGTTTAATTGGATGTAAACAAATGTCAACACTTCCGTGTTTACCTTTGTCCTCATTCGTTCCGTAAAAGGTATTCCCTGAAAAGCGGTATTGAAAACGAGTATTTACCTCGGCTGGCGCGGTAGACGAGCCCTTTTTCCGATAGGCGCTTCAATAGTTCCATTAACGTGGGGTGGGAGACTCGTGCGGTTGACCGGATTGCCAGTGCTGGAACGGGTTGGTTCCCGGCCTTGGCCATGGCGGATAAAACCTTCTTTTCCTTGTCGGATGCAAGGTTGAAGCGGTCGTCGAAGAATCGCATGTCAAGCTCTTTGACAAGTGCAGGGCGCAGTCTTTCAAGATCTTCAAGCGATAGCCTGGTTTTATTCGAGTATTCTATGAGGAAATAGCCGTAAAACTGGAGGAAGAATGGATATCCCTTGGTTTCTTCAACTATGGCCGCCACAAGGTCTTCATCGAACTGGAATGCGGAATCTTTGAGTGTACCTAGAACGGCGTTTTTAGCCGCTTGGGCCGGCAAGTTGTTCACTTCCTTGAAAGAAAACATTCGTTCGGTATAGGTCTTGGCTTCCTTGAGGTTCGCTTTCAACGGCGGGAGGCCGGACAAGACGAGATAGTATCTGCAGCCGTTTCTTTGGGCGTACGCCATGGCGCCCAAGAGACTGGCAAGCGGAAATGACTTCGACTCTGCTTTGTCGCGGATGGAATGGAACTCGTCGTACAGCAGTAAAACCCCGGTTTTACCAGAATTTTGGAATACTGGCCAGTTGGATACGAGCATTTCCTTCAAGTAGTCTTCAAGCAAGTCCCGATTTTCCTTATAAAACGGCTTGTACTTGAACCCAAACGCGGAAATCTCCTCTGGTTTTAAAAAATCAATGACTTTTTTTCCTGTTTCGGTTATCCGCTTTTGGACTGAAGCCTCGCTTGCAGCCGAAAGCAAGTCCTTGACTACCGCGTCCGCGAATACCGTGTCGTCGCTGAAGCGGTCGTTGAACTCGCGTTCTATACACAGCCATTTCTTGCTTTCCCCGATGCTTTGAAACCGCCGTAACAATACCGTTTTGCCTGTGCCACGAAATCCAAACAGCACGAGGTTGTGCGGCAAGCCTTGGCTGTAGCTGTCAAGCGTTTTGGAGAAAAAGGAGAGGATTTCTTCCCTTCCGGCAAGGTACTTGGGTTCGATGCCGTTTCCAGGCATGAACGGGTTGTTTTTCGCATTCGCGGATGTAAACATATGTAAACACAATTTTGTTTACATTTAATAAACGCGTTCCAACCTCGTTTCCGCTGAACAATCTTCCCAAAAGTCGTTTGACGATAAAGAATTAGGCACGCGCCGAGAGTCATAGAGGAGAAAAGTGAAGACTATAGTATTATACCGGATGCAGGGGGAGGGATTCGAACCCTCGAAGCCCTACGGCACAGGATTTCACAGCCCGGCGCGCCGCATGCGCACCCCGGCGTTTAAGTCCCGCCCCTTTGACCCAGCTCGGGTACCCCTGCTCGACGCTAGCTTGAATGGATTGCCTGCCTTAAGAAAGTTGCCCCTCGGGGGGCGGAGCTACTTGCCGCCCTTGGCCTCCTTGCGGCGCTGGCGCTTCGGGCGTAAGTGCGGGTACGCGCACTTGCGGCAGCGGTCGGCGCCCTTGGGATTGCGCGCCTTGCACTTGCGGCACACGGACACGTTCATCAGAGCCCTGTCCGCTATAGGAAACTTGCCCATGAGATTCACCGGATGCGCAATAGAACCGTCAGAGACAAAGCTATGCCTGAGAGTGTTTAAAACCCTTTTGAGGGGAAAGGGAGGACAAACCATTAAAACGGCGGCATGCAAAACAAGTACGCTGCTAGTTACGATGCCTCCGTAGCTCAGGAGCAGCCAGCGTGACACCTCCGGGGGGCGCATCCCCCCACGCGTGTCGCCCCTCCCCCCTTTAAAAGAATTGGCGAATAAGTATTTTCCACAAGCCTCCGTAGCTCAGGAGTAGCAAGCGCCGACCTTTTCTTTATTAAGAAAAGCTCGACCAAAAGAAATGAGCAAAAACATGCCTCCGTAGCTCAGGAGTAGAGCGTTTCCTTGGTAAGGAAAAGGTCACGGGTGCGATTCCCGTCGGGGGCTTGACTCCGATGCAGCAAAGCCCCATCGAATTGGTGAAGCTGCCTGTCAATGTCTTCCAACTGCGGTGTCGGCAGGGCATCGAGTTCCATTTCTAGGTTAGGAATGGCCGCGAACGCCTTGAGCAAACTCAAAACGCCAGCGTCAGGAAGCGGGACATCGCTGACCTTCGTGCCCAATCTGAAGGCACAGGCCCCGCAATAAACATCTCCAGGCATGTTTTCGTGCTTGCAGCGGTCACAGGGGTGGCTGACGAACTCCGGCTCGCGAAATCTTGTAGTGGAAATCTTATATGCTTCCAAGAGGGCGTTGTCGACATCGTCACTGCTCAAATGCTCGTACACTGCCGCCATGTTGCTACTTGAACTCCACCCGTACTGCAGGTTCTGCAGGGAACGCGTCATGAACTTGGCGGTCTCGCTAGCCCGAGTGTGCCTGAATAAGTGCGGCCTGCATTTGTCTAGCGAAACATTCGCGGCCTTGAAAATGGTTCTCATGGTCTTCTTTAGGCCGCCGTAGCCGAGAGGGTTTAAACTTTTCGCGTGACTGTTGCCCTTGTGGGCGTACCACAACGGTGCATCTTCATCCTTGCTAAAGGGGTGGTTATTCAGGTATTCAGCCAGAAGACTGGAGCTGGTGATGATGCGGACTTTGCGCTTGCCCGTCTTGCCGTTCACGGATAACATTGCGCCATGCTGGTCGAACTGGACATCTCGGATTCTCATGGTCAGCAACTCAGCAATCCTACACCCCGACTCATACAGCACGCCAATGATGGCCTTGTTGCGAACCGTTTCAGCTGCTCGAAGAATCCGGGAGAGCTCGTCTGGCGTAATAAGGTCAGAGGGATTCAACATCGTCTTGCATTTCATGGGCTTTAGGTCTTTCGTGACCGGCGGGTTCTCGCCCTCCCCAAGCTCGTATACGAAACGGAACAGCATTTTGACGTGGATAACGTAGTCCCGCATTGTATCCTGTGAATACGGCTTTCCTGTTCTCGGGTTCCTCGCCGATGTTCCGACAAAGTAATCAAGCATCTCATCAACGTCCTTTTTGTCCATTTCCTTGAAAGGAAGCTTCGCCTTGCGAGCCAGTTGCATCATCATTCGCATGGACTTTTCCTGCCGCATAAGCTTCACGTTGCGACGCCGCTTATATTCCACATACTCCCGAATAGTTTGACGGTTCTCGGGAAGAATATCCGCAGCGCAGTCAAGCTGATGCCAGGCAGCATTCAAGCGCTCTTCAGTGTGATACAAGGCTTCCGACGGCGTCAATGTCTTCGAAGGAAAATATCCGTCAGTGTTTCCATTCATGTTCATTGCAATCCCCCTGTTTTTCCGGTAATCATTGCTTCACGGTCCTGAGTGAAGAGGTTTAAAACGGCCCTCACGGCATGATTTTTAGCTCTGAAAACGGTCTACGCATGAATTTCTTCCACCATAATCGCCAAGGCCTCGAACGCCTTCTCCGACTGCTTCAACGACTCGAAAGCAGCGACAATCCTCTGGGAAAGTTCCAGGTCGTCGAAGTGACCCACAAGCCAACGGATGACTGTGGCCCTCTCCGCGAAACCCAACTTTTTACCGATTTCGTCCAACTCGAAAAGCTCCGGCGAGCTCATCCGAATTTTCACGATTTTGTTCCGGGATAGCTTGCTCCCGCCCTCGATTGTGGCCCTGCCTTCCTTCCCCGCGGTCCCCATTTCCATTCTGTTCGCCTCAAGATTTCACTTGCTCCCGCCCGAGCCCCAAAACTACGTTTTACCACTCTCCACAGCAAGGGCAAACAAAATCCTCCGGCCACTCGCCCTTCATCTCGTCGTGAGTCAAGTGCATGACAAAGCCGCACACACTGCACTCGAAGAAAACACGGTTTTCAGTTACACCAACGCAGTCCACTGCTGTCTCACTCTCATCAAGGAGCGCCTGGCCCATGTTCGAGCGTTTCGTCAGGAGCTTCTTCGTCATTCTTGAGCGGCTGGTCGGCAAGTCCTAAGTCGGATGCCTCTTTGAACAGGCGGCGCAAAAGTCGATAGGTTTTTTCCAATTCGGCGCGGCGCGGTGGCAAGTAGAACCAACGTCGCGTCACCAATTCTTTGGTTTTGTCGCTTCTTCGCGCGTTCTCTAGCACGATTTTAGCAGGCGACCCCTCCCATATGACTAGCTTACCGACGACCGCGAATTTTTTTCCGACATCAAAAGATGTCTTAAATATT
>JAZDGU010000051.1:0-54814 GCA_043806595.1 Microcaldota archaeon
GTCCTCGTTGGTGTCCGCCGCACTGTGAAGGTTGACTATCTGGTCCGAGACGTTGTATGTCATGTTCGCACAGAGCGCCAGCGGGTGCCAGGCATAAGGCGACGCTGTGTCCGCACTGAAGTTGAAGTGGAATATGAAGTCGTGCACGAAGCCCCAGTCGTCGACCGCCAGCGAGAACGGCCGGGTTTCGGAGAACTCGCCGCCGGCAAAGCGCGCTGTTGCGGGACCTAGAGGGTAGGCCTTGGGCGCCTCCTCGGGAGCGGCGTAGCCGAAGACTATCGTGTGCGTCTCGCCCTGCTGGAGCGGGCCAAGCTGCCACGTGATGGAGATGTTCCGCGAGTTGTTCACGACCAGCGCGTCGGGCGCGTAAGTGATGAAGCTCGGCGGCAAAAACTCGGTGAACGAGAGATTTTGCAGGGGCTGGCGGGCAGTGAGGTGGAACTTGACCTGCTGCGGGTTCGGGAAAATCACGCCCGAGAACTCGCGCGAGATGTCAAGCGGGTAGTCGCTGCGCGCCTCAAACGTGGTGTTCGCGGTCTCGTTGACGTCGAAGCGCTCGGCGTGCGCCACGATCGTGTACCCTCCTTCCTCGAATGCGAAGTAGGAGAAGGTGTAAGTGCCGTCCCAGTTGTCGGTTATCGCATAGTCGGCGGTGCTGAAGGTCTGGTTGAAGCCGGAGGGCGACATTACGATTGCGGACACGTTCGCGCCGTCCACCCTGTGGCCATCGTAGGCGACCACGCCGACCTCGACGTGCACCGTCGAGCCGGGCGCGTAGACCGTCTGGTTGGTGTTGATGTTGACGAGGCCGAGGGCGAACTCGCGCTCGGTTGCGGCTTCCACGCGCGCGCCTTCCTCGAGGGAGTCGAAAGAGGCGGGCAGGCCGGAAGTGGAAACGGAAATGGCTGCTTCAGCCGGGGTTTCCCCTGCAAGCTGGTTCGCTAAGGAACTGAAGCCGGCGGTGGGCGAGGGCGTGACGAGCGCGCCGATGACGTCTTCCGCGGACGGAGCGGGCCTGCCCTTGACGAACGCTGCAACCGCTTTGACCTTGTAGAGGCCCGGAACCGAAAGCGAGCCCGGCTCGAATACGACGTGCTTCGTGCCGTTGTCGTCCCTGATTTCAAGCCGCGTCTGGTTGCCGAAGGGGTCTTCGAGCATGAGCCCGAAGCCCGCCGAAGGCACGCGTTCCCCGCGACGGTCCTTGGCGACCAGCTCGAAGGCTATACGCTCGCCCACGCCGTAGTGCCTGCGCAGGCCGTCGATTTCCGCGGTCATGAGCGACTCGTTGGATTCCTCGTTCAGCAGCACAAGACTCGAGGACTCCAGAAGGAATTCGTCGCCGGGGAATACCGCTTGCATCGAATGGACGCCGTTCGGGTTGCTTTCGGGCGCGAATTCGAACCGGGCCCTGCCTTCGGCGTCGGTGGCAGCCGAGCCATTCTTGGCCTTGTCGACCAGGAACGTCAGGTTCATGCCGTCTAGTGGCTCGTCCTCGGAGAGCTGCAGCCGCGCGGTTGCTAGCAGGGATTCGCCAGCCTTGAAGGAGGAGGCATTGACGTCCAGGAAAAGCTGGGGGAGGGCCTGCAGGCGAAGCGAGGCGTTCTTCGACAAGAGGACTTCGTCGCCGGACTTCAGCAAAACGCCAATCTCGTAGTCCCTGGGCTTTGCCTGCGTCGCGTCCAGCCGGACCTCGAGCGAGCACTTCTCTTCGCAGGGGAAGGGCGTCCTCTGGCCCGCAAAGTAGAAGCCGGAGGGGAGAACGAGGTCAATAGAGAATGAAGTGTTCGGGACAGAGGCGTTGATGCTGATTCGCAGGGGCTCGCTGCGCACGTGCTCCGAAGGGACGCTGAATACGAGGTAGGTCCCGTTGGTGGCGTTGGGCTGGCCCTCCTTGTCCAGCACGACGTACAGGTATGCGCTCTCGTTCACGTGGAACGCGGGGTCGAAGTAGTCCGAGTAGTTCTGCTTGCTCACCCTGACGGAATGCAGGCCGACTGCGAGGTTCGAAAAGAATGCGGGGGTCCTGTTCTCAAAAACCCCGTCCACGGACACGAGGGCGTCAGATGGAAGGGACTCTGCCAACAGGCTGCCGAAAGACTCGTTGGTGCCGTTCGACCCGTTGCCCGGAGCATTTAAGGAGGAGTTGACATCGAACAGCGAAGTTGCCGCCGAGGGCGCGTAAGAGTCGCTGCCAAGGAAGGATGCTTCCATCGCGTGCGTGCCGTTCGGCATATCGTGCGGGACTAGGTATTCCGCAAGGGCCGTGCCGTTCAGGTCGGTGGTGGCGTTTGAGAAGGCCGAGCCGTCCACGGCGAAGACGATGGGCAGGCCTTCAAGCGGAGTGCCGTCCTGCAGGGAAAGGAAGCCCTCTGCCAGCAAGTCTTCATCGGGGTTCGGAGTTGTACTGTTGAGGGAGAGGGAAAGCGCGGTCGGAAGGCGGACGAGGACTGTTGCTTCTGCGGAGGAGTTTCCGCCGCGCAGCTCCGCGGTCGCGCGCAGGAGGTGCGCGCCCAAGGAGGAGTTGGAAGTGTCGAATACCGCGTAGATCGAGCACGACGAGTCGCATGCGGATGAAACGCTGCCCTCCACGAGGACGAGATCGGAAGGGGCCTCGATGGAAAGCGTGAACCGGGTTTGCGAGTCTGCCGAGGCGGTGACGCTCAAGAGCTCGCCGGAAAGAACTGAGGCGGGGGCGTTGATCTGCACCGGCTGGCTGGCGTTGGTGCCGTTCTGTCCCTGGGTTCCGTTCGTCTCGTTGCCGACCGTCCCGTTTGATTCGTTTGTGCCGTTGCTCCCACCTCCCTGCGGGAATACCCTGAACTCAAGGAAGGCGTTGGAGGCGAGCAGGCCCCTTGGCTTGTCCCCCGGGAACTTGGCCTCGACCGCGTACCCGCCAGCAGACAGCAGGAGGGGGAATGCGGCAACGCCCTGATCGTCGGTCTGCGCATACTCGAGGTCGCCGAACGCGGGAGTCGCGGAAGGCAGGTTGAAGAACACCGTGGCGTTCGGCACGCCGCTGCCGGAATCGTCAAGCAGGGTCGCGCGGAGCTCGAACTGCAGGCTCTCCTGCAGGCCTTCGGGCACGGACAGGGACAGCACGGTGGCAGTCAGGTTGAAGGAGGCGTTGGCGCCGGTGCCGGGCGTGGGGGTCGGTTCCAGCGTGACGTTGACCTCGTCAGTGGGCTCGGGCGTCGGCGTGGTCGTGGTGTCGCTCGTCGGAGTCGGCGTGAATTCGGGAGTAGGGGCCGGGGAGACGTCGGAAGTGGGGGAGGGGGTCTGGTCAGGGGTGGGTGCAGGCGACACGTCGGAAGTCGGGGAAGGGAACTGGCCGTCTGCTGGCGGCGGGGTCGCCTCCCCTGTGGGAAGCAGGGGGGTGGGGGCCGGCGTGGAAAGCGTGTCCGGAGTGGGCGCGGACGAAGGCTCCACGAATACAGTGGCTTCGGGGGTCGGCGCGGGGGTGGGCAGCTGGAGGCCGGCGTTTTCGAGGAGAGCGGGGTCGCCTGAGACGCCCAATACTTGGAAGAGCAGGCCGGCGAAGAAGGACAGCCATACGACCGAGAAAACCAACGGTACTTGGCCTCTCCTGCCTGCTGGTTCCCCCTCATCCACGGACCGCACAACCCCTCGTGTAAACTTACGCAAAAAAGCCTACAAAAACCCTCAAAAAAACCCGCATTCGTTACTCTCGAACCCCTTATAAACCTACCGAACTTTCGGCGCGTTTTTACGAGCCAGAAAACGGTTCCAAATGCGCTCCGGGGCGATGAAAAGGTTTAAATATTCGGCGGGCGTGCTTGCACTACCCACCGTAAAGTCCGTCCAGGCGGCAATACCCACGCCGCCTTCACAGAGGTCCGAGAAAATGGACAGAAGAGTCCTGTTCCTTGCATTGCCGTTGGCGCTCATGTTCGCTGGAATCGTGCTGGCGACCGTGGAAATCACCGACAACACCAATGTCGCAGTGCCCAGCGACAACGGCACGAGCCTGAACACTTCGGTCGCAGGCCGCATGCAGCAGTACGTTGGCTACTACGGGAACGTGAGCATGCAGGTACGCAACAACACGAACCTCGGCAACGTCCTCTACTTCAAGACCGTCAACTTCGGGAGGCTGTTCTTCGTCAAGACGGGGGCTACGCTGACTACGCCGTTCACCGTCGCGCCGACGAACGCCGTCACCGACGCGAACTTCTCGCTCACCGGATACTACAACACGAGCAACCACTTCGACAGCACGGCCGTGGTGTGCAACCTCACGAACTCGAACAAGCTCAACACCACGGACAACCGCCTTACCGGCATATACTACGACGCCGCGGCGGTGCCGAACTACTTCTTCTGCACGGACATCGGCAGCTTCACGAGCAGCAACGGCTTCGGCAACGAGCTGAGCTACGAGATAATCGTGGCGAAGACCGCGACGTACATCGCCTACGACATCTGGTTCGACCTCGCGGCGTAAGTACCAACGCCAATACCGCCGGGTAACAGTATCCAGAGCATACTAGCTGCAATTAACAAGCTGGCAAATAGAGGCCGAAGTACGTCTCCGTTATAAAAAAAACTACTGCTGGCGCTGATCCCTTTCTACCTTGTCCTCGAACTGGCGGATCCTGCGCAGGATGCGCGCGCCCACCCCCTCCTCCGGGCCCCCGCCCTTGCCCTTCTGCCGCCGCCAGAGCACCGCGCCCGCGACGACCGCGCCGAGGAAGAAGATGACCGCGGAAGCCTGCCACCAGAAGGATTCCGGCGCGGCGCTGCCTTCCGCGGCCCTGCGCGAGACCGCACGCGCCTGCGCCTCGACGCCGAGGAACTGCGCCTTGGAAGCGGTCTCGCCGAGGCTGACCGCGACCTCGAGCTCGGTAAGGTCGTATTCCGCGGAGAGCAGGTCGCGTTGAAGCCGTAGGACTAGCTCCGACTCCTCGCCGAGCCTCGTCCTCGCGACGTCGACCGCGCGCTGCGCCGCCGCGAGCGATGCGGCCGCGGCGGAGTAGTCCGCGGAGATGTCCTGCAACGCGTCCAGGCGCGCCGCAGCTGGCGCGTATTTCTCGCCGAACTGCGCCGAGAACCTTTCCGCGGCGTCGAGGGAGCGCGACTTGCGCATCTCCGACAGGATGGAGTCGAGGGCAAGCAGCTGAGCATCGGTTTCCCCGAAGTTCACCTGCCGGAAGCGGTTGTATTCCGCGTACAGCGCGTCCCTTCTTGCGCGCAGTTCGCGGAGCTCCGACTCGCGGACGAACGCGAGCCTGCGGCGCAGGGCGTTCGGCGTGCGTCGGAGCTGTTCCGTGCGCAGAGAAGCGCCGAGGGACTCGCCGTCCTGCGACACCAGCAGCACCGCTGGGAAGCCTGCGCGGATGTACTGCTCGAGTATGAGCTGCATCCTGCCGGCGTCCTCCATGGGGACCGCGGCGTCCCCTTCCCGCTCGAGGAGCGCCACTGGCGTGGTGCTGGCGAGGATGAGGTAGTACTCGCGGTTCTGGTAAATCAGGGGGATGCTGGCGGCCTTCTCGCCGGGGTCCATGAAGAAACTCGCCTCGTCGTCCGCGGGTACGACGATGGCGCCTGCGCACTGGAAGGCGAGCAGGATAAAACCAGCAAGCAAGAATGCGCGCATGAAGGCATGGACGCCGGGGCGGAATTAAAGGGTTGTGGGTTCGCGTTGCACTACGGGAAGAGGCGTTTATTCGAGCCCGAAGAGGCCGTTGATTGCGCCGCTTGCCGCGGAAACCCTCGCGCTGACCTTCTCCTTCAGCGTCGGCTCCTTGTTGACGGAAAGGCCGGCAAGTCTGGCAGCGAGCGCCATGAATTCCTGGCTGGAGGGCGCATCCGGGTGCTGGAGCACGACGGGCACCTGCGCGGCGAGGCTCTTGGGCACGTGGTCGTCGCGCGGGATCACCGATATGACGTTGACTCCCGCGAGGTTCTCGACCGCAGACTTCTGCAGGTGGTGCCCGTGGTCCTCCACGAGATTGAGCACTAAACCGAGATGCATCTTGGGCGCGTGCTTGACTGCTTCCTGGCAGCGCACGATGTCCATGACGGAAGGCAGCGTCGGCTGCGCAACATAGATCAGCTCCTGGCTCGCGAGCAGCGCGCCGACCGCCTCGCGGCCTAGGCCGGGCCCGGAGTCAAGCAGGACCATGTCGTGCTGTTCCGCGAGCGAGCGGGTTATGGGTTTCAAGGAGGCGAAGTCGAGACCTTTCAGGTCCGCGAGCTTCATTGAAGAAGGCACGACCTTCATGCCGGAGCTGTGGTCGTACGTCGCCTCGTGCAGGCTGGCCTCGCCGCGCATGACGTGGTTGAGCGTCTTCGGGAGGTAGGAGAGACCGAGCGAGACCCCGAGGTGGCTCGTAGTCACGTTGCAGTCGACGACCGCGACGCGCTTCTTGAAGTAGTGCGCGAGTGCGGCGCCGACGTTGATTACGACCGTGGTCTTCCCGACTCCCCCCTTGCCGGAGACCACGCCGATTACGCGGCCCAAAACTTTACCACCAACCCGTAGTGTTTGCGACCACACGGCTTATATGTTTTTGCATTGTCCGGCGCTCGGTATTGCGACGTAAATACTCGGGAAAATATTTGGGAATGGGCGCACAAGCCGCGAAGGGTATTTAGTTCGGAATCCGCCGATTACGTTTTTCCGCAGGTGCAGTTGACGGTTAGCCCGCGTCTTTGAGCCTCTTCTGGATGGACTCGAGCTGGCGCTCGTTGCGCTTGCGGAGCTCGCGGTAGGCGTTCTGCGAGATGACGCCCTGGTGCAGCTCGTCCTCGAGCAGCCGCATCACGCGCAGTATCTTCTCCTTCTCGGCCTGCAGGTCGTTGACGTCCTTCTGGTCGAGCGGCTTGGGCGGCGGGGCCGGTGCGGCGAGCGACGGCTGGTCCTTCTTGTGCCTGCGCTTGCGGTAGAGGAAGTATAACAGGAAGCCCGCGGCCGCGGCGACGAACACGATGACGGCGAGGTAATACCATGGGATGCCCGCGTAGGGCTGGCCGCGGAACTTCGCCTGCGCGAGAAGCGTCGTGGCCTTCGCGATGGAGACCGAGGCCATCTTGAGCGAGGAGAGCGCGTCGTCGAGCTGCTCGCGCCGGAGCTGGTCGCGCGCGAGGTTCTTGTAGGAAGTCGCCTCCTCGATGAGCGCGAGCACCTGCGTCACGTCCTTGCCGACGGCGTCCGCTTCCTTCGCGTCCTTGGCGAGCTTGCGAAGCCTTTCCTCGGTGCGCTGCAGCTCGTACTCGACGAGCGCCGCGCGGGACTCGAATATGACTAGGTTGAACGAGCGCTCGTCCTGCGCCTCGTCGGCGGTGACCATCGCGCGGATAACGCGCACGCCGGTCTTCTCGCTCTTGGGGATGTTGAGCTTGACCACGAAGTTGCCGATGCCGCCGCTCGATAGCGCGTTGATGCGCGAGGGCCGGATTTCGAGCCATGTCAGCGGAACGCCGGAGAGGAGGAGCGTGAGGTTGTGGAGCGCGGTCAGGCCGTCGTTGCGCGCGTCGATGCGGATGTACTTCGTGTCCCCGCTCTCGGCGACGATCTCGTCGGGGGTCGAGACGATTGTAAGCTGGGTGACGTTGACGCCGGCGGTCGGGGACGCGATTGATGTTGCGGCCGAGGGCGGGGAAGGCGTGGCGTTTATCGGGATTATCTGGCCGCCCGTCGGAGGGGCCGACGCCGCCGGGGTCGCGGTGGGCGCGCCGGGGGGCGTGACGAGGAAGGAGGCGTTGGCGTATATGGGCGCCTGCACGAGGTCGTAGGTCATCTTGAGCTTGAGCTTGTACTGCGCCGGCGGCTGGGAAGTGTAGATGAAGGCCGAGCGGAGGAGCTGCACCTCCTGGCCGCGGGCGACGAGGACGGCCTCGGTGGCGTAGTACCACGAGTTGCCGCCAAGGTCCTCGACCCAGTATTCGAGGCCGACGTCCTGCGTTACCTCGCCCATGTTCGAGACGATGATGCGGAAGTCGAGGTAGTCGCCCTGCGGCACCTCGTTCTCCAGCAGTTCGAGCCTCACGTCGTACGGCCCGCCGGCGGCGACGCGGAACGGGTGGATCGCCTGCGTGACCATCCCCTGCACGCTAGTATTGATGTACGCGAGGTAGGCGCCAGTTGCGGTGTTCAGGGGCATTGCGTACCGGTAGATGTAGAAGCCCGGGCTCTGCTTGGTCATGGAAGAGATGTTCGCCTGCAGGTATATCGCGTTCGCGGGGTCGTAGACTGTCAGGTTGAGCGAGTCCGGGTCGAGGGGCATGCCGTCGCTCGCGCGCACGACGATGTCGAACTGCATGACGCTCTGCGGGTACCATACGACGGTGGTCTGGACGTCGGCAAGCACGCTTGCGGCGACGCGGAAGTATGTGAGCCTGCGCGCGGTGTACTCGGCCTTGCTCGCGGCCATGACCACGAGGAAGACGCCGGATGTGGTGTTCGCGGTTATCGGGAACAACTCTAAGGAGTATGCACCGGCGCCGTGCCTCGTGAAGTTCTCGAGGGAGTAGTTCGCGAATACCGTGTCGTTGGGGGCGAGGACGGTGATGTTCAACGAGTCCGGGTCGACGGGGGTGCCGTTGACGTCGAAGACGGAGACGACGACGCGGGGCGTCTGGCCGGCTGTCCAGATGTCGCCGGCGCTGACGTCGGCGAGCAGGCCGGTGAAGGTCACGTTGCCCTGCTGCGAGGGGAGGACCTCGAACTCCGAGGAAGAGGTATCGTTGACGACGAGCGAGGCGTTGCCGTCGTAATATTCCGAGAAGGAGGTCATCGTGTAGTTCCCGATGGGCTGGTCGGGCGGGATGTTCACTGAAGGCACCGGGTTCTCGATGACTCCCGACGGGCCGACGGTGTAGTTCTGTCTGAGGAGCGTGAGGTTCGACGGGGAGACAACTGAGAGGGACACGTTGACGGGGTAGAGCGTGGTGTTGGCGGCCTCGCGCACGCGGTAGTAGATCGATGCGGTGACGCCGCTGTCGGTCATGTAGTACGTGTCGGCGAAGGTGTCGAGGGTGACCACGAGGACTGCGTAGGTGGTGAACGAGGAGGTGGCGTTGCCCTCGACGAGGATGCTGTCCGTGGCGATGATGGTGACGGTATAGTTGCCCCGGTGCACGATGCTTCCGGTGAGGTTGGGGAACGTGGACGAGTATTGGAAGTAGGTGCCGTTGCTGGCGATGAGCGTCATGTTGTTCGTGGAGACGTTGCCGGCGGGGTCGGTCACGATGAGGGTCATGTTGGCCATGCCGACGAGGTTTGAGTCGGTCACGTTGCCGTAGACCGTGACGCTTCCCAGCTGCGCGGTCTGGTTGGGGGTTACCAGGATCGAAACCGGCAGGCTGCCGAAGGGGTAGAGGAGTATCGCGAGTATGCGGCTGGCGGGGGTGCCTCCCGCGTCAGTGACGTTGAACGTGAAGTTCGCGGTGTAGTTGATTTTCGGGAAGCCGCTGACGTCGTAGGATACGAGCAGACGGTAGTTCCCGAATTTTGAAAGGTTGAGCGCGGATACGTTGAGGGAGGAGTGGTTGGCGCTCTGCGGGTCGATGGTGAAGTTGATGTAGGTGTTGCCGGTGTTGTTCACGAAGACCTCGCACACGCTGCCCGTGTCCGGGCTCTCCATTCGCTCGCAGTAGGTCGGGGCCATGGTCCAGCTGCGGTCCGCGGAGACATTGATTTCTAGGCTCATGTTGTGCGCGGGGGCGTTCGAGGAATTGACGCAGAGGGAGCCGGGGGTGGAGCCGGGGTCGTTGTAGAGGGGGACCGAGACGTTGATGAGGACCGTCGTGTTCTCGTTGGGTGCGAGGCTGGACACGTTGCCCTGCAGCACGACGACGAAGTTCGGGTAGGCGGAAAGCGCGTAGGTCAGGCCGAGGGCGTCGTCGTTGCCGGTGCTGCTCACGGAGAAGTTGGCTATGGTCGTCGTGTTGCCGTGCGTCGCGTTCGCGCTGATGTTTGCGGGAACGACGGTGAGCACGGGGTTTGACGTGACGTTGACGTAGAGGGGAGTGGTGTTGCCAGCGGCGCCCGTCTCGGGGTCTACCCACTCGATCGTGACGTTCACCGTGAAGTTGCCCGGTCGCGTCGCCTCGAGCACGGTCAGGAGGAAGCGCGCGCTGCAGTTCTCCGTCAGGTTGAGGGTCCCGCACTCGAAGAGGGTGGAGTTGGCGGAGAAGTTGGCCGGGAGGGAAAGGGTGAGGTTCACGTTGAAGCCGGTCATGTTGCCGGGGTTGCTCGTGTTGGCCTCTAGGACGAAGGTGTTGTTCTGGGACTGGGTGATGTTCGTCGTCAGGTGGGTTCCGGGGTAGATGGCGATGGTGAGGTTCGTGCCCGAGACGCCGATGACGAGCGTGATGTTGCTGTAGCCGGCGTTCGCCGTCGAGACGTTGAGCGTGCCGGTGAAGTTGCCCGTCGGGTGCCCGGCCGGGGCGGTGACGTTGATTGCGACGGCCTCGCTAGACCCTGCGGCTAAGGTGGAGAAGTTCGGCGGCGAGAAGGTTATGTAAAAGGTGCCCAGCCCGGTCACCTCGAAGGACACGTTCTGCAGGGGGTCGTTGCCGAGGCTGGAGACGTTGAAGGCGCCGAACGCCTTCTCGACCCCTGCTGCGACGTAGCTGAAGAGGAACGACTCGGTGACGTTCATTATCGGGTTCGTCAGCACCGAGACGTTTGCGGTCGTGAGGTTGGAGGAGCCGGTGCCGTCCGGGTTCCCCCATTCCGCCGAGGCGTTGATGGAGTAGTTGCCCGAGGCCGTGGCATTGGGTATGGTCACGAGGAAGGCGGCATCGCAGCTGCCTCCAACGCTCACGTTTCCGCAAGAAAAAATGGTCGAGTTCGCGCTCCAGCCCGCGGGGAGCTGGAGGGTAATGTTGGCCGTCACGGCGGTGCCGTTGCCCGAGTTGTTCGAGTACACGAAGAGGACGTAGGACTCGTTCTGCGCCTGCGTGATGTTGCTCGCGTTGTAGAGGCCGGGGGACACCGAGACGGTCATGTTCGTCTTGGCCGATTCCACGGTGAAGTTGCCCTCGCCCTCGCCGAAGTTCCCCAGTAGCGTCGCGTTGCAGAGCACGGCGTACGAGCCGTACTGCAGCGGCGCGGTGAAGCTGACGATGTAGGTGCCGTTGTTGAAGTCGTACGTCGCGGTCGGCGTATAGTTGCAGGAGACCGCGGCGCCCGCGAGCGCGGTGTCCTTGCGGAAGTTGCGCACGTAGAGCGAGGCGTTCACGGTGAAGCCCGCTATCGCTACGGCGTTGAGCACAGTAGTATTGACCGCGAGCACGTCTGTGACGTTGAACTGGTGGGTGTCAAAGCCGAGGTAGAGCGCGCTGGCGTCCCACGCGGTCGCGTTGACCGTCCACGGCGCCGAAATGTTTGCCGACGCGGGAAGCGTGAAGTTATTCGTGAAAACGCGGTCGCCGGCGGCCGCATCACCGTGCGTGCCGTCGTCGTAGAGGGAAAGGGCGTAGTCGTCGGAGGCGTCGGCGGGGGTGGCGTTGTCTATGCTGGCGTTGATGGAACTGGCCAGGCCGTAGGCGTCGGAGACAACCGTGGCGTACACTACGACGGTCTCGTTGCGGTTGTAATGGGCGTGCGAGGTGTTCGCAACGATTGTGACGTTCCAGCGTTCCGCCGTCTCAGTGACGTTCTCGCGGTACTGCCAAGAAGCCATGAAGAGTTGGAAGGCAGTTGAGTCTCCTTGGAAAGCATCGAATTTGGTAATAGTCTCATCAACAATACTGGTTTCCGCAGGAATAGTTGTCCAATTCAAATTTACTCCCAATCGTTTATACGCGGGGCTATTGATTACACTGAAATTGTCTGACCCGGATTCGTTTAAATGAACCATTCCAACCTCATAACTTGCCCCGGGTGGCTGTGCCTGAATCCATGAAAACGGATCCGTTGAATTGCCAAAATACTGGTACAGCGGCCCAAACCCGCGAGGAAAAGGCGCACCAATATCAAACCCGACTGCCCCACCATCAAGCGAACTGCGATTAACCGGAGTTGAGGCAGTGTAATTAAGGTAAATTTTAACCCAAGGAGAATTTTGGTAAAAACGATATCGCTTGATCATTTGCCCGATATTGGTAAAATTGAGTGGATCGTTCCAGTATGTCTCGTTACCAGAGAGGATAACTGAAAGTCTAACTGGCCCCTGCACGATTTGCAGGTTGCCGGTGAAGTTGAATGTGAGGTTGTGCGCGCCGTCGCTTAGCTGAGTGTATTCCGAGGTCACATCAGTTGGGTCATTATCGAAAAGGGTGTTGAATACTGGAGGGACGCGGCTAATGACTCGAAACAAACCGGAGGAATTTTCACCCCTAGCCGTGTCTATTCCAAACTCCCAGGCGGTGTTATTAATTGTAATTTCCGTTCCGGATACTGAGAAATTGATGGCAGTTAGCGGGTAGTTCGGCGCGACCTTAAAACCGTAGTACGTCTCGTCGAAGTAGACGTAGAAGAGCCTGCTAGTGTTCGCCGCAGTCGTGCCATTAAGGCTAAACACGAGGGTGCCCAGCGCGTTGCCGTAGGCGTTGTACCCGGGAAGGACATCGAACTGCGACGGCACCTCCCACTTGATGCCCCCGCTGGAGTTGTACTCGAAGACGCGCACACTGTTGTTGTCAAAGGAGGTGCCGCTGAAGTTCAGCTGCCGAAGGAGGTCAGTGAAGTTGAGGTCTCTCTCCACCACCCACTCGACGCGGTCGTAGTTGGTCGCGTTGATGTCGAGCTTGAGGCGGTAGTGCCATGTGTTGTTGTACCACTCGTCGACCGCAGCCGCATTTTGTGAAAAGGGGAGTAACAATAGTAGGAGTATTAGTAGACCCTTCCTGCGGTAACCCAATGCCACGGCCAACCCTACAAAACCCGAAAGGGAAATACATCGGGGGCCTTTATAAGGATTCCCGGGAGATGTAATAGTAAGATAATAAACTGGGGGCAATCTGGTGATTAAAATGAAAAAGTTTGCTCTATTTTTTTTCATTTTGCCTTCATTAATTATCGCACTACCAATTGGATTCGAAAAGTGGGAAAACGGCACAGCATGGGGGGTACTTTGGAACAATCATACAGAAAAAAACACGTATTATTATCAAGATGGATTGACCAGCGTGTCCAACATTCCCGGCCAATGGTGGGAAAAGCGAAGCTGGGGAATCACATGGGGAACGTCCATACAAAACTTGATGAACAACCGGATTGAAACATCGAATTTAACGAATTGGAGTTATGAAAATCAAACCGATGGCGTGCAATACGTTTACGTAACCGCCCAGAAGAACTTTACCCTAATGGGAAGAAATGTGCATGCAACCAAAACGGCGGTCCTAAGCAATTATCCTTCTTCCAATAGCATCGAAGAAACCTATTTACTTAAACTGAGTGACGGTAATCCGGTCTCCAACATATGGTTCTACCAACGTTCTCACAATCTCGACATCGGCGGAAACAACGATTCCAACGACATGCTTTCCATCGGATATCTCGGTGCGGGGGAAACATGGATTAACCTATCAGACGTAACAAGTATCCAAGTTTACGACGGCTCAACCTTTGAATATGCGCGTTTATTTTTCCTTGATTCGCAATCGCTACAAAATATGGATTTTGTAGTCGACAACACAAGCGAATGGAAAATTATAATCACACCCGATGCTCCTCGGGCTCAAATAATTTTCGCGGTTAAAGCAGGCTCATTCTATTCTGGCGAAACAAAATCATTAACCACGTATTGGACTGATAACGAACAACGCATCGGATGCGCGTATCAAATTTCCCATGTTAACACCTACGTTAACAACTCGGAACCTAACACTGAAATCAATACAAGCATGGGATGTGGCTATTCATTCACTCAGCCTCAAATCGGTTCATGCTCAGTCTATTGGGATTACTTCAAGCAGGAGGAAGACGTTCCAGCTACGTACTACAAAATCACCGCAAACTATCATTCCGGCAATGTGAATAACAGCGTCCCTCGAATCTCCGATGGCTCCGCAAACCCGCTCGCATTTGGATCCAATATCATAAAATCGAAGAACGTGACTCTTGGACGACAAGACCAGAGATTTGAAAGCAACCAAAGCTGGGGGGGATGCTATGTATCGGGAGTTACGGACTACCAATGGTTTTGGATTGCGCATGATGTAACAGCACCCCTGGCCTATGCAAATTATACAAATGAATGGTACCCCGACACGGTAAACTTGACATGCTGGGGGCAGGACAATACAAAACTCGAGAAACTTGAACTTTGGGGAAATTGGAGCAGCTGGTCAGGAAAAGAAAATAAGACTTTTGACGCCGTATACACGGGGTCAGCGAATTTCAACGTTTCGAACTTAACACCGGGTGCATATACTTGGAACTGTAAGGCGTATGATACCGCATATAACTCAAGTTTCAATAATACCAACGGCACATTCTATGTTCCAGAAACACCGTTAGTTGAGGCAATTTACCCAGAAAACAATACAGTCATAGGCGATTTATCTTCTAATTTTACGTGCAATGCTACGGATGCGTACGGGCTTGAAAAGATCAGCCTATTCGGTGACTTCTTCGGAGATTGGCAAGTAATTCAAACAAATTCGAGTCCAATAAACAACAGCATAACCAATTTCACTGTTGCAGGAATCTGGTCGGGTTTACATAAATGGAGTTGCTTTGCAGAGAATATACACAATGCTACCGCACTTAGTTCAAATAATACAATAAGAAGTAGTCAACCCTGCGGCGCAATAAACAAAAGTGCAATTCTTTATCAAAATGTGAGTAGCTCTGGGACATGCTATTCAATTATTGAAAACAACATAGTGTTAGATTGTAACGGTTTCACCATTAATTATTCAACAAGCGCAGGCTCGGGGCATCCGGGAATCCGGTGGAACGGAAACGACAACATAACCATAGTGAATTGTACAATAAACGAGGGATCAATTAGCTCGAACAGTGGAGGAATTGACCTCGAATTTTCAAACGATAGCAAGATAATAAATAACAAAATAATTACGCAAGGATTGGATTCACACGGAATGGTTGGAAGTAACGTAAATTTTATCGAAATCGGTAACAATAGTATAAATTGTACTGGCTCTTCTTCGGGCATGTTCTTAGAAAGCTTCAAAAGTGGAGAGAGTCACGATAATACAATTGCAGCTGGAGAAAGAGCAGTAATACTAATACACGATGGTAGTGGTCAAAGCTCCGACAATGTTTTTGAACGAGATAAATACGATGGAAAGCAAAACGGGATTACAATCCAGGGGGGAAGTAATAATTCATTCCAAGACAGTGCAATTACATATTGTAAGACGGGATGTTCTGGCCAGTATGCGGACATAGAACTTTCTGCTAATTCGGGTAATAATAATTTCCTAAATTCGAGCTTAAATCAAAGCTCAATTGTCTTTGGATCCGGGACAAATAACATAACAATCGAATGGTATCTCGACATCTCGGTCACTGGCGAGGAGTTAAATGATAACGATTCCGGTTTAGTTAGCTTGTGGCATATGAATGAAGGATCGGGGCAGCTAGTATCCGATTCCAGTGGGAACAATAATACCGGCGTACTCGGAAACGGCACCGACACTCAAGGTATAGATCCAAATTGGATGCAAGGAGTATACTACACTGGATTGAATATGAATGCAACTGGAAAAGTGAAGGTTAATGGAACACTCGAACTAGCTCCAAGAGACAATTTAACACTCGAAACGTGGGCTAAAGTAACTAGAAACGATACAAGCGATTTGGGCGCATTAATAACAAAATATTACGAGATTACTACTCCAAGAAACGCCACGTACTTTTTGGGTACTTACGGCAATACGTTGATGTTCGCAGTATATGGAGATACGGTGCATATGGGCATGCAAGGTTTTATCAATTGGTCTCTTCGCGATGGCAAATGGCATCACATAGTTGCGGTATATGGTTTTGACAACGTAACTCCGACAATGGGGCTTTTTGTCGATGGAAAAGCAGATAAACAATTCAACATCGGACCCGGGCATTTAGCGAATAGTTCCGGAGTCGATGTGTACATAGGGGCTTGCGCGCAATCTCCTGGCTGCCAAACCGAATCAGTCTTCGCGGGAATTCAGGATGAAGTCGCTATCTACAACCGAACTAAAAATGGAACAGAAGTGCTGAACGATTACATGAATGGAAGAATCGCAAATGCGACCGTGAATGTCACAGATTCATTGAATTCAACGAATTACAACAACCTACAAACGAATGACGACGGGCTTACGGGATACATAAAAATACGGGAACTATTTGCAAATGGCTCATTCAATTACGATGGAGGATGTGTTAATCAAGCTAACCTGCAGTGCAACTCGCCAATAACCATATCTGCTGAAAAGGACGCAAACTATTCAATCAATCAAACGATTTTGAACATATCAAAAACAAATAGAATTCGATTGGTTCTTCCATTCATAGGGTAAGCACATGAGTTTAGCAGGTACGCTAAAGGACCTCGTGCTCGGGACGAGCGCGTACTCGCACGTGAACAAGAAGAACGAGACTTACTGGCTGCACAGCATGAGGTCGCACAACGTGACAATCTACTTCTTCTCGAAAAAGGAGGACAACGCGATTCCCCTGCCCAAGGGCTTCTTTGTCGTGGAGAACGAGAAGACCGCGCTGCCCGTCCTCAAGAAGGAGATGACGAAGTAGCCGGAGCGGCAGCGCGCCAAGGCAAGGGTCATTCCTGCTGCACAATGCCGCAAGCCTGCGGAAAAAAGCGTCGCCAAGCGTGACGGGGAAGGCTTGGAAACGGCAAAAAAGCCATACCGGTAAAGTATGTAAAACCGCGTTTCCAGCTGTTCCACGAGCGAAAACGAACTTGTCCGGAAGGCACCGGAAGCGCCTGAAAAGGGGTGTCCGGAGCGCGATGGCCCGATAGCCGGACCCTGCCGCCAACACCGTAGGGGTGTGCTGGCCGGCCGGGGGGGCCGTTTTGTATCGTTAACTGTTTCCGTCCCGAATCGACCCCCTCCAGCATACCAATCAAGTATGGGGCACTCACATTCACTCATGAAGACGATAAGGCGTCTTGAAGGAAATCGGCATGACAAAGGGACGGTGCAAGGCCGCCTGCAGCGCCAATATGCGCCGAAAAGCCGCACAATGCGGAAAACAGTTCCCATCGCCGCCCGCGGCATGGGGGTTTTGCACGGATATCCATACCAACTCGGTATATCACGAGTAGGAACGCGCTTTGGGGGCCGTTCCTGCGTCCGCAGCGGAACCCCGGCCGGCGAGGGGTTAAAAACAACGCGCCCGCATGCAATTCCCCATGCCGTTCTACTTCCGCCACGACTCGTTCCGCAAGGGGCAGGAGGAGCTCGCGCAGGACTCCTGGCAGGCGATCGTCGGCCGCAGCATGCTGATGGCACACGCGCCGACGGGCATGGGCAAGACGGATGCAGTGCTCGCCGCGGCCCTCACGCACGCGGTCGAGGAGGGCTCCACGGTCCTCTTCCTCACGCCCAAGACCCCGCAGCACGCCATCGCGCTGCAGGCCGCGCGCGGGATAATGAAAAAGCACGCGCTGCGCTTCGGCGTGACCGACCTCGTGGGCAAGGCCCGCCTCTGCCTCGACCTGAAGGCTGCAGACGGTCCCGACTTCTACACGGTATGCAAGCGCAAGCGCGAGAAGCAGGCCTGCCCGTTCTGCGAGCAGATGAAGCACTCCCGCAAGCCCGCTGCCGAGCATATTGGGAGGCTTTCGGCGCCCTCCCACCTCGAGGTCCTCGAGGAGTCGCGGCTTCTGGGCGTGTGCCCCTACGAGCTCTCGCTGGAGATGGCCAAAAAGAGCAAGCTGGTCATCGCGGACTACAACCATTTCTTCGTGCCCTCCATCCGCTCCTCGCTGCTGAGAAGGATGGGGAAGAGGCCTGAGGACTGCGTGGTCATCGTGGACGAGGCGCACAACCTCGCGTCGCGAATGCGGCAGGAGCGCAGCGCGACGCTGCGGCCGCAATGGGTGGCGAAGGCCGCCGATGAGGCCGCGAGAACGGGCAGGCACGTCCTCTGCGACGAGCTCCGGCAGCTGTCCTCGGACCTCGAGTCGTTCCTGCACGACCGCACGAGGAGGACCGGGGAGTCCGAGCTCTCCAAGGGCGAGCTGCTTTCGCTCGTCTCGAGCGCGCCGGAGATGGCGATGCAGCTGTTCGAGTGCGGGGAGGCCTATGCCGAGGCGCACGAGGGCTCGGGGAGCATGAGCCTCAGGATCGCGGGGTTCTTCAGCGTGTGGATGGCAAGCGATGAGGACTACACGCGTTCGGCGGTGCGCGAGAAGGGGTTCAAGTGCAAGGCCCTCGACGCGCGGCCGCTGACCTCGATTGCGAACGAGGCGCTTGCCTGCATTGCCATGAGCGGGACGCTCCTGCCGCTGGAGATGCACCGCGACCTGCTCGGTTTCGAGACGGAAAGGACCGCGTTGAAGGAATATGCCTCGCCCTTCCCCGAGGAGAACCGGCTGAACCTGTTCGTGCGGGACGTGACGACGCGCTACAGCAGGCGCACGGGCGAGCAATATGCCGCGATCGCCTTCAAGATGGGGAAGATAATCGGCGAGAGCGGCGGCAGGGTGGCTGCGTTCTTCCCCTCTTTCGAGGTGATGCGCGAGGTCACCGCGAGGATGGACCACCGCGTGCTCGTGCAGAAGCCGGAGATGAATGCGGGCGAGGCCGAGGCGATGATGCTGCGCTTCCGCGAGGAGAAGGGCGTGCTTTTCGCCGTGGCCGGCGGCAAGCTCGCCGAGGGCGTCGACTACCCGAACGAGGAGATCAAGTGCGCCGTGGTGGTGGGGGTGCCCGTGGAGCAGAAGAGCCTCGAGCAGGAGGCGCTCATCGCATACTACGACAAGCTCTTCGGAAGGGGATGGGAGTACGCCGTCATCTTTCCCGCGGTAAACAAGGCGCTGCAGGCCTCGGGCCGCGCGGTGCGCAAGGAGTCGGACAAGGCCGTGGTCGTGTTCATGGACGAGCGCTACGGCGGGCAGCCGTACAAGAAGTGCTTCCCCCGCGGGTTCGAGGCCGTGCAGACGAACGAGCCTTGGCGGTTCATCAAGCCCTTCCTAGAGGGAGCGCAGTACTAGCGCCAAACCCTCCAGGGCAACTGCGCCGGATTGCCGCATTCGGTCAGATTTTCCCCTCCCGGAAGCCGCGTGACGTTGACCGCCAAATATTGCTGGCCTGCGGAGGACAGCGCCCTGCAGAGCCCCGCGCCCGGATCCGGCATGGCCGCGTGATTTGCGCCGGACGAGGCAGCGGAGACCAGCACAGCGATGAAGGCGGCGTAGGCCGCGATCAGCAGAAGCGCCTCGAACGAGAACTGCGCCCTCAAGGAAACCCCTCTTCTGCGACTGCAACCGCCGAAACGCCGGACGCCGGAAAGTGGAACGACGCGCCGAGCACGAAAATCTTCGAGGAGAAGGAATGCGCGGCAAGCAGGGGCACGAACGACGAGCCCGTGCGCGAGACGAGGACCCTTCCGGCGGGAGAGACGTCCAAAAAGCCCTGCGCCACCAGCGCGCCTGAGGAAACCGCGGACAAATCAAAGCACAACCTGCACCTCACCGGCCGGCCGGCGGACAACGACTTCCTCGCAATGCCTTTCAATTCAGCTTCCGAGGCTATTCCGGCCCACAGGTCGGCCTGCACCCCGCGCCCGTGGAAGCGCTTCTCCATGAACGCCTCGAGGGAAGCAAGCATTGCGGCGGCAAGCGCCGTCCTCTCCTCGCGGGATGCGCCTTCCGCGGAATCGAGTGCGGCGCTTACGGCGTGGCGGAACTCGAGCTCCGCCGCGCGGGACTGCTCGAGCGCGAGCTCGGCGTATGCTGAATGAACGGGCGGGCGCAGCGCCCCGGTTTCGAAACTGAGGAGCGCGACAAAGAGGGCGCAGAACGCCAGCAGGACGAACGAGGCAAGGCCTTTCATGGCAACCCCTCGCCTCCATCTGAAGTTAATCAAAGGGCAGAGGTTTTTATTCCCGACTGCCGGCGCGGGAAAGCCTGGAAAAACATTGAAAGAAGGGAAAGACGGCAGGGGGAAGAAAGTTCCGTCGTCAAGTGCTCGAAACCTCCAGGTTACTTTTTTTAAATCACCTCGTCAGATCCAAGGTATGCGCATTCTTCTGGCTGGTTTTGAACGCTGGGGGCCATACCGAACCAACCCCGCGGAGCAAGTCGTCCGCGCGCTCCATGGGGCGAAAATTGCCGGCGCAGAAGTGGTCGGGGTTGTGCTTCCGGTGGATTTCCGGCGGCTACCGGGCGTTCTCCGTTCTGCAATAGAAAAAAACAGGCCCGATGCGGTTCTGACCATGGGGCTTTCTTTCCGGAAACTCGACCGGATTCTCATCGAAACCAGGGCCAGACGAGTGATACGCCCGTTATTCCCGGATAACAACGGACGCTATCCCAACGACGCCCGGCGGCCTGCTCATTACGATGTGACGGAAGGCAGGCAAGGCCCGCAGGTAAGACAATCAACACTCCCGGTTCTTAGAATTCAGGATGCGTTAGCGTCTGCGGGTATTCCTGTCCACGTCTCAAGAATGGCAGGCGGCCACATGTGCGAGCAGATGCTCTACCTCGGCCCGCACTTTATGGAAGAACTGGGCTTGCGAGGCCTTGCCGGGCACATCCACTTGCCGCACTCGCCATCGGAGGCAAAGGATGCCAAAAGCACCAAATCAATGCCCCTTCCGCAAATCCGCCGCGCAGTGCGGATAGCCGTCCGCGAAACCGTAGCTGAAGCCCGACTTATCCGGCACGCTGAACGTTGATATGCAAAAAGGCAATGATTCGGGGAAGCTCGACAAAGCCCGCTGGATTGGATCTCCCGGCCCGTGCTTCAAAGCCCCTTCCCCATCGCAACGCTTTTTTAAGTTACCCGGCCACAGTTCGAGTGGTGATTTCATGCCAACCGGAACTCCTCCGACTCGCGGAAACCTCGAAAAAATCCAAAATCGAAGTATATCCAGCCTACGGGAAGAGCACGGGGCAATTTTTGGCCGGGAAGGAACCTACGGACAAGCAGTTCACTCAAAAATACGTTCCGGCGACCCAAAAGCAATTGAAGAGATGGTAAAACGCCGTTGGGCTGATTCAGTCGCCTCACACTTACATCGCATCCACCAAGAGGGAGTGAATCTTGTAGGTGAACGAAGGGCTATACCGCCAACAGACCGGAGAACCGAACAACGAAGAGCAGGCAGAATGTATCCCGATAGGCGAAATGGCGACAGGCGTACCGGTGAATCGGTTGAGCTTCTTGCCCGAAACCTCGTGAAGGAACACAGTCTTATTGGCCCGGTGGTTAATGGCAAATACTGGATTATAGCACCAATGAAATACTGGATTGAAAGCCCAGTTAAGAACAACAGCTGGAAGTCCTTTGTAACAAGATTCAGAAAAGCCTCTAGGATTGCGTTTACGATGGGAACTCGCTACCTGGGCGAACGCCGCACGGGAAAAACGCAATAAAAAAAACTGCGCGGCCTAGCCAAGGCAGCCGGGCGAATCCTTGTGGAGATTCAGGAAAGCCGTTCGGCCGGTCGTTTGCTGGACGCTAGAAGTAGGCAAAAGGCAGCAGCAAAACAGTACAACCAGGCAACTCCCGTTTCTCAAGCACGTCGAGGTTGGCCAACACTGCGTACTTTACGCCATATTCAGAAGCAAAGCTGGCCAGCGCGCGCGTGACTTTCGCGGCCGTCTTGACTTCCACGGGAACCAGCCCGCCGGCGCGCTCCAGCACGAAATCCACTTCCGTCTTAGCCGTCGTGCGCCAGTATTTTACCGCGCCCTCCTGCGCCAGAGAATTGCACACGAAGTTCTCGTACAAGCCGTCGAAGGAGATGTTGTCGAAGCGCTCAAGCAAGTGATTGCGCAAGCCGGCGTCGAAGAAGAACACCTTCGGGTTCTTGCGAAGTTCGCTCGCAAGGCTGCGGTGGAACGGCCGCACGACGCGCACTACGAACGAGTCCTGCAACAACGGTAAAAGCTTTCGCACGTCGTTGTACTTCAGGCCCGACGATTGGGCGAGGGTCTCAAAGTTGACTGTGCTGCCCAACATGCCTGCAAGGGATTTCAAGAGCTTGACTGCCCCGTCGCGGTATTTGTTGCCGTAGAGCACCACGACGTCCTTCTCCACGTACGCCGTAAACAGGTTCTTCAGCAGCTCCCGCTTTTTCCCGAAGTCGGGCTCGAGCACCACGCGGGGATACGAGCCGTACGTGAGGTACTCGTGCAAAAGCCTGTTCAAGTCCGCCAAGTAAACCGTTTTTTCAGGCAAGCCGAACCGGTCCCAGGAAAAACGCACTTCCGAGTATTTTCGTTCCAGCGCCGCATCCTTTGCCCGCAAAAACTCGCCGAAATTGAAGGGAAACACGTCAATGAAAACCGCCCGGCCGACCAAGAACGAGCCTGCATTGGTGAGGTCGAATGACGAAGAACCGGTTGCGACGAACTTGGCCTGTGGGAATGAGTCGAACAACAGCTTGAGCTTCTTCCCGATGTCGCGCACGTACTGCACTTCATCGAAAAGGAAATACGTCTTTTCGGCCGTCAAGTGCAGGGAAACGAATTCCTTGCAGTCCGCCTCAAACTTCAGGCGCTCTGAATCATCTTCGAAGCTCACGTAACGGATGCGTTCGTCGCCCACCCCCCGGGCGTCGAGCATCTCCTTTAGCCGCAGCAACAGCGTCGTCTTGCCGCTCTGCCGCGGCCCCCGCAGCAGCATAATTTCCTTGTCGTCAATCCACTTCTCCAACTCGTTTTCGACATCCCTACGGACATATACCACAAAAACCACCAATCCAATAATATTACAATTACATACTAAAACAACATAGTTGTTTTTAATTCTTTTTATGAGTTTCCAACACTCAATATGATTCAAGGAACCAAGCAAAAAACAACCCATAGCGAACAAAAGTATCTATTTTCATTCATTACAGGGAATGAAATACAACTGCCTCTCTTGCCACTGGGAATGAACAAAAAACAGCCCAGGAATTCTTACAGGGGCCGGACTGGGAAGACGCGCGCCGCGAAGAAAAAGACCAGTATTATTAAAGGACGCCGGGGAATTTCTTGTCATGCGCCCAGCGTTGTTCGCGTTCGCATTGTTGTGCGCCGTGCTGCTCCCGCACGCGTATTCCGACTACTCGTATTCCGCGGAGGTGACGGTCGCCGCCGACGGCACCGCCAAGGTCATGGAGAAGACAGTGTTCCTCTTCGAGAACGACAACGAGCGCGCGGAGTACGAGAGGAACCTAAACCTCGGCGAGAGCACTATAGCGCAGTGGCAGAAGTTCTCCAAGAGCATCAAGTTCCACGTGCGAGGGGGGACGACGAACGTGCGGATCACGGCGAAGAAGGAGTTCGCCGTGGGGTTCAACGCCGGCACGGTGATACTGGAATACGACATCGGCTCGCCGCTCTTCAACAAGACGGCCGAGGGAAGCAGGAAGACATTGTATTCGCTCGAGCCGGAGGCGCTCGCGTTCGAGGTTACGAGCGCGCGGGAGACCATCCTCGGCAGCAACATGCAGCTCACCTTCCGCCTGCCCCGGGACGCCGAGCTGATCAAGGTGGCGCCCCTGCCGGACGCGGGCGAGGACAACGTATTCACCTGGAACGGGCCGATCGCGAGGAAGTGGGAATTGCAGTACTCGCGCGAGATCCCGCTGAGCCGGGAGGTCAGCGAATTCTTCGCCGACTCCTACAACGAGGCGCTCGCGTTCCTGCCGATGATCCTGCTGGTGCTGCTCGTCGTCATCGTTGCGTTCGTGCTCGTCAAGTTCAGGCACAAGTGAAAGCGCTAGGCCGCCTTGCGCTTGCGGGTTTTCGTCGCCGGGGCCTTGCCGGCGTAGAGAGAGAGGATTAGCGAGGCCTCGTCGTCCGAAAACTCGAAGTGTTCCGCCATGCCGTCGCAGCCGGCCAGAAGGGGAAGCAGCTCCCTCGCGTCAGGCACGGAAACCTTCATCTTCCCGGCGGCCTTGCGGCAGGCGCTTTTCATGAGCTCTCGCGACTTCCTCGAGGAGCCCATCGCCTTGAGGATCTGCGGGAACGAGTATTTCGTGAACTTGTGGTAGGGCTGGCGCTTGCTGAGCGCCACGCCCGCGAGGGAAAGCGGCCGCGAATACCTCAGGAAGCCCCAGTGCTGCCTCCGCATTATCCTTCCCTGGAAGACGTCGGCCCGGGAGAGCCACGAGAAGGCCTCAGCGACCTCGTCGGCGCGCTCGTATTCCGCGGGGATGTTCTCCTCCAGCCAGCGCTGGAAGAAGGAGAACTCCCGAGTGTCGAGCAGGTTTCCGGCCTCTACTGCCGTGGCGTAGTCGGTCGCCTTGAAGACCCTGCGCACGGCGTTGAACATGTTCTCCTCGCGCTCGCGGGCGAAGAGGGCCTCAAGGGGAGTTCCCTGCGGCAAACCCGCGGAGGCCTGGAAGTCGTTGATTGCGGAACGCAAGTCGCCGGACGATGCCTTGGAAATCGCCTCGGCGAAGAACGCGTCGGCGCCTTCCTTCTCAGCTATGGATTCAAGGGTGTGCCGGATTGTGGAGGCGTTGACCTTGCGCATCTCGACGAGCAGGCACGAGTACCTGAGCCCTGCGAGCTTCGGGTTCCAGACGTCGTTGGCGATGAGCATGACCGGCTCGGTTGAACCCTTGGTTATGGAGTCGAGCGCGGAATACTGCTGCCTGTCGGACACCGCGTCGACCTCGTCGACGAGGATGAGCCGCGTCTCGGAGTAGAGGCCCTTCGAGCCCGAGCTCGCGCCGTAGAGCGCCTGCAGGGAATCGGCGTCGCGCAGGACGGACGCGTCCGTCTCTATGACGTGCCATCCCATCTCCTTTGCGAGAGCGTGCGCGAGCGCGGTCTTGCCGCTTCCGACGGCGCCGTGCAGGAGCAGGGGCTTGACCCTCATCCCGCGGCCGGCGTCAGAAGCCCAGCGGCGAACGGCCTCGACCGCCTCCGGGTTGCCGGCGAACCCCTTGAGGGAAGACGGGGCGTACTTGTGCGTCCAGAGCATGAGACGGGATTGGAACCGAAGTTTTATTAAGGGGCAGACATGGCCGCGCCACCAAAACGGTTTTATGCACTGTGAACGAAAGCAGGTCATGCGCAACACCGCGCCACTGCTGCTTCTCGCGCTTCTGCTAATGGGATGCGCCTCGCCAGGCCAGCCCGAGGCGTCCCCGACGAAGCCTGCTGCCAGCGCCTCGCTTGCGCCGACGTCTACGCCTGCGCCCACCCCGACCCCGTGCTCCGGCCAGAGGGCGTGGTTCGGGGACGCGAACGTCCCGCAGGAAATGATCCTGTCCTACTCCTACAACGTCTCGGTTCCGGTATACGTGGAGGGCGGATTGTGCCCGGGATACGCCGACGCGACGGAGCTCGAAATCACGTTCTCCGAGGGCAAGAAGGTGCTCGGCAAGGCCCTCCTCTCGCAGCTTTCCGCGGAGAACTACGCGGTGCTGGAATGGCGTGCCGACGTGGACAACACGCACGAAATCACGGCGTCGCTCTCGCCGCCGTTTTCAAACGAGAAGAAAAAGATTACAGTCCTTCCAAAGCCTCTTGGCATCTATTCTGCGGGCGGCGGGCTCGAGGAAGGGGAACCCGTCCATCTCGACTACGGCTCGAGGATCGCCGCCGCCTTCGAGGTCGGCAGCGAGACCAAGATCGCCAGCGTCACTCTGGATATGCGCAGGCTGCGCGAGAGGCCGTCGAGCGAATTCGCGGTCCAGATAAGGCCGGACGCGGGAGGCAGGCCCTCGGGCAGCATAGAGGCCGAGGCCAGGCGGGGCCTGATCATCCTGCCGGCGGAGCTCGGCAAGGTCCGGCTCGGCTTCCCCGCGGGGTCGTCCTTGCGCGCCGGCAGGTACTGGCTCGTGGTCTACCCGCTTTCAACCGAGCCCATGGAAGTCCGCGCGTACCTCTCTTCGGAGGGTTCGAAGGCAAGGGGCATGAGATCCCTCAATTCGGCCTTGAGCGGCGAGAACTGGGAGCCCACGGGGCGCGTGCCGTACTTCAGCGTCTCCGGGCTTGCCGGCTAAAGGGATAAAAGCGTACGGCAGCCGAATGAAACCCATGCTCATCGCCATCGTGGGACTGCCGAACAAGGGCAAGAGCACGCTCTTCAACGCGCTGACTTCCGCCAACGCGCAGGTCGCCAGCTACCCGTTCACGACCATCAACCCGAACAAGGGCATAGCCTTCGCCTCGTCGCCCTGCCCGCACGTGCGCATCAACAGGCAATGCGACCCCCACAACGCCCCGTGCGAGAACGGCATGCGCAAGATTCCCGTCAACGTCGTCGACGTCGCCGGGCTCGTCGAGGGCGCGCACGAGGGCAAGGGCATGGGCAACCAGTTCCTCTCGGACATCTCCGCGGCCGACGCGCTCGTCGCGGTGGCGGACGCCTCCGGCGGAACCGACGACGAGGGCAACCTTTGCCCGCCGGGCACGCATGAAGCCTCGCGCGACGTGCGCATCCTCTTTGACGAGCTGGACCAATGGCTTGCCGGCGTCATAACGCGCAATGCGAAGAAGTCGAAGGGCCGCGGGGTCTCGGAATTCGCCGCGGGGCTCTCCGGGATAAAAATCGGGCACGAGGACCTGAAGAAGGCATGCCTCAAGCTCGAACTGGACGAGACGAAGTTCGCGGACTGGGGGAAGGAAGAAATCCTGCAGATGGCAAGAGAGCTCCGCATGGCGAAGCCGACGCTGATTGCGGCCAACAAGGTCGACTCCGACCACGCGGAGAAGAACATCGCCGCGCTGAAGGCCGCGTTTCCGGAGCACACCGTCCTGTCCGTCGCAGCGGATGCCGAGCTCGCATTGAAGAAGGCCGCGGAAAAGAAATGGATAAACTATGACGGCAGGGAATTCAAGGTCACCGCCGAAAACCTGGACGCGCGCATAACCGGCGCCTTGGACAGGATCGATTCGCACGTGCTCAAGAAGTTCGGCGGAACCGGGGTTCCGCAGGTGGCCGGCGAGTGCGTCTTCCGCCTGCTCGACCAGATCGCGGTGTATCCGGTCGAGGACGACGTGCATTTCAGCAACCACTTCGGGAAGGTTCTGCCCGACGCAATCCTCCTGAAGAAGGGGAGCACGGCGCTCCAGATGGCCGAGCGCATCCACACAGACCTGGCGACTCATTTCCTTTACGCCGTGGACGCCGAAACAAAAATGAGGATCGGCAAGGACACGCCCCTCCACGACGGCCAGATAGTGAAAATCGTGAGCGCGAAGTGACGCAATTCATGACAAGGCTGGTTATCAGAAAAGCGCGAGAACCCGAATATGCCGAGATAAAACGGCTTTACGACGACCACCTGCCAGGAGGTTGGTGGAAGAGTAAAGAAGCGTTCAATAGGCGGATGCTAGCGAACCCGCCTGCTGCGACGTTTGTTGCGATAAAAGAAGGGAAAATCATCGGCGCAATCAGTGGAAAACCACAGAATTTCGAAGACTTGGGGCAAACATTTTATGTCACAGGATTGGCAACAGACCGCACCGAGCCCCGTCTTGGAAAGTTGCTTGGCACGAGAATCGTCGCGCATGCACATGATTACGGATACCGGCTGGCAACGCTCCACGGGTCCGATGAAATCCGAGACCGACTTTATGAAATTTTCGGGGCAAAGAGAATTGGCCCGAACGATAGCATGCACGTAATTGAAACAGCCAGAGCCATCGAATTGCAACGAAAAGAAATAATTAAAGAACTTCGTAAATTAACTCAACAACCATCGGAATAAACAATTAAAAATGCGCTTGCTTTAACCGCTGCATGGGACTCAGGCACAGGCTGCGCACGCAGGTGGCGAGGCACCGCGCGGGCGTCACGCGAAACGAAATCGTGGCGGATGCCATATTCTTCATCGCCGGCGCGCTGCTCGCCGTGGTCGCGACATTCATATTCGACATACACTGGTCGTTCTATCCCGGCAACACTATTTTCCCCCCGAACAAGCACATCTTCAACAGCGCGGAACCCTATTATTTCGCGGTGCTCGCCGGCGGCGCGCTCGGAATCTTCCTCGTCAAGCTCGTGCTGCTCGGCATCCGCGAGGACAACGAGGAAGTGCTCGAGCCGCCGAAAATTGGTAAGGGGAGGGGATAGCCCCTCGGCCGGGAAGTGCAATGCCATGACTCGCATAATTCTTTCAAGGCACGGGATCACGCGCCACAACATCGAGGGCCGCGTGCAGGGCAGCCTCGAGACGCCTCTGCACCGCCGCGGGGTGGTGCAGGCCCGCCTTTTAGGCAGGAGGCTGAAGGGCGAGAGGATAACCGCGGCTTATTCCAGCCCTTTGGAGAGGGCGGTGCGCACCGCTGAGGAAGTGCTGCGGTTCCACAAGGGCGTCGGGCTGGTGAAACTCGAGGGACTCAGGGAGAGGGGCTTCGGGGTCGCCGAGGGCCTGACGTACGCCGAGATCAGGAAATACCCCGGGATATTGAGCGAGCAGACTGGAACCGTTGACCACCGGTTCAAGCCCGAGAAGGGCGAGAGCTGGGGCGAGGTCAGGGCGAGGGCGATGCGCGCGATGCGGGGCATTCTGCGTGGCCATGCGGGGGAGACGGTTCTCGTGGTCGCGCACGGGGGGACCAACCGCATGATACTCGCGGGGCTCACCGGCCTGCAGATCCAGAAGGCGTTCGTGTTCCGGCAGCACAACGCGTGCATAAACATAATCGAGGTCGGTAAGGGCGGGGTGGTGAGGGTCGAGACGCTCAACGACACCGCGCACCTGGAAAGGTGAAATTGCATGGAAAACCGGACACGGAGAGCCAAGGAGCCGTCGCTCATGCAGGACCGGACGCGGACGTTGAGGCGCATCAGAGGGACAGGAAACGGCACTACGGGGTCATCGAAGGTGATTACCCTGGAGGAAGAGCGGAAGCTCGACAACATCGCGGACCCGCTAGCCCGGCAGAGGGCCAAGGCGAGGATGTTTACGTTCGTCCATGGCGGGGACGCTGGAGAAATTGTCAAGATGCTTCGGCGCTCTGTCAGACCGAACTCGTTCAATGAGGCGAGTCTAAGGCGGATGGAAAGGTTCTTCTACAGGTTTTTAGGCAACCAGCCCGCCAACTGGACGACGGTTGACGCGCAATCCATACGCGAGTTACAAACTGTGTTCAGGGAGCGTTCCAAGAAGGGAGAGGATTTGAACAGGGAATGGGTTGCGATTTTCCGCGGACATTTCGGACTCGGAAAAGGGGGCAGGGAACGCAGGTAAAGGCATTTAAAGATTGGCGCGCCCAAGTAGTTGCGCCTGATTTCGTTTTCTATTTGGAGCGAGTCCCCCCAGTCACGTAGGGTAGTTACTGCATGAAAAAGTCGGATTATCTGAAGAAGAAGGTCTCCAGCATCGACGTGACCGCTGGAAAGGGCGTGAGCAGGCTGCTCTACGAGATGCAGGACACGGGTTTCCAGGGGAAGAAGCTCGCCGAGGCCGCGGAGGTCTGGCAGTGCATGGCCGAGGACGAGGAGACCACGATATTCATGGGCTACGCGGGCAGCATGAGCACCACGGGCATGCACAGGATAGTGCGCTGGCTCGTGGAGAACCGCTTCATAGACGTGCTGGTCTCCACGGGGGCGAACGTCAGCGAGGACGTCTTCGAGGCCATGGGTTACAGCTACTTCCAGGGCACGCACACGGCGGACGACGTCGACCTGCTGAAGAACCAGGTCAACCGCTACTACGACGTCTACGCCGACGAGCTGGAATACCGAAGGATGGAGTGGCTAATCGTCGACTTCCTCGAGACGCTTGACGCCGGGCGCAGCTATTCCAGCGCGGAATTCCTCTGGGAGTTCGGGAAGTTCCAGAACGGGAAGAAGATCCCGAGCATCACCGAGGCCGCATACCGCGCGGGCGTGCCCGTGTTCTCGCCGGCGATGGCCGACTCGAGCTACGGCATCGCGGCGTACCTGCTCGCGAAGGAGAGGAAGAAGCACGTCGTGGTCGACCAGATGAAGGACTTCGTGCAGCTCGGGGAAATCGGGGAGAGGAGCAGGAGCACTTCCGCGGTCTACATCGGCGGCGGCGTGCCGAAGGACACGATACAGCTTGTGACCGTCATGAAGGACCTCGGCCTCGGCGGCGAGACCATCTACCCGCACAAGTACGCGGTGCAGGTTACGACGGATTCGCCGCAATGGGGCGGGCTCTCGGGCTGCACGTTCGAGGAGGCCACCAGCTGGGGCAAGATAGACGCGAAGGCGAGCAAGGCAGTGGTGTACGCCGACGCGACGATAGCGCTGCCGCTAATCTCGCACGCGCTCGCGGAGCGCGTGAAGAAGAAACGCACGGGCCAGGACTTCTCCTGGCTGCTGAAATAGGGTTTATTGCAAATATTCAAACCGCGCTCCGGCTTGTCGGAAGGCAGGAAGGGGCGCATTCTCCGTTGGACGGAGGAAGTGGAAGAGATGGGTTTCGACAAGTTGGGCATCAGCCCCGATATTCTGAAGGCCGTGCACGACGCGGGCTTCACCGAGCCGACCGCCATACAGGAGCAGGCCATACCGGTCATGCTGCAGGGGCTGGATGTCATAGCGCAGGCACAGACCGGCACGGGCAAGACCGCGGCGTTCGCGGTGACGATACTGCAGACGCTCAAGCCCGCGAAGAACACCGAGGCGCTCGTCCTCGTGCCGACGCGCGAGCTCGCGATGCAGGTCGTCGAGGAGTTCAAGCTGCTCGGCAGGCATTCCCCGCACTCCATCCTCGCGGTCTACGGCGGCGAGAACATCGAAAGGCAGATACGCGAGCTGCAGAAGGGCGCGCAGGTCGTCGTCGGCACGCCCGGCAGGATAATAGACCACCTCGAGCGCAGAACTCTCAACCTCTCGCACGCGAAAATCGTCGTGCTCGACGAGGCCGACCGCATGCTCGACATGGGGTTCATCGACGACGTCAAGCTCATCCTGTCGCACACCGCGGCGCACAAGCAGACGCTGCTGTTCTCCGCGACGATGCCCCAGCAGATAATCGACCTCTCGCGCCAGTCCATGGTCGATCCGCAGGTCATAAAGACGAGCGAGGACAAGCTCACGGTCGACAATGTGCTCCAGCTGTACGTCGGCGTCGACGGGAGGGACAAGATAAGCGCGCTCACCGCGCTGCTCCGGCTGAAGAAGCCCTCGAGGACCATCATCTTTACGCGCACGAAATACGGCGCCGACAACCTGCACTACAGCCTCGAGAGGCAGGGCTTCCACAGCATAGCGCTGCACGGCAACCTCACGCAGGCAAAACGCGAGAAGTCGCTCGACGACTTCCGCAGGCGCGAGGGCACGGTGCTCGTCGCGACCGACATCGCCGCTCGCGGCCTCGACATCGATGACGTCGCGCTCGTGGTAAACTACAACATCCCCGAGGAGCCCATGACGTACGTGCACCGCATCGGGAGGACTGCGCGCGCGGGCAAGGAGGGCGAAGCGGTCAGCTTCGCGACAAACCTCGCGGAGAAGCGCTTCCTCGAGGACGTGGCTAAGATGACCGGCTCGGCGATCAGCGAGATGAAGCTCGAGTTCAAGGGCAGGCCGGCGAGCAACGAGGACACTGAATACCGCGGCCACGGCCGCAATCCCTTCCAGCACTTCGAGGACGACCGCAGGTTCGGCGTGGCCCCAGCGGAGTCCCGCGCCGGAGGATTCCGCGGAGGCAGGCCGGAGCGCCGCGGAGGATTCGGCGGGCCGCGCCACGACCGCGGGGACAAGCGGGGCGGCGGAGTCCATAGCGGAGGAAGGGGAGGCGAGAGGAGGCCCCAGCACGGCGGCGGGTTCCACGGGAGGCCGCGCGAAGGCGGACACCACGGGGGAGGCAGGCCGCCGCACCACGGGGGACAGGGCGGACAAACACGCCAACAGGGAAGCGGAAGGCCTCCGGCGCACCGCAGGCCGCCGCAGCATCGCTAGATTATTATTCCCCGGCCGGCAGTCTTGTGCTCATGCCCAAAGCCGCACCGATTGGTTCCGTGATGGCGGCCCTGAAAAGGACGAACCCCGAGCCCCGCATGGAGCTCGAGCACGGCAACCCGCTGGAGCTGCTGGTCTCCACGATATTGTCCGCCCAATGCACCGATGCCCGCGTCAACATGGTCACCGCGGGGCTGTTCAAGAAATACAAGACCGCAAGCGATTACGCCGAGGCAGACCAAAAGGCGTTCGAGCAGGAGATCAGGAGCACGGGGTTCTACAGGAATAAGGCGAAGAACATCATCGCCGCCTGCAAGATTATCGATGAAAGGCACGGCGGTAAAGTGCCGGACACCACGGAGGGGCTGCTGGAGCTGCCCGGAGTCGCGCGCAAGACCGCGAACATCGTTCTGACCGCGGGGTTCGGGAAGGTCGAGGGCATCGCCGTGGACACGCACGTGATGCGGGTCTCGCAGAGGCTCGGCTTGACCAAGCAGAAGGACCCGAACAAGATCGAGCGGGACCTCATGCGCCAAATCCCGCGCAGGGACTGGGGGGAGGTCAACATGCTGATGGTGCTCTTCGGGAGGTACACGTGCACGGCGAAGCGACCGCAGTGCGGCAAGTGCCTGCTTAACAAGGCGTGCCCGTCGGCGTTCAAGGTCAAGGGTTGGGAATAGGCGGTCGGGATGGCGGGATTGAAATTCGTGGTTCACGAGCACTTCTCGAGGACGCACCACTTCGATTTGAGGCTCGAGCACGAGGGCTTTCTGGAGAGCTGGGCGGTGCCCAAGGGCATGCCCTCCGGCGCGGAAAAGCGGCTGGCGGTCTACACCGAGCCGCACGCGATGGAATACGGGGAGTTCGAGGGCGAGATCCCGGAGGGAGAGTACGGTGCGGGAAAAGTGGAAATCTGGGATTCGGGCGCGCTCGAGGTAGGGGAGTGGACGGGGAAGAAGATTTCGTTCGAGCTCAAAGGAAGGAAGATTAAGGGGGGTTTCGTCTTGGTTAAAACCGGCTTTTCGGAGAAGAGCTGGCTGGTTTTTAAGAGCAGACGCTGAGTAAACCCCTGCGGGGGTCCTTCCAACCGGGTAAAGGCGGTATGGCCAATCTTGTCCTGAGGCATTTGTCGGAGGTGCTGCTTTTCGTCGGGGTAGCCATGCTCGTCCCCGCGGCATACGCGGCGTACGCCGGCGAGCCGACGGTTTCGGTGCTGCTGCTTCCCGCCGTGCTGATGGTACTGCCGGGGTTGCCCCGGCTTGCGAGGAACACCGTCGCGTTCGCGAGAAGGTCGCTTGCGGACGCGTGGAGGCGGCTCAGGGGAAGGCCGTTGGAAGGCAGGCCGTGGAACTTCGCGTACTCGCTGCTCACTCTGGAGTTCATAAAGCACAAGGACGACGAGGTGCTGACCGCGACCCAGGCGCTGGTGGTGTCCGCGCTCGCGTGGATCATCGTGCCGGCGATATGCATGCTGCCCTACCTCGCGCTCGGGTATTCCTTCGAGGATTCCGCGTTCGACAGCATGTCCGGCTGGACCACGACGGGCCTGAGCACCACCGCCCGGCCGGAGGCCCTGCCGTCGAGCGTCGTGTTCTTCCGGAGCTTCATGCAGTGGGTCGGCGGCGTGGGCATCATCATCTTCGCGCTCATCGTAATCCGCGCGCCGGCGGCGAGCGAGCTGTTCAAGGCGGAAGGCCACGAGGGCATCGAAATCGGCCTGCGCAAGACCGTCAACCGCATCTGGCTGATCTACCTCCTCCTTTCCGCCCTCGGGGCCGCAATGCTCTGGGCGCTCGGCCTCTCCGTGTTCAACGCCGTGAACATCACCATGGCCACGATTTCCACGGGGGGCTTCCTGCCTTCCAGCGGCTTCGAGTTCACGCTCGTTCAGAAGATCGGGGTCATGCTGATAATGGCCGCGGGCGCGACGAGCTTTGCCGTGCACTCGGACATAATCCAGCGCAAGTGGAAAAGCGTCGCACGCAACACGGAATTCAAGCTCATGCTCGCGGTCATCGCCGTCTTCGCCGTGGCGGTCTTCCTCACGGGCGTGGTGCCCGAAAACGCGCTGTTCCACGCGACTTCCGCGGCCTCGACCGCCGGACTGACCATCGGCAACCTCGGGGTGCTTTCCGACCTGGCGAAATACCTGATCGTCCTGCTCATGGTCGCCGGCGGCACTTCGGGCTCGACTGCGGGAGGCGTCCGGATGTGGAGGATCGCCGCGCTGTTCAAGGGCCTGCGCGCGAAGATCCGCGGGCTGTTCCTGCCCCCGGGCGCGGTCCAGCCGATCAAAATCAACGGGAGGGTGATGACGCAGGAGCAGCTTGCCGAAAGCGGGAGCTACATCTTCCTCTACGGCGCGGTCATACTGACGGCCTCGGCGGCGCTCATGGCCGTGAACGTGAAGAGCATGGACGCGTTCTTCTCGGTCGCGTCCGCGATGGGCAACGTGGGGCTCTCGACGCTTTCCGTCGGCTCCCTTCCGGTTGTCGGCAAATGGCTGCTGACGTTCGTAATGTATGTAGGGCGCATCGAGATCCTGCCGGGCCTCGTGCTATTAAAATACTTGAAGGACAGGGAATAGTGATGCGCTGAGAAGCGGTGGTTCGCATGAAAGTAGTGATTCTGGGGGCGGGAAAGGTCGGCATGACTCTCCTGCAGCTGCTCGAGGGCACCCAGCACGAGATTACGGTTGTGGACCGGAGCAAGGAGGTATGCGATGCGCTCGCCTCCGAAAGCCGCGCGGTGATGGTGTGCGGCGACTGCACCGACCCGCAGGTCCTCGACAGCCTGAGGCTCAAGGGCAAGGACTACGTCGTGGCGGTGAGCGGCGAGGAGGAGGTCAACTTCCTTGCTGCGGCATACGCCAAGCAGGCCGGCGCCAAGAAAGTGATAGCGCGCTCGCACTCGCGCAAGCACGCGTTGATGCTCCAGAAGCTCGGCATCGACGCGCTGATACCCGAGATGACGCTCGCAAAGGAGCTCGCCAACCAGATAATGAACCCGACCATATCGCTGATGCTGAACCCGGGGGACAGCAACCTCGAGCTCTTCGAGGCCGAGATCCCGCACAAGATGGACGGCAAGAGCGTAGTGGAAGCCTTGAGGGACCCCGGCGTCTCCATACTGGCGCTCTTCGACGGCGAGAAGTTCACCCTCCCGAAGCCCGCGGACGAGCTCAAGGCGGGCGTGAAGGCGGTCGTGGTGAGCACGAGCGGCAGGAGGTCGCTTTGACGGGGCGCGGCTTCTACGCAAGTTTTATATAGGTTGTTGGGGTTAAGGCATACGAAGTTTTTTTCCGAGTGTCACCTTTTTTCACGGTTCTACTTTCGAGGGTGTTTCTTATGGACGAGACCAAGATGATGAAGGGCACGACTACGGTAGGGGTTACCTTCAAGGACGGCGTGGTCGTCGCGGCGGACAAGCGCGCCACCATGGGCACGTTCATCGCGGCCAAGGGAGTCGAGAAGATCGCGCTCGTGGACGACCAGCTTGCGCTGACAATAGCGGGCGGGGTCGGCGACGCGCAGCAGCTGGTGCGCTGGCTCAAGGCCGAGACCGAGCTCTACAAGTACGGCAACGGCCGCAACATGACCGTGCAGGGCGCGGCGACGCTGCTTGCGAACATCCTGCAGGGCAACAAGTACTTCCCGTACCTCGTGCAGCTCATCGTCGCGGGCTACGACAGCAAGCCCCGGCTCTTCGACCTCGACCCGTTCGGCGGGCTGCTCGAGGAGAAGTACGTCTCCACGGGCTCTGGAAGCGTCGTGGCCTACGGCCTGCTCGACGACCTGTACAAGGACGACCTGGGCGAGGACGAGGCGGTGAGGGTCGCGGCGCGCGCGGTGAACGCCGCGATGAAGAGGGACAACGCCACCGGCGAGGGCATCGACCTGGTGCTCATCACCAAGAACAAGACGAAGCGGTATTCGCCCGAGCAGGTCAACGCCCTGATCAAGTAAGGGGGCCGCACAACCCGCGGCAACGGATCGAAGGCACGGGGCCTTCAAGGTGAATGGGCAATTGGCTAACAACAGTCTCAAGGACATTCAGGCTAGCGTGCTCGAGGTCCTCCCGAAGGAGTGCGAGCTCACCAAGACAGAGGTCGAGGGGCCCCAGGTGGTGCTCTACCTCAAGAACATGAGGGCGTTCACGGACGACGAGTCGCTCATCACGCGCATTGCGTCGCACATCCGCAAGAAGATTCTCCTGCGCAGCGACCCGTCGGTGCTCATGCCCGCGGACAGGGCGCTGGCAAAGATAAGGCAGCTGGTGCCGGAGGAGGCCGGCATCACCGACATCAAGTTCGACACCACGTTCAACGAGGTCGTGATCGAGGCCATGAAGCCCGGGGTGGTCATCGGCAAGAGCGGCTCCGTGCTCAAGAGCATCATCCTCGAGACCGCTTGGAGCCCGAAGGTGCTGCGCGCGCCGACGTCGCCTTCCGAGGTGGAGAGGGCGGTGCGCAACGCGCTGCTCAACAACGCCGACGAGCGCAAGAAGTTCCTCAACACGCTCGGCAAGAAGATGCTCGCCGAGGAGGGCAACATCGACTGGGTGAAGATCACGGCGCTCGGCGCCGCCAAGGAGGTCGGCCGGAGCTGCTTCCTGCTGCAGACGAACAACAGCAACATCCTTCTGGACTGCGGGCTCAACGTCGACTCCAGCGACCCCACGCGCGCCTACCCGTATCTCAACGCCATGGGCCTTGCGCTCGACAAGATCGACGCGGTAATCATCACTCACGCGCACCTCGACCACGCGGGCTTCCTGCCGTACCTGTACGCCTACGGCTATGAGGGCCCCGTGTACTGCACGCCGCCGACGCGCGACCTCATGGTGCTGCTGCAGCAGGACTGCATCAACGTCATCACCTCCGAGGGCAAGAACCCGCCGTATTCCGAGAAGGACATCAAGAAGATGCTCCAGCACGTAATCGTGCGCAAGTACGGCGAGGTCACGGACATCACGCCGAAGATACGCTTCACGTTCCACAACGCCGGGCACATCCTCGGGAGCGCGATGGTGCACCTCCACATCGGGGAAGGGATGCACAATCTCATCTACACGGGCGACATGAAGTTCGGCCGCACCAACCTCTTCGAGCCCGCGGAGGTCAGGTTCCCGCGCGTGGACACGGTCGTCATGGAGAGCACGTACGGCGCGGCGCAGGACGTCAGGCCGAGGCTCGAGGAGAACGAGATGCGCCTCATCCAGACGATACGCGAGACGCTCGCGTCGCGCGGAAAGGTGCTCATCCCGGTGCTCGCCGTCGGCCGCGCGCAGGAGATAATGCTCATCCTGGAGAAGTACATGCGCAACGACAACACCACGGTCTACATCGACGGCATGTGCCGCGAGGCCTCGGCGATCCATACCGTGTATCCGGAGTACATGCACCGCAACGTGCAGAGGCGCATACTGCAGAACGACTCGCCTTTCGACAAGCCATTGTTCAAGAGCGCCATCGGCATGGACCGCAAGTCCATCGTCGAGAGCGACGAGCCGACGGTCATCCTCGCCACGAGCGGCATGCTTTCCGGCGGGCCGAGCGTCGAGTTCCTCAAGATGATGTCCGCGGACGAGCGCAATTCGCTCATATTCGTCGGATGGCAGGCGGCGATGTCGCTCGGCAGGAAGATACAGAACGGCGAGAAGGAGGTGCCGATGCTGAACGAGAACAACAAGCTCGACTCCCTCAAGGTCAACCTCAAGGCGACGACGGTCGAGGGCTTTTCCGGCCACAGCGACCGCTCGCAGCTCATAAACTTCGTCAGGGCGATAAAGCCGCGGCCCTCGCGGTTCTTCATGGTCCACGGGGAGGAGCGCAAGTGCGAGGACCTAGCGCGCACGACCTCCAAGATACTGCACTGCGAGACGCGCGCGCCGATGAACCTCGACAGCATAAGGCTCAAGTAGCCCTGCCCGCCATTCACCGGAACCACGTTTTCCCCTCTAGCCGCCCTCGGGGAAAAGGTTTAAAAGGCGGGCATGCATGCTAGTCTCACTCGTTTCTCACTCGTGAATGCGAGTAGAAAAAAGGGGGTGTTTTGATGGTAAGGAAGCCTTTTGGAGGCATGAAGGTAGACCTTGACTGCGACTGCAGCATGTCCGACGTCTTCGGAAAGGGCATGTCCCCGAGCGACATGACCAAGAAGCTCTGGAAGCACGTCAAGAGCCACGGCAAGATGAAGAAGTAGTCCGATATTCAGGGGTGCGCTCGGCGCGCCCCCGTTTCTCTTTTTTCAATCCTGATTCTACGAATTTTCCCGCCGGCGTGAGCCAGGCTTATAAACCCGCCGGGCGTCTTTATTCCCATGGAAGAGGAGCTTCCCTACGGTCCGTGGAAGAAGATTTTGGCCGCGAACTGGAACGGCTACCCGCTGCAGGTCTACGAGAACACCGACCGCCTGCTCCTCATGCTGCTCTTCGAGAAGAAGGGCGACGAGGTCTCCGGGGTGCTCGTCCTCGAACGGCGGGGGTACATGATAGAGGGGAGCATCGGCGGCACGTCAATAGCGCAGAGGGACATGGTCGTCATCGAGAAGAGGTCGAAGGACGGGGCCTTCAAGTACGCAATCATCGACTCCACGCCGGGGTTCGTGCCGTATTCCGCAGAGGATCTCGCCAACGAGGTGACGAAGCAGTACGGCGAGCTGGAGTCCATCGGCAGGGTGCTCAAGAAGACGGTTGCAGACTTCTCCGGCGCCAAGCTTATCGAGCTGAAGAAGGCGACCGAGAGGGAGGCCGAAGGCCTGATGGGCGACCCGCTGCTGCTGCTCTCTCTCGCCGGGCACGGCGGAGGCGGGGTTCGCGAGACCGCCGGCGCGAAGGTGATAATCGGCCTCACCGCGGGCAAGGAGCATTACGAGATTCCGCTGGACAAGCTGCGCTCGGTCGGCATCGCCGGGGGCTCCAAGGAGAAGCGCCTGCACGCGCTGCACGTCGCCGTCGAGGGCGCGCTCGAGAACAACGTGCCGTGCCTGCTCTTCGACACCGTCAACGCCTTCACGGGCCTCGGGCTTCCCAACCGCGACAGCGCCGACTACAAGGGCTACGGGATGGAGGGCGCGATGGGCTTCCCCCTCAAGGCCTACGAGCTCGGCAAGGGGCTGTTCATCGACCTCGAGCTCATCGAGTCGGACATGTTCCTCTCCGCGTTCAAGGTCGAGCATTCCGACGTGGCAAGGGCGATAAAGAAGGTGTACGACGAGAAGCACGGCCGCATCTCCTTCCTCGGAGACCTCGTCTCCGAGCTCAACGCCCTGCCCGAGTCCCCCGATTACCCGAGGTTCGTCACGAACAAGGCGATACGAGTGCTCGAGACGATACAGAAGCTCAACCCCTCGCTCTTCGCCAAGAACATTTCCGACGAGCTGTCCGAGCCGTGGAAGGACGGCGTGGGCAAGGTGGTGCACGTGGGCCTCGCGGGGCAGAGGCCGGAGATCCAGCAGCTCGTCATCTATTCGCTGCTCAAGGCGCTGCTGCGGCCGTCGCTCTCCGGGTTCACGGTGATGGTGGCCTTCGAGCCCGACGCCGGCCAGCTGGACGCGGAGGCGGGGAAGCTCCTGCAGATGCTCTACCGGCAGGGCAAGGGGTTCGTGCTTGAGGCCGAGCACGAGATAGACCTTTCGCGGCTTGCGGACCCCCAGCTCATGATAGAGATCATCGGGAGCGACGCGGTGCTGACGGACAAGGAGGAGAAGAGCAAGAAGCGTGTCACCCTCCGGCCGGCCTACTCCCACTGCTCGGAATACGCCGCCGTGCCGATGAAGAAGGACGAGAAGAAGCGATAGCCTCAGCCGTCCCTTCCCGCCAATCTTCTAATTACCCGAAGCCTACGGCTCCGGATTGAAAGAAAAAGAAATAGCGGGGGGTGGAATTGACACCCTGGGGCAACCTACGGTTTCCCCGCGCGTGTCGCCGCCCCCTTCCCTAATCACCCGAAGCCTACGGCTCTGGATTGAAAGAAAAAGAAATAGCGGGGGGTGGATTTGAACCACCGGTCTCCGGGTTATGAGCCCAGCGGGCACTCCTGGCTACCCTACCCCGCTATAAGCAGAACGTAATCAGGAGTAGAATTGTTACGCCGACGCGGGTTTATATTACATTCGACGGGGGCATCCGAAAAAAGAGACGGAAGCAGTCACGCCCTCGCGGGGTCCATGAGCGAGCGGCGCTCCAAAAGCTTTTCCACGGCGCCGAGCTGCTGTTCGATGCGCTTGAGCTCGGTCTCGTTGTCGACGCACTTGAGGTCGCTCTTGCAGTCGACGCAGCGGAACTTCTGCTCGAAGGCGTACTCGAAGGACAGGCGGTTGCATCCCTTGCGGCAGCGGTAGAACACGCAGCCCTCCTCGCTCGCGAGCTCGTTCTTGAGCTTCTCGTACTCGCGCCTCTTGATGAGGAGGAAGTTCTGCATCGCGCGGTCGCCGTTGAGCCGCCACGTGTAGGTGAACCAGCCGTTCTGCATGTTCTTCTCGCGCGTGTACTCGACGAACCCGTAGGAGTGGAGGTGGTTGAGGATGCTGCGGATTTCCGCGAGCTTGAGGCTCGTCTTTTCCCCGATAATCTCGTCGGTGGCGCCCTCGCCCACGGAGTTGAAGACAAGAAGGCCGTTCTCGCCGATGCTGTCCTCGACGAACAGCTGGAGATGCCGGATATAGTGGACCCCGTCGCCCCTTGCTCCCCGTGGCATGCACAAATGCATGCATGGAAAATATATATATCTATCGAGTGGCGCGACGGCGGAAAAAAATTCAATCGACCGCGTAAATTTGCGCCCAGCCGGCGTCGAATTCGCGGGCAACTTCCGGAGAACGCTGCGCGTAAGCGCGGAACGGCAGCGTTCCGCCGGAGAGCTCGTCCATTTTTCCGTCGGCGAAAACATAGCGCACGCCGGAACCGGCGATCGAACCGACGGCGGCGCGGGAAGGCGACTGGAAGAGTAGCGTCGCGCGTTGCTGCCTTGCATCGAGGTCGGGCGCGAACTCGAAGTAGCCGTCCATGTATGCCGGAACGCCGCTGTAAGTCAGGAGGTGGCCCTTGTCCCAGAACGATGCGGCCGCCCGCCCTCCGCCGTTTTCGCCAAGCCATTGCGCCGCGGAGAGGGTCTGCGGCCGGTATTGCGGCCCGAGGTCGGATAGGAAGGAAAACGCGGCGAGCGAGAGGCCGAGGGCGAAGAGGGAAAGCACGGCGGGGCGGGCGAAGCCTTTCGACAGCGCCGACTGCAGCCCGGCAGCGGCGAGGACGCTTGCGGGCGCGACGGCGAACACCGAGGCCCGCGAGGCAAGCAGCATGAGCGCCGACGAGCCGGCGAGCCACAGCCAGAGCAGGCGCGACGCGACCGAGGGGGAACGGCGAAGCGCGGCGAATGCGACGAACAGCCACGCGATGCCGAACGCGAGCAGCGCGAACTCGAAGTTGTACGGCTGCATCTCCGAGCTGGTGAGGAATGTGCCGGCCGACCGCAGCTGGGCAAGAGGAAAACGCAGGTAGTAGGCCGCGCCGGCGAGCAGGGGGATGCCAAACCATGCGGCGGGCCGGAGCTGCATCCTGTTGAAGGACAAGTCGGCGAGGAATTTCGCCGCTACGACGCCGCAGGCGAACAGCGCGGTCAGGGGGTGCAGCAGGGGCAGGAGGAATCCTAGCAGGGCCAGCGGCGCCCTGCGGCCCTCGAGCAGCGAGATCGCGAGAAGGGGAAGAAGCAGGATGGAGAGGGCATCCGGCCGGGCGACCCCCGACGACCTTATTACGGCGGCGGGGAGGAGGGCGGCGAAGGCGAGCGCATAAACCCCGGCGTCCTTTCCGAACGCCTTCCTCGCGAGCAGGGAAATCGAGAGCACGCCGGCAAGCGCCGTCAGCATGGATATAGCGGCGTAGGCGTGGAATGCTGACATGCCCGTGAGGAACGCCGGAATGGAAATCAGGATGTGGAAAAGCGGATAGTAAGTGTGCGGCCTGCCGAGGTAGGACAAGGAATCGTATGAGGGGAACGCATTGGCCGAAATTATTGTCTCGGCGATGCGCAGATGGTAGTAGTGGTCGGGATCGGTGAACGAGGGCAGCGCAAGCGGGGCGGCGCGCAGGCAGAGCGCCGCGAGCAGCGCCAGGAGTATGGTCGTGCGCCGGTTCATGGGAGGAACTCCACGGTCTGGCTCTCCGCGAGGAGGTCGCCGAGCGCATACTTCTCGAGCGCGGCCCTGCCGTAGCCGTACTCGCCGGCGAGAGACTGTAAAGCTTTTTCGCCGCAGGCGAACGTCCCGACGGACCCAAACCGCGCGGCGCCGACTTTGCGGGGCGAGAGGAGGGCTACCACGGCCCCGCGGGGCCTGCAGAAGGCTATGGCCTTCGAGTGGCTGGGGGTGCACGCGAGCCTGCAGAGCCATTCGACCTCGAACCTGCCAGCAGTGTTGCCGCCGCGACGGAAGGCTTTAATAGCTTGGGAGTGAGAATAGTCGAGGAATCTCTTGAGGCAGGCCAACTCCGGCCTGACCGCGAGCGTGCCCCGCGGAAGTCGCGCAAGCAGCTCGTGAAACGGCAGAGACGGCTTCAGGAAAGCGGTTTTTATTGCCATTGTTCTCCAGAACGCTGGCAATGTTTTAAAGTGATCGGGGGATATGACGCAATACCACCACGGCTTGAGCACGAAGAACACGGGCAGCGGCGCCAAGCGCAGGGCGGCGAGGGACAAGACGCTCGCCAACTACGGAGGGTTCGCCATAAGGCCGAAGCTGGAAAAGGAAGGGGGCGAGGAGCGCGAGACCACGCGCGGCAAGGGCGCGTTCGTCAAGGTGCGCGTGAGGAAGGCAGTTTACGCCAACGTCGTGCAGAAGGACGGCAGCATCAGGAAGGCCAAGATCACCAACGTCGTACTGAGCCCGGCGAACCGGCATTTCGCCCGCGAGAACCTCGTGACCAAAGGGACCATCGTGGAGACCGAACTCGGGAAGGCGCGTATCACGAGCAGGCCCTCGCAGCACGGCGTCGTCAACGCCGTCCTAGTCTAGAATCAGCGCTGCAGAAGCCTGCGCCTCACTCGGTCTGGGAAATCTTCGGGATACTTCAAGCCCTCGGGCCTCGATGGGAGGATTCCCTTGTTGCGCTCTAGAATCCGCACCACGTCGTCCACGCGGTCGGGCCGGCGCTTTGCGCGGATGAAATCCCTACCTTCGACGGGAGCCTTGACACCGGGCCTGCGGCTTTGTTGTTCGGGCATGGGAGCCACCTCCGTTTCAATGGAATAAACCTGCGCAAGGGAGGGGTTAACCGGCAGATTTAAATACGAGTTTGCGCAAAGTTTATATACTTTTCTGATTGGCGCGGGCGTTCAAATTCCTATTTAGGGGGTACCAAGCGGTTTCCATTGCGGGGACGTTGGTTCGTGCCTGTGCCATGCGAGCCGGTGCGGCACATGGATTTCAAGGTATTGAGGCAGACGCCGAGCGGCAACCTGCTGCTCGAGGGCGGCGAGCCGTGCGGAGTGAGCGGCATGGACGTGTTCTCCGCGGGAAAGAAGGTGGCGCGCGTGTTCGATACCATCGGGAAAGTGGAGGCCCCGCTCTATCTGGCAAGGCCGGAGGGGGAAGGCAGGCCGCTGGTCGGAAGGAAGGTCTCGAGCGTCCGCTGAAAAAAGATCATAGAACATTGAGGTGCGATGGAAAATGCAATGCCCGGAATGCAAGAGCGACAAGCTTAGGAAGGACTCCGGACGCGGCGAGCTGGTCTGCAGCAACTGCGGCTTGGTCATAGAAGAGAACATCGTCCAGGAGGGGCCCGAATGGAGGGCCTTCGACGCGGAGCAGAGGGCCAGCCGCGCAAGGACTGGCGCGCCGCTGAAGTACATGAGCCCGAACAAGGGCCTCGTGACGGAGATCGACCAGTACAACAGGGACATCCGCGGCGGCAAGATCGCGCCGAGCCAGCAGGCCCAGCTCTACAGGATGCGCAAGTGGCACAAGCGCGCGAGCATCAGCAACAGCATCGAGAGGAATCTGGCGATTGCACTGACCGAACTGAACAGGGTGGCCTCCCATTTGGGTTTGGAGGAGAGCATCCGCGAGAGTTCCGCGCTCCTCTACCGCAAGTGCGTCGAGAAGGGGCTGATCCGCGGCAGGCAGATAGAGTCCGTGGTTTCGGCTGTAATCTACGCCATCTGCAGGCAGTACGGCATCCCGCGCACGCTGGACGAGATCGCAGCGGTCGCCGAGATCCCGAAGAAGGAGATCGGCAGGACTTACAGGCTCATCACGCAGGAGCTCGAGCTCAAGGTGCCGCTGACCAACCCGCGCTTCTACATCAGCAGGTTCGTCACGGCGCTGCGGCTTTCCGGGGAGACGCAGCAGAAGGCGAACGACATCCTCGCGCAGAGCCTCAAGAAGGGCCTCATCAGCGGGAGGGGGCCGATGGGGGTCGCGGCAGCGGCGGTGTACATCGCGAGCGTCGCGACGGGAGAGCGCAGGACGCAGAAGGAGGTCGCCGACGTCGCAGGGGTTACTGAAGTGACCATCCGCAACCGCTACCGCGAGCTCAAGAAGGCGCTCGACCTCGACATCGCAATCTGAAGGGCTCAACCCGGAGGGCGTTTCGCCTTCAGGACCCCGAAAAGTAGGACCATCTGCACGAAGCTCACCGCATGGTCCGCCTGTTCCGGGGAATAATGGACCACCACGTGCTGGCCTTCTAGGAGAAGCCTCGGCGGGGAGGCGTGCGTCCAACTGACCGACCTCAGGCCCTCCGGCGAGCCAAACGCGCGCTCGAGGAAGGAATGCAGCCGCACGAGGCGGTCCCTGTTGGCCCGCGGGAGATTCCCGGACTGTGAAGGAATGAAGAACCGCACCTCGCGCAAGTCCCGGTCCAGGTGGACCTTGATCTTATTGCGGGAGATGGTCTCTAGCTCGTGCATGGTAGTATGCGGTGCGACGATTTTATTAAACCCCGGGGAGTGTTTCAACCATGGCGCTGGAAATCGAGGCCAAGGCGAGGGTGCGCGACCTGCACGGCCTGAGGACGCTCGTGGAAGCCTTTGCACCCTACAGGCGCACGGTCAAGCAGACGGACTCCATCCTGGACTACGCGGACGGCAGGCTGAAAAGGCGGGGAAAGGTCATGCGAGTGCGCGAGGAGGAGGTCCTCCACGGAGAGGGCGCAGGGGAGAAGAGGACGGTGATCACGCTCAAGGGAAAGCGCCGGGACGCGGGGTCGGCGGTCAAGCGGCGCGAGGAGACGGAGGAGGAGGCGCTTTCCGGGATGCACGATGTCTTGGAGGCCGCCGGGGAACTGGGGCTGCGGCCGGTGCTCGCATACGAGAAGATCCGCGAGGACTACGACGCACGCGACGGCGGCATAAAAATCTGTATTGACTCCTTCCCCCGGCACAAGGAGCTCGGGCACTTCATCGAGATCGAGGCGAAAAGCGGCAAGGAGGTCAGGCGCGTCATGGCCGAGCTCGGCATCGAAGATAGGGATGCGGTAAGGCAGACGTACCCGGAAATCATCGGCAAGCTGGAGAAGGCCGGACGTCAGTAGAAGAGCTTGCGGCGGAGGCGCTTCATGAAGTCCTGCTCCAGCACTTCCACGAACCTCGCCCTGCTCTTGGAGAGGGAGATTTCGGCGTGAGAGAAAGGCAGGCCCTCGAAGCCGTCGACGGACAGCAAAGCCTTGCGCTCGATCGGCTCCAGGCAGATGGCTTCGCCAGCGGAGAACACGATGGAGCGCAGGAGCGGGTTGAGAGGAGCTACGGGCGTCGCGACGAGGCATTCCAATTGCGGGGAGACTATGGGCCCGCCGGCGGAGAATGAATGCGCCGTGGAGCCCGTGGGCGTGGCGAAGACTATGCCGTTCGCGTAGAATATCTCGTCGAAGAAGCCCGATGAAACCCTGAAGTTCACCGGCCGCCACGGCTTCGCGCCGAAGGCGTAGGCATCGTTGAGCGCCTCGTGGGTCCTGCCGGCGATCTTGACCGCCATCTTGGGGAACTCCGCAACGCGGAACCTGCCGGCTAGGAAAAGGTCAAGGCCCTTCTCGAAGTCCTCGTTCAGCTGGGAGAGGAAGCCGACGTTGCCCGTGTTGACCAGCAGCTTGGGCACGCCCGGGTAGTCCCTCTCGGACTTGAGGAGCGCGCCGTCGCCGCCGACGACGATTATGCAGTCGGCTTTCGGGGAAGACGGAGAGAATTTGCCGGGCCTGGTCTTGCATGCGACCATCTTCGCCGTGGAAGCCTCTACAAGATAGCCCAGCAAAGTGCCGCGGAGAACCTTGGAATCTAGGTATGCCGCCACCCTCGACCCGACGGCGCGCGACTTGTCGTTGTCCTTGCAGAGAAGGCCGATGCGTCCAAACGCGCGTTTCATGGCCAAGGGGAAGTCACCGGCTCAAAGGTCCTCGAACTTGCGTTCGCCGCGGAGAAGCTGGAGCAGGATCGATTCCGCCTCGGAATGCCTGATGCGCGTCTGCTTCGTCGAGTCGCGGTCGCGCAGCGTCACCGTGCCGTCCTTGAGCGTGTCGTAGTCAATGGTCATGGCGAAGGGGATGCCGACCTCGTCGGCGCGCGCGTAGCGCTTGCCGATGCTGCCGCTGTCGTCGTATTCGACGGCGAACGTGGAAAGGAGCCCGAGGAAGATCTCCCTTGCCTTCTCCGCGAGGCCGTCCTTCTTCATCAGCGGGAAGACCGCGGCCTTGACCGGTGCGATCGCAGGGCGGAGGGCGAGGACGGTCTTGGAGCCGTCCTTGTCTGCCTTCTCGGTATAAGCGTCGAGGAGGACCGTTAAAAGGACGCGCTCGAGGCCGAACGACGGCTCAATGACGAACGGCACGACCTTCTTCTTGGTCTCCTCGTCGAAGTGGCTCAAGTCCTTGCCCGACTGCCTGCCGTGGCGCACGAGGTCGAAGTCTGTGCGGTTGGCGACGCCGAGAAGCTCCTTCCAGCCCCACGGGTAGAAGTATTCCACGTCCCACGTCTCGCTGGAGTAGTGGGACAGCTCCGTCTTGACGTGCTGGCGCAGGCGGAGTCGTTCCAAGCCGATGCCGACGCCCTCGAGCCAGCGCAGGGAATAGGCGAGCCAGTATGCGTGCCATTTCGTCTTCACGAGCTTCCTCTGGAGAAGGTCTGCGATGCGCATCTTCTGGGGCTGCTGCTTGGAGTCCTGCATTTCCGCGGTGAGCACGAGGATCTCGAGGCCGGCGAGCGCCTCCGGGATTGCGCAGACGTCCATCTTCTCCGGGTGTATGAAATACTCCAGCTCCATCTGCACGAATTCGCGGCACCGGAAGACGAAGTTGCGGGGGCTTATCTCGTTCCGAAACGCCTTGCCGATTTGCGCGATGCCGAAGGGCAGCTTGAGGCGCGAGGACATCTGCACCTGCCTGAAGTCCGCGAAAATCAGCTGGGCGGTCTCCGGTCGGAGGAACGCGGCGTCGTCCTCCCCGGCCGCTGCGCCCACGTTCGTCTTGAACATGAGGTTGAACGGCTGGGAAATGCGGAGCCCTTCCTTGCACTTGGGGCACTTGAGGCCGTGCTTCTCCAGCAGCGTTGAGAGTTCGGCAGCTTTCATGCCATCAACGGACAGCCCGAGCTCCTCCTCGACGAGGTGGTCCAGACGGAACTTCGACTTGCACTTGGCGCATTCCACGAGCGGGTCGTTGAACTCCTCCAGGTGCCCCGAGGCCTTCCAGACCTCGGGCGAGGTGATTATGGCGCCGTCGATGCCGACGACGTCCTCGCGGCTGCTCACGAACGCCGTCCACCAGCTGTTCTCGAGGCTTCGCTTGAGCTCCGTGCCGTAGTCGCCGTAGTCGAAGAAGCCCGCGAACGAGCCGTATATCTCCGCTGTGGGGAAGATTATCCCGCGGCGCGCGCACAAACTGACGACCTCGTCCATCTTGTCCATAGGCAAGTGGTTTTGACGCCGGGAGATTTTAAAGGCCTTTCCCGAATGACGGGCGCGCACTGCCGACGGCGTAGAGCGAGCCGGCGACGACCACCGCGCCGGCTGGTCCCGCGAGCAAAATTCCGCGCGAAACGGCCTTGGCAACGCTGATGACGACCTCGACGTTCTTGCAGCCGGCCTTCCGAGCCTCCGCGGCAAGCAATGCTGGTTCTGCCGCGCGCGCGGATTCCGGCCTGCAGAAGATTATGCGCGAGGCAAGGGGGGCCAGTATGGAAATCATCCTCGGGAAGTCCTTGTCGGCCAGCATTCCCAGCACGAGCACGGGCCTGCGGCCGGGGAGGAGGTCCCTTATCGCGGCGGCTAGGGCTCGGGCCCCGTGCGGGTTGTGCGCGCCGTCGAGGACGACCAAGGGCCTGCGGCGCACGACCTCTAGCCTGCCGGGCCATCGGGCGTTGAGGACGCCCGCACGGACCGCGGTCTCAGGGATTTTGAATCCGAGCCCCCGGAAGCGCTCGACTGCAGCTATCGCGCACGAGGCGTTGGAGGCCTGATGGCGTCCCAGCAAAGAGGAGCGCAGGCCTGCGTAATCGTTCTCCCCGCGGTAGTCGAATTCAGTGCCTTCGAGGGTTGCGGATTGCAGGCCGAACGAGAAATCCCGGCCAAGTTCCTTCAGGGAGGCGCGGTTTTTGCGGCAGGCGGCGCGGATTTGGGCGAGGGCGGAGGGCTGCACGCAGCCCGTGACGGCGCGCGCGCCGGGCTTGATTATGCCCGCCTTCTCGCGCGCGATGGCGGATATGCTTGGGCCGAGCTCGGCGGTGTGCTCGAGGCCGGCGTTGGTGATGAGCGCCACACGGGCGTTGACAACGTTCGTTGCGTCGAGCCTGCCGCCGAGGCCGGCCTCCAGGACGAGGAAGTCGAGGTTGCGGCGCTGGAAGTGTAGCAAGGCCGCCGAGGTCAGGGCTTCGAAAGTGCTCGGCGTCAATGCGTCGGTTTTCCGCATTTTTTTTACGGCGTCAGCTGTCTCGGCTACGGAGGCTGCAAATTCGGAATCGGTTATCTGCCTGCCGTTCACGCTGATGCGCTCGTTGTAGCGCCGCAGGTGCGGGGAGGTGTAGGTGCCGACGGAGTAGCCGGAGCGGCGCAGGATTTCGGAGGCGAAGGCGCAGGAGGAGCCCTTGCCGTTGGTGCCGGCGACGTGCAGGACCTCGCAGCGCAGGTCGATTCCGAGCAGGGAGTACAGCCTTCTCGGGGTCTCGAGGCTCCACTCGGCCGGGGAAGGCAGGGACTCGATGAATGAGACCGCCTGCGGGTAAGAGAGGGAAGCCAAGGGGTGAATTCACCTGAAGTCGTGGAGGATTGATTCGAAGCCCGCGATTTTGTTGCCGCGCACTTTCACGCCGTCGGCCTCCAGCCTCCGGATTTTTTCGCTCGTGCCGAGGGCATAGCCGCCGATCCTGCCGTCGCTGCGGACTACCTTGTAGCACGGGAACTCGTCCGGCCTGCTGTTGCCGTGGAGCGCGTTGCCGACTGCGCGGAAACCGTTGGTGCCAAGCCTGCGGGCGACGAGCCTATAAGTCGTCACCTTCCCCCTCGGAATTTCCTTGAGCAGGCGGAGGACCCTTTCGGAAAAACTCGGGCGGCGCAAGATTCTCACCTTCCGGTTCGTCAGTCGCGCGAGAGCGTGCGCATGCCCAGCCAGAGCAGCGCGCCTAGGAAGAACACCGCGATTATCGCGACTACGTACTTCGAGGAATCGTTCTCCAGCTCCTTGGCTATGTCGGGGAACGCGTTCACCGGCGGGGGCGTGGGGGTGACGACTTGGGGCGGCGTAACGGGCGGCGTGACGACGGGCGGCGGGGTCGCTGTGGATTCAAGAGGAGGGCGGAAGCGGACATTTACCCACAGCCGCATGGACGAGAACACGTTCGGGTTGTCTGCGTCGGTGATTCTGATGGTGGCGCTCACGTCGTCGTAGGGGGGCGTGGGCACCGCCTTGAGGAAGGCCTCGGCGTCCTTCCAGCCGAGGCCTGTCTCGGCGCTCGCCGGAACGAAGGAAAGGTCCGCGCCCGTGCCGTTGACGTCGACGACGGAGAAAAGCACGGTGCAGCCTGCGAGGTTCCCGCTGGTTGCATCGCCCTCGATGTAGACCTTGAAGGGCTCGCTAGCGCCCTCGGAATCGTCGACGGATACCGTGAGGTTCGGGGAATACGGCCGGATGCCGAGCGGATATCCGTCCTTGACGAAGCTCTTGCAGTCCGCGGACGCGAGCGCCACGAACGGCAGGAGCAGCAGGAGTGCGAGGGCCTTGCGCATTGCGATTCACGAAGAATTGATCTTGAGTCGAATACACGGAGGGGGGAGTTAAAAAACAGGGCGCTTGGAAAGGAACGGGCTCAAGGACAGCGGCTCGAAGGGCTTGCCCGAGCATTCGCCGCGAAGCACCTGCCCCAGCTTCTGGGCCGGCATCGTCTCCTGCCTGCCCTCGGCGCGAACGCGCACGCTCAGCTCGCCGGACTGGACCTCCTTGTCGCCGACCACCGCTATGAACGGCACCCACTCGCGCTCGGCGTCGCGCACCTTCTTCGGTAAAGTCTCGGCGCGGTCGTCGACGTCCGCGCGCACGCCGGAGAGTTCGGGGGAGGCCAGAAGCGTCTTGCAGTGGGGGAGGTGCTTGTCGCTGACCGGCACGAGCCGGACCTGAGTCGGCGAGAGCCAGAGCGGCAGAGTGGGGGGCTTGCCCTTCTCAGAGAGCATCGCCTCGCGCTCTAGGAGGGCGTAAATCACGCGCTCGACGGCTCCCGGTATGGATGCGTGCAGGATGAGCGGGTGCATCTTCTTCCCCGAGGCGTCAGTGTAGTTCAGGTCGAAGGTCTCGCCGTTCTCGACGTCGATCTGCACGGTGCTCATGCCGGCGGCCTTGCCCGCGCCGTCGACGAAGTTCATCTCGAACTTTGTGACGAAGTAGGCGTACCTGCGGTCGAAAACCTCGAGCAGCGCGGGCTTGCCGGTGCGCTCGAGCATGGAGTAGTACCACTGCCGGTTCTCCTCGAAGAAGTCCTTCTGTACGCGGAACGCGAGCTCCACGGGAATGCCCAAATCCTCGTTCCAGCGGCGGCAGAGCTCGAACTGGCGCTCGAACTCCAGCTTGGCCATGCCGATGTCGCTGCAGAGAGTGTGCATGTCGGGCATGGAGAACGCGCGCAGGCGCTTAAGACCGGCGAGCTCCCCGCTCTGCTCGCGCCTGAAGCTGTAGTGGGTGAGCTCGTAGATTTTCAAGGGAAGGTCCTTGTAGGAAATGGTCATGTCGTGGACCGCGAGGAACTGGCCGAAGCATGCCGCGAACCGCAGGAAGAAGTTCTTGTCGTCGCTCTTGACGGTGTACTGGCGCGCGGGGAAGCGGTTGAGGTACTTGCTCAGCGCGGGGTGCGCGTAGTCATACATTATGGGCGTCTCGACCTGCATCGCGCCGTATTCCACGAGGAGGTCGGTGACGTGGCGCTCGATGAGCTTCTTGACGAGCAGGCCCTTCGGGAGCCAGCGGAACTGGCCGCTGTCGCTCGCCGGCTCGTAGTTCGCGAGGGCGTGCTCCTTCATTATGCGGATGTGCGGCGGCTCCTTGGCGTAGGCCCGGACCTTTCGGACCTCGTAGTCCGCGAAGGCCTTGAGGCCCGGGTGGGCCGAGAAGTCGAACTTGTCCGGCGCGGCGGCGGCGGCGCCAGGGGAGATGATGAAGAACTCGCTGTGCGTCTCGGACTCCTGCTTGAGGGACTCCGACACCGCCTCCTCCTGCACCTCCCTGATTTCGGGGGCCTCGAGGTTCTGCAGCTGTTCCTCGGAGATGGTCTTGCTTAGCTCGGACAGCGGGTGCCCCTTGCATTTGAGCTCGAAGCTCTTGTACCATCCGAACGGGCTCTTCTCCGCGGAAGGGGTGAAGGTCCTGATTTCGACCAGCAGGGCGTTGAGCACGTTTACGGCATCCGCCGGCTTTGCCAGATTGCTCGAAAGGTGGGCGTAGGGATACAGGAGAACGGTCGAGGCCTTTACCTCGCCGAAGTTCTTGCGCACGGCCTCCGCTGCCTTTGCTGCGGTCTGCGCAGTGTCGCCGTGCTCGACGCTGGCGAAAACCGCGAGCACGTTCTCGTATCGGTGCTGCCGCATGTCCTCCGCGGAGAGCTCCTCGTAGCCCGACTTCATCGCCTTCCTCTCGGGCTTGTACTGCATGTAGTCGCAATGGAGCTGCAGGAGTCTCATGCCGGATCGACGGGGTTATTGGTCAGGCGAGGTTAAAAAAAGCGACCGTCGGCGGCCGGATGCGCCTTCGCGGGCTTCACTCGGATTGTCTGGAGCCCTTGGCCGCCAAATCGGAAAGCGCGATGTTGGTGGTATCGCCGGCTTTCCTGAAAAACCAGTTGGCGAGCTTCAAATTGTGCCCGGCCTTCGACCGCCACTTCATTTCCGGCCCTACAAGAATAAAAGCGGCGGCATACTTCTGGGCAAGCAGGCCCGCGGTGCGGTAGTCTTCCGGCTGCATTTTCGGCATCGAATAATACTTCAAAACCGCCATGTACGCCCGGTTTGCCTTGCTCCCCGGCCGCCGTACAAGCTCGGCTCGCAAATCTTGCGTCTCCAAGGACCGGGAAAGCTTCCGCAGAATCCTGAAGCGGGAGGTTTTGATGGTATTGCGGGTCAAGGACATTCCCCAGGACTCCTTCGACTCCGGCTTGCCCGCCCCGAATTTGCGATTGAGATTGAACCTGCGCCGTTCCATGCGGGCCAAAAGCCCGTCCAAATACTCGATGCGGTCGATGTGCGAGCCGAGCGGCCGGAGCTTCCTCTCGATTTGCGCAACGGTCATGCGTTCGCGTCCCGCCACCATAAGACCACCAGCAAACGGTTCATCCCAGCCCGAGTTTATAAAACGGGGGGTCAGGGCTTGGCAGCTGCCGAGTGGGCCGCGACGGCCTGCAGGTACAGTATGTAAGACAGCCCCAGCACGAGCGCGAGAGTGAAGCCGACGAAAAGCCCCTTCCTGCTCACGGGAAGGCCGGGCCTGAGCCGGAAGAGCAGCCATGCGAGGGCGTACGGGAGGACTGGAAGAAGCAGGAGGGGAAACGCCGGGAAGAAACGCGCGGACAGGAACGAGAGGAGCCACAGCAACGGCAGGTATGACACGAGGCCGGCGACGAAGCCGACGAGCGCCTCTTTGCGGAACAACGCCATTGCGGGGGGGTCACCGCTCTATGTACTTGCCGCTGCCTTTCAGTTCGGCGTCCTTCTTGCTGCCCTTCTTGTTCAGTTTCAGCCGCCTGCTCTCGCCGTCCCTGCGGTAGGAGAGGTCGAACTGGCGCATCAGCATCCGGATGCCCTCGTCCTTGTCGAAGATGCCGGCGACCCTGCCCTCGACTGCGGGAACGCCCTCCATGACGACGACGCGGTCGACGGTGTTGTAGAGGAACTCGAGGTCGTGGTCGACGACAAGCACCGCGGACAAGCCTTGTGCCCGTTCGCGCACGACTTTGGAGAGGGTAATGCGCGCAGAGGCGTCGAGCATGTTCGTCGGCTCGTCGAGGATGTAGAGCGATTTCTCCTGGTTGAGGCACTCGAAGACCTTGAGGCGCTGCAGCTGGCCGCCGCTCAAGTCCGACTGCCGCAGGAACTCTAGGCGCCGCAGATCCATCGTCTTGAGCGCGTTCTCGGGGAATATCCCGCTGGCGGAAAGGCTCTCGCCGACAAGCTGGTGTGAACGGTCGAGCAGCTGCGGCTTGAACGCGGCGCGGCCCGACGAATGCAAAAAAACGCTCTCGCAGAGCGCGCTTTTGCCGATGCCGTTTGGTCCCGCAATGCCGACGACCTCGCCCTCGAGGAGACTGATTTGCGAGGGGTTGCGGACGACGAACGCGCCCTTGCTCGCCTCCATCGCGCCGATGCTGTAGGCCTCGCGCTTGTGCTCGGACTCCGGGTACTGGCGGTAGCTTATGGCCTCGTCCCTGAACCGGACGTTCTCGGGTCCGATGAAGCCCTCGAGGAACATGTTGACGGCGCGGTCCGTGGAATACACCTGCGAGACTATGCCGTACGCCGACTCCCTGCCGTAGAGGATGTACGACTGCATGCAGACGTAGGAAAGCAGCGAGAGGTCGTGGTCCACGAGAAGGACGCGCTTTTCGGAGAAATGCTCCTTCAAAAATTCGGTCAGCCGGATGCGGTAGACGTAGTCGAGGAACGAGAACGGCTCGTCCAGGAAGTAGTTCTCCTTGTCGCGCGCGAGCGCCGCGGCGACTACCACGCGCTGGAGCTCGCCTCCTGAGAGCTGGCCGAGACTGCGCTGCAGGAGTTTTTCGAGGTCGAACAGCTTGACGAGGTCGGCGAGCCTGCCGGACTCGTCGACGCCCTCAAGCAGCTCCCCGACGGACTTCGATTCCTTGGGTGCGGCGAGCTCCTGCGGCTTGACTACGAAGCTCCCCCTGCCGCCGCGGAAGAATTCCTCGATTTCCTTGGTCGGCGTGCGCTGGGGCTCGAGGAGGCCGGCAAGCAGCCTGACGTTCGTGGTCTTGCCGCAGCCGTTTTCTCCGACGATTGCGGTCAGGCCCTTCTTCGGCAGCGCCAGCCGGTAGAGCCCGAAGGAGTTGTAGCCGTAGCTGTAGACCAAATCCTCGGGCTTTGCCTCGGCTAGGTTGATGATGGTCAGCGCGTGGAAGGGGCAGACCTTGGGGCAGATGCCGCAGCCGGTGCAGAGCTCGGGGTCGACCTCGGCGAGGCCGTTCTCCCGCTCTTCCCTCGAGTATTCGCGCTTGGTGACGTGGACGGGCGCCTGCTCGATTGCGCCGTCGTGGCCCTTCGCCTTGGCCTTCTTCCTGTCGTAGAGGTAGAGGCAGTCCTTGCCGACGCGGTTGATCGGGCAGCCGCGGACGCACTCGATGTTGCACTTCAAGGGGAAGCACAGCCTCTCGTCCACGACGGCGATTCTGGGCATA
>JAZDGU010000052.1:0-7589 GCA_043806595.1 Microcaldota archaeon
GCGACGCGTTTGGCTAATTGTTCGCAGTCAGGACAAACCAAGGAAGTTCAACTATTCGACGAGGTGGGTCCACGCCGAGTAAAAAGGCAATGTAGGACGGAATTTTACGCTTTTCGGTTGGCTACAAAACTAACCCCTTACGCGTTTGCGTATTCGTATGCTAAGGTAAAGCATTTAGGGACGGGGGTCTTGAAGGCGGTTCTAGTCGGTAACGCCATATCACTTCCATTGCTTTGGTTCATCGTTCCCTTGTTTCTTCCCGGGCGGGGCCCCGTGTTCTTCTTCGATTCTTCTTCAGTTGGACTGGTATTATCCATAGCTATCGAATATGTGGTTTTGCTCAAACTAGGACCTGAAATGATTACCAAAGACCGTATTTTATTGACTGTCGGAATGAACTTTGTATCACTATTGCTTAACGCTTTGATACTAGTAGGGTATTTGGCTATCACCTGACACTGCATACTCGCATTCTGGCTCCCCCATTTCCGGGAAAAAAAGACGATGCGCAATGACTCGGAGCCCAAAACGAGTCGTCTGTTTGGCCGATAAAGCCCAACGCTTCCACTGCGGCAGTGAGTTCATTTCCTATGTCACGGCGGATTGTAGAGTAGGGGATAGGAAAGGATAGGAAATGCAGATAGACGAAATAGCCCTCGTCAATGGACGGGAGAAGCTAGCTTTATATAGAACAGAGCAAGAAGGCCATCGTCAGAGGTGAAAATGAGCCAAAATTCGATGAGGGAGTCTAGCCTATGGCTAGACGCCTTGGCCGAGCGGCTAGTAGTGGGCTAGACGCCTTCGGAAAGTTGGCACTACAGTGCCAAATTTGGCACGAAAGATAATATTACTCAATCCAAGTTATCACAGAATCCCAGCAAACGTCCATTTTTCTGATAACCCCGAGTTATCATAGAAACCAATATATACCACAAAATTCTGATAACTAGCATGGCGAGGATTGCAAAGCGCATCGTCAAGGGAAAGCCGTACTATTACCTTGAGGAAAGTTTCCTGCAAGCTGGAAAAACGGTGACGGAAAGCGAGTACCTCGGCAGCGCGATACCGGATTCGGAGACTTTGAGGAAAATCTTCAGTGAATTCAAGTCGAAGCTTGAACGCAAAGGAATACGGCACATAATCCCGCCGTTCACCGAGTTCGTCACCCGCAACTTATCCTCAAAACTCGCGCGAGCTGTAGAGTCCAAGGCCAAATACCTGAAATCCCTATCCCCACAGAAAAGGGCTGAATTCATCCACCGGGAACGCATTACTTTTATCACCGAATCCAACGCGATTGAAGGCTCCACCCTCGACTATGGTCTTACCGACCGCGTCGTTTCAGACCAGAAACGAATAGAACGCCTGCAGAAGCAGGGTTACACCATTACCGGAATGGACCGGGAGGAACAGGAAGCCCTCAACCTCAACAAGTGCCTAGAACATTACGAAATACTGCTTGCCAAAAACGCAGAATTGAGCGAGGAATTAATCCTGCGCCTCCACCTCACTCTGCTTTCCAAAATCAAGGGTTACGAGAAATACGCGGGGGTATGGCGGCCGGTCAACGTCATGATACGCGGCTCAAACCACGTATTTCCAGAACATGCACAAGTTCCAAGCCTAATGAAGGAGCTGCTCGAGTGGTACCGTTCCAACGACGGCTTGATTCAACAAGTCGAACTGGCGGCGAAAATCCACACCAAGTTCACGACCGTCCACCCGTTTGCCGACGGCAACGGCCGCATGGCCCGCCTGCTGATGAACTACGTGCTGCAAGCACACGGATTCCCCTTCACGAACATCCCTCTTTCACGGCGAGCAAAGTACATGAAGACGCAGGCCGCCGGCAATGAAAATGACCAGAAGCCGTTCACGCTCTTCCTTGCCGAAGAAATCATCAGGCAAAACCAGAATCTAAGGAAGAAGTGATTCCGGCACAACCGGCAGGCGGGGCGATACGAAAAATCACGTACGCCTTGGCCGGGATTCGAACCCGGGTCAAGGGCTCGACAAGCCCCTATGCTGGACCACTACACTACCAAGGCAGCGGAAAATGTTTTCGCAAGCAAGGTATAAAAACGGGAGTCCCGACGGCCGGATTTGAACCGGCAGCCGTCTGATTACAATCCGGCTGCGCCGATACGCCCAAGAAAAGCGGGCGCGGACAGGCTACAGTTTCGCCCTTGCGACAACGGTTAAAACCGCGAGCGCGAGGCAGACGCTCTGCCAGATTGAGCTACGTCGGGAAAAGAATAATTATGCCGGCCGGAGTTTTAAAGCGATTCGGTCCGCAGGCCGGGGAAGGGTGCAGGGGCAATCACATTATTTTTAAAGACGCACGGGTAAAGGGATGCCATGGCAAACTACCGATTCCTCCTGGCCGTTTTGGTGCTGTCCCTGGCCTGGGCAACGCTGGTTCCGGCAAAAACCGTGGAAGAGGCGATAACCGACTACCGGTTCAAGAACGAGACCGCGGACTACGCGACGGTGACGTTCAACGACTCCAGCTATTACTTCATACGGTTCAACGGCAACCTCTCCGTCATCCTGGACAGCTCCCTCGAGCCGGTGACGGCATTGGACGACCTCACCGCCATACTCAAGAAGTTCTACGAGAGCACCGGAAAAATCGGGTTCTCGGAAACCACAGCGGCGAACATCAACGCCTCCTTCTCCACGGCCTACGCCGCGTTCAAGCAATGCAACATGACATACTACGACATGGCCGAGATGAACTACTTCGTGTACGGCTACAGGTGCGCGGACCCGAGCACGGGCGTGGCGTGCGACCTTGGCGCCAATTACAGGAAGAACGTCTCCGACTCGTTCCTGAGCATCGCGCCGAAAATTGCCGACGTCACGACGAACTGGGAGTCCATGGAGCCGGCCAAGCTGATGGAGGAGCTCGCGGCAATCCGCGACCTCGCGGACATCATTAAGACGGACATGGAGAAGTGGAACACCTACTACAAGTTCTTCCGCGGCGACTTCCATGCCGACGACGCCCGGTGCGGTTACGACAACAGCCAGATGTCGCGCGTCAGCGGCTACGCGAAGGACGCGGTCTCCAAGGGGGTAGTGGACGTCAGGGGGGATGCGCAGAAGCTTCTTCAGGAATACGAAAACCGTAAAAGCGTGACGGAAGTCAGGGCGATAATAGCCAACGGGCGCAAGCTCGTCGAGGAAGGCCAGGAGATAGCCTCGTCGTTCGAACAGGACTACGAGATAAGCGCCTTCTCTAACTCGTACAAGGAGCTCCTCGCGGCATACGAGACGCTCAAACTCGCGGACAGCCTCGAGGAGGCCAACGCGAAGTATACGGAGACGAATGCAAAGCTCGATGCGCTCAAGGCCCAGCAGGTCTCGCTGCAGCCGGTCCTCCAGCCCTTCAAGGAGGCGTCGGCGGCGCTGTTCAACGCCTCGGGATCCATTTCAAAGGCGAAGGCAAAGTACGGCGGCGAGGACGTGCGGATCGCACAAATTGAGAAGGAATACACCGGCCTGCGCCAGCGCCTCGAGAACACGAAGACGGAAATCGACGTCGGCCACTACGATAACGCGACCAGGGAGCTCAACGAGATTAAAACCAAGGGGATTGAGCTGGACCGTCGGGCTGCCACGCTGCCTTCCGCGGAAAGCGAGCTCGACCCGCTGATGATCGCGACGATAGTCGTGCTCGTGCTCGCGGTCGTGGGGCTCGTATATTACTTCAAGGTCCGCAAACCGCCGAAGGAGGTCGACATCCGCAACCTCCAGGACCAGAAGGAAGAGCAGCACAGGGACGCGGTGTTCCCGCGCGCGTAAGCAAAACGCATAAAAGCCTCCATAGGCAGAACCGCCTCGTATGGCACGAAAGGCTGGCACCGGCAGCGCCGCTTCCGAAGGCAACGTTCTTACCGCCGGACAAGCCGCGCAGATGAGGAAATCCGGCTACATACTAGTGGGCGGCCACGCCCATTCCGCGGTGAAAGTCTGCCATTGGACGAAGAAGAGCATCAGGCGGGAGGGCGAGTGCTACAAGAGCAAGTTCTACGGCATCGCGAGCAACCGCTGCCTGCAGATGTCGCCGGCGATACCGTTCTGCAGCCACGCGTGCGTCTTCTGCTGGAGGAACACAACCCTCCACAATCCGGAATGGGGGGGCGGCACGGACGCCCCCGCGGAAATCATCGACGCCTGCATCGCCGCGCAACGGCACCTCCTCAACGGCTTCCCAGGCAACCCCGCGGCAGACCTGACGAAATTCAGGGAAGCCCTTGACCCGGCGCACGCAGCGATTTCACTCGACGGCGAGCCCACGCTCTACCCGCTGCTCGCCGACATGGTCAAGGAGTTCCATTCAAGGGGAATCACGACCTTCCTAGTCAGCAACGGCAGCAGGCCGGAGGCGATACGCACACTGGAGGCGCAGGGCGCGCTCCCGACGCAGCTATACCTATCGTTAACCGCGCCCGACGAGGCAACGTTCACGCGCACGAGCGTCCCCATGCACGAAAACGCATGGAGGAAGTTCAACGAAAGCCTCGCGGATCTCGCGCGGCTGAAGGGAAAGACGCGGACCGTCCTCCGCATGACAGTCGTCAGGGGGCTCAACGACTCGCACGCCGCCGGGTACGCCGTACTGATGCGTAAGAGCCAGGCGGACTACGTCGAGGTCAAGGCGTACATGGCGCTGGGTAGCTCGAGGAAGCGCCTCGGGCCGGAGAGGATGCCGACGCACCCGGAAATCAAGGAATTCGCGCGCCAGCTTGCGCAGGACAGCGGATACATTCTCTCGGACGAGCACGAGCCCTCGAGGGTAGTGCTGCTCTGCAGGGACCAAGCCGCAAAGGACGCTAGATTCATCGACATTGCCGCCTGGAGGGAAAAGACCCCTTCAATGTAAGAAAAATCTGCCAACGGACCTCACGCGAACACGGGATTCCAGGCATTGACTCCACCGGCTACCAGAACCCCTTCCGCCCGGGCATATCCTTCCTTCCGTCGGCGACAAGGCAAGCCTCCCGCACCGTGGGGAGATTGAACGCGTCCAAGAGGAACTTGTGCCGCGAGCCGCAGACTATCGCCGCCGGCACGGACATTATGTCGTACTCGCGCGCCTTGCGCAAGCCTTCGGGCGAACGCGTGTCGTAATTGACGTACTCCACCTCAAGACCTTCGGCCTTGAGCGCTTCCGCAGCCTCGGAAAGCGCCTTTTTCGCGGGCGGGCAGTAGGGGCAGGTCGGGGAAGTGAACAGCTCGATTGTGGCCATCGCAATCGGATTTTGTTTAACCGCCAACGGATATAAACCATGGGTTTAAATCCCGCCGGAATGCCAGCATTGAGGGGGGATTTAATGCCGAAAAAAATCAAGACCGCTACAATCAGGCAGAACGTGAAGTTCAAAGCAGGCCCGCACGAGGTATACGAGGCGCTGATGGACTCCGAAAAGCACTCCGAATTCACCGGCTCCCAGGCCAGAATCAGCCGCGAGGTCGGCGGAAAAATATCGGCCTGGGGCGGGAGCATCAACGGCACAAACCTCGAGCTGGTCAAGGACAGGAAGGTCGTCCAGTCATGGTACTGCGAGACCGATGGCTGGCCGCAGGGACATTACTCCAGGCTGGAGATAACCCTCAAACCCGTAAAGGGCGGCACGACGCTCACGATGGTGAATTCGGGGGTGCCGGCAGATGCGACGGCAGCAATCGCCCAAGGATGGAAGGACTACTACTGGCAACCGATGAAGGAAATGATTGAGAAGTGACCGGAATGGCCGGAAAAACGAAAACCGATGACGATTGGAGGAAAATCCTTACGCCCGAGCAGTTCCGCGTGCTCCGCGAGAAGGGCACCGAGCCGCCTTTCGCCAACAAATACGCCGGCAGCAAGGAGAAGGGCGTCTACCTCTGCGCCGGCTGCAAGGCCGAGCTGTTCTCCTCGAACGCGAAATACGACTCTGGCACAGGCTGGCCGAGCTTCCGCGCCCCGATTTCCGGGGAACGCATCGGCACCGGCACCGACTTCAAGCTCATCACCCCGCGCACGGAAGTGCACTGCGCCGGCTGCGGCGGCCACCTCGGGCACGTGTTCGACGACGGGCCCAAGCCCACGGGCAAGCGCTACTGTCTGAATTCCGCGGCGCTGGGATTCAAGCCCGAAAAAGCCTTAAAAGCCAAGAAATAGCGCGACGCCGCCGGCAACAGCCACGCCCAGCAAGAACGACGCCAAGGTGACCCACACGCCGGCCCGTTCGAGCGCGTCAGGAAGCATTTCCTTTAGCACGACGAACACCATGCACCCCGAGGAGAACGCCAGCGCCATTGGCACGACCGAATACGCGTACGACAGCGCAAAATACCCTGCGATGGCTGCCGCAAGCTCGACGACTCCCGAGAAAATCCCGATTGCGACGCCCTTTCTCAGGCCGAGCCCGTAGAACGCAAGCGGCGCTGCGACAGCGAAGCCCTCGACGACGTCCTGCACGGAAATCGAGACCGCCACGATCCAGCCCAGCGCCGGCGAAAGCGAGAAAGCCGAGGCAATTGAAAAACCCTCGGGGATGTTGTGGAGGGTGACCGCGCCGGCAAGCAGGAACGCCTTCTTCCTCGAGTGCCCAAGCTCCTCCTTGCTTAAAAGGCGGTGGGCGTGGGGGAGCGAGATTTCCAAAACGACTATCGCGGCTACGCCGAGCGCGAAACCCGCCGCAATCGCCGGCACGCCGGCAAGGGGCGCCGACTGGAGGAAGAGCTCCGCGGCGGTGAAGGACATGACGCCCGCTGAGAAGCCGAGCATCTTGGCGTACACCTGCATCTTTGAGCGGTGCGCGAAGACGACAAGCAGCGACCCCAAGGCGGTCGCAAGCATCGCAAGCACGGAGGCCGAAAGCAGATCGAAGAACGCCATGACGATTCCATTCTGATTAAAGGATTATCCTATGCAGGGGGAGAGATTTGAACTCTCGAACTCCTGAGAGACAGGGTCCTAAGCCCTGCGCCTTTGACCTGGCTCGGCCACCCCTGCGAAACCATTAATTAAGGTTGTTCCGGCTAATAAAACCGAGCGGTAGGCAACGAATGATAGACATGGACATGGCACAAAGGGAGATCAACGACCTCTTTTTCGAAAAAGAGCTCGACCAGAAAAGGCGGAAATAAATGGACATGGCGCAAAGGGAGTTCAATATAGACAAGGAGAAGGACTTCTCCGGATGGTACAACACCATAATCTATGCGGCCGAGCTCGCCGACATCCGCTACAACGTGAAGGGCTTCGTGGTGAACCGCCCGTGGGCGATGATGTCGTTCAAGAAGATCTACGCACTGTTCGAGAAGGCGCTCGAGAAAGACGGCCACCTTCCGATACTCTTTCCGACGGTCATTCCAGAGGAGAACTTCGAGAAGGAGAAGGAGCACGTCGAGGGCTTCTCCCCCGAGGTGCTCTGGGTGACGAGGGCCGGAAAGCAAAAGCTCGAACGCCCGCTTGCGTTGCGCCCGACGTCGGAGACCGCGTTCTACCAAATGTACAAGCTCTGGATTTCTAGCTACAAGGACCTGCCATACAAGCTCTACCAGAGCTGTAGCGTGTTCCGCAACGAGAGCGAGAC
>JAZDGU010000053.1:0-4644 GCA_043806595.1 Microcaldota archaeon
CCCTTGCGGACGAGCTTCTCCAGCCGCTGGTTGCCCTTGAGCTGCATGTCCGCGAGGAGCCCTATCGCCCATATCTGGAACGCCATGAGGAAGGAGAACGCCGCGAGGATGGTTGAAGGCAGGTGCACGACGCTGCCCGTGGTCAGCTTTTCATAGGCCACGAGGCTTGCCGGCCACAGCCCGAAGAGGAAGAACGCGAACCCGAGCAGCCCGAAGAAGTAGATGGGCTTCGTGTCGCGCACCATGAGCACGAGCGTCTTGAAGATGCGCAGGCCGTCCTGCACTGGGTCGAGCTTCGTCTTGCCCTTCCTCGCCTTGTAGTACAGCGGGAACTCCAGAACCCTCAGATTGTTGCGCAGCGCCTCGATTGTTATCTCGGTCTCGACCTCGAAATGCCGCGAGACGAGGTTGAGCTCGTCGTACTTTTTTCGCGGAAGCGCGCGGTAGCCGGAAAGCATGTCCGTGATGTTCTGCCCGTAGAAGAACCTGATGAGCCAGTTGAAGGCGACGTTCCCCAGGGTATTGAATACGGTTATGCTGCCGGGGTCCTGCCTCGCGAGGCGCGTGGCTACAGTCATGTCCGCCTTGCCGTCGATCAGCGGCTCGATGAGCTTGTGCAAATCCTCGGAAACGTACGTTCCGTCGCCGTCGATGAACGCGAGGTACTCGCAGTCTATCTGCTCAAGCGCCTCGGTAATCGCCGCGCCCTTGCCCCTGCTCTTCTGGATGAGCACCTTCGCGCCCGCCTTCCTGGCGAGCTCGGCCGTGCGGTCGGTCGAGTTGCCGTCAATCACCACGGGCGTGACCTTGAGAGAGCGCACGCTCCTGGGAAGCGTCCTGACCACGTCGCGGATCGCCGCCTCCTCGTTCAGCGTCGGTATCAGCACGCACACGTCCGTCCTAATCATGGCATCCTTAAGGCGGGAGGGCTATTAAAAACATTTGGAGGCAATTAAAGCACAGGGACCCAATCTTGTTCGCCTTGCGCGTTGACATCGACAGCCGTTACGGCCTCATGCACGGAGTGCCCAACATCCTCGCCATCCTGAAGGACTGCGGCATCAAAGCCAGTTTCGCCGCGGTCATGGGCGGCGAATCCGGAATTGCAGACCTGCTCCGATACCGCGGCGGGGAAAGGGGGCTGATGGGCGGCTCGCGCCTGCCGCTGTCCGACCGAGTGCGCATGGCCCTCATGCCCGTCAATTTCGCGCAAGAGCAGAAACCCATTCTTGAGGAAATCATGCGGCAAGGCCACACTCTCGGCGTCCACGGCTGGAAGCACAGGCTATGGACGCGAGCGCTTGACAGCATCGACGTCAGCACGCACGTGCGCATGGCGACCGAGAAGTATGCCGCGCTCTTCGGCCGCAGGCCCTCTCACTTCGTCGCCCCCGGATTCAGGTCCGGCAGCGCGGTCCTCGAAGCCCTCGACGAGCAGGGGTACGCGCTCGCATCCGACCTCCCGGGCGAGGCGCCGTTCCGGCCAGTAGTCGGCGGCAAGCAGTTCAAGTGCGTGCAGGTTCCCGTGACCCTCAAGGCTGCGGACACGAGCCCGCTGACCGAGCACTACGCCGCCCAAGGCATTCCCGACGCGGAGACCGCCCGGAGGATATGCGATGAGGTCCTCGCGCGCGAGAACGCCGGCAGGCTCTCCACGCTGTACGCGCACGACGTGTTCGAGGGCACGTTCCGCCCAAAGCTCCTCGAGGCCGTGCTCAAGTCCGTCTGCAACGCCGGCATCGAGCTGACGACCTTCGAAGCCCTCGCCGAAAGGGGGAAAAACAACGAGGTCCAATACTCTTTCGACAAGTGAACCGGAAATGTTCGTTTCAGGCATCGGAAAGACGCAGTTCGGGGTGCTCGCGCAGGACATCCGCCAGCTCGCCTACGAGGCGGCGTGCAAGGCCCTCTGGGATGCCGGCATTGGCCCCGCGGACCTCGACGCCATATACTTATCCAACTTCCTCGGCGGCCCCGACGCCTCGCAGCTCCACCTGAACTCCGTCGTCGCGGGGCTCCTGCAGGGCTTCGGCAGGCCCGCGGTGCGCATAGAGACGGCGTGCGCCACCGGAGGCGCCGCGCTCTTCGAGGCCCTCCGCTCCGGCCACGGCACCGTCCTCGTCCTCGGCGTCGAGAAGATGACTGGCGTTGACGGCAAGTCTCAAGGCCGCAACATCGGCTACGCCGGCGACCGCGAGCTCGACCAGCGCGAGGGCCTGATTTTCCCTGCAAGCTACGCGCTCATCGCACAGCAGCACATGCTCCGCCACGGCACCACGCCGGAAGACCTCGCCCTCGTCGCCTTCAAGAACCACAGGAACGCGAGGCTGAACCCGCAGGCCCACTTCCACTACAAGGACGTCACCATGGAAGACATCCGCAAGTCGCAGGTCGTCTCCTCACCGCTCCGCCTATTCGACTGCTCGCCGATAACCGACGGCGCCGCGGCAGTGGTTCTCTCCTCCAAACGCGCAGGCGACCGCTGCGTCCAGATCGCAGGCTCCGCGCTCGCCACGGATTCCATCTCCCTGGTCCAGCGCAGGGAGCTGACGACGTTCCCCGCGGCAAGGTCGGCGGCGTCCAAGGCGCTTTCCCAGGCCGGCATCGGGATTGCGGACATCGGCGTCATGGAAGTCCACGACTGCTTCACCATAGCGGAACTCGTCGCCATGGAGGACGTCGGCCTCTGCAAACCCGGCGAAAGCAAGGAATGGGTGCGCGCCGGCCGCACGCAAATCAACGGCGACGTCGCGGTCAACCCCGACGGGGGACTCAAAGCGGACGGCCACCCCATCGGCGCAACAGGCGTCGCACAGGCGTGCGAAATAGTTTTGCAGCTTCGCGGCGAGGCCGGCGCGCGGCAGGTGAAGGGCGCGCAGGCCGGCCTGACGCACAACGTCGGCGGAGTCGGCGGAACCGCAGCGGTGCACGTATTCAAGGTGTAGAACATGGTCTGGATTTGCCCAAACTGCAGGAAAACCTGGCATTACGCGCTCGGCAAGTGCGTCTACTGCAAGGCAGACCTCTCGCAACAGGATCCCGGAAACCTGGCCGTGACGGGCTTCACGGAAGTCCGCGTTCCCTCCGCCGAGCACCCCGACGTCCCGTATTTCGTGCTCCTGCTGGAGGACGAGCATGGCAACCGCTCCCTCCGCAAGTCCTTCACCGCGCAAAAAATCGGCGACATACTATCTTCCGACAGCAGGCCTGCCGTCCGCCGCACGTTCGGGGTCGCGGGAACGGGCTCGATGGCCACGGGAGTCGCATTCTCGGCGCTCTCCGCCGGCTTCGACGTCGTCGTGCGCGGCCGCTCGAAGGAGTCGCTCGACAAATTCCGCAACGGCATCGCCGCGCTCGCGGAGAAGGCCATGGCGGGCCGCAAGGACGAGCTCCTCTCCCGCCTCACGCTTTCCACGGACCATTCCTCCCTTGCACGCTGTGAAATCGTCGTCGAGAACGTGATCGAGAACCTGCAGGCAAAACGCGACCTTTTTGCCGAGCTTGATGCCGCGTGCCCGCCTTCAGTCGTCCTCGCGTCGAACACCTCCTCCCTGCTCGTCTCCCGCCTCGCTGACGGCCTCGCTCACCCGGAACGCGTGCTCGGCATGCACTTCTTCAACCCAGTTCACCGCATGCGGCTCGTGGAAGTCATCCCGACGCCGAAGACCTCCGAGTCCGCGGTCGAGCTCGCGTGTGCAGTTGCCGCGGAGATTGGCAAGGAGCCCATCGTCGTGCGCGACTCGCCGGGCTTCATCGTCAACCGCATACTGTTCCCCATGCTCAACGAGGCCGTGCTGCTGCTCGAGTCCGGCAAGGCCTCCGCGGAAGACATCGACCGCGCCGCCATGCTCGGCCTCAACCACCCGATGGGCCCGCTGCACCTGGTCGACCTCATCGGCGTCGACGTGTTCGTGGAGATAATGGACAACCTGAAGGAAGAGACGGGCGACGCGAGGTTCGCGGCCGCAGGGCTGGCGAGGAGGATGGCCAAGGACGGCCTGCTGGGAAGGAAGGCGAAGCAAGGGTTCTTCAAGTACTGACCCCTCCGCATACTGTTAAAAATTTATCTTAAGGCATTACTTGCGGGGGTGGGGTCCGATGAACGCGGCCGAAAAACTTTTCATGTTCGCACTGCTAGTTTCGCCTTTCATCGCGGCAGCCGCCTTCGCCGGCGCGCCAGTCCACCGCCAATCTGCGCCCGGCGGCCCCGGAATCCCGATTGACTCCGTCGCAATATCCAATGTCAGCGTTTTGCCCGGCTCCTACAGCGCGTTGATAACTTGGACCACGGATTCGGAGTCGAACGGCGCCGTCGAATTCGACACGACCGTCGCGCCGGAAGTCGACATATGGCCCGTCGACTTCTACTCCAACTGGAGCGGCACGCAGGGCCAGAACGGCGTGTTCTACGAGTATTCTGACGACGGCGCCTCGTGGGTGCCGATGTCGTGGAGCTTCCTAGCCAACATGTGGTACGATCCCCGCGACTACACGGCCCACCTCAAGAAAATCTATACTCCGACTTCGCACAAGATTGAATTCAATTCCGGCCACGAGGGCGGCTCGCCCTCGCCCATGGTCTCCTTGCGCTGGAAAGCCCAGCTTTGGACCGAATACCGGCTCCTCGGCTCGGCGGAATGCGGC
>JAZDGU010000054.1:0-2950 GCA_043806595.1 Microcaldota archaeon
CCCTTCCTCCGGTCGTGTATGCGGTGCTGCATGACGATGAAGTTGAGCGCGTTGAGCATGACCGGCGAGACGCTGATCGGCGGCGAGCCCAGACGGACGAGGGTCTCCTTTGCGGAGTTCGAGTGCACGGTCCCCAGGCAGCCGTTGTGTCCCGTGTTCATCGCGGTGAACATCGTGAAGCCCTCCTCTCCGCGGATTTCCCCCACGATTACCCTGTCGGGGCGCATCCTGAGCGAGTTCTTCACGAGCGTGTTCATGCTGATTTCCCCGGTCCCCTCGACGCTTGCCGGTCTGACCTCGAGCCGAATCCAGTGCTCGAGCGGCATCGAGAGTTCCGCAGTGTCCTCTATGCTCACAATCCTCTCGTCGCCCGGGATGAAGCTCGCGAGCACGTTGAGCGTCGTGGTGTTGTGCGCAACGAGGCCGCCGGCGGTTCCCGCAATGAACGTGTGCGTTCCTTGTACGGTCAAGTCGTAGACGTACTTTTCACCGTGGCCGGATAAGAGTTCCACGTCCACGATTTCATCAAAGAAAACGTCCGCCCCATACAGCCGTTGCAGGAAGACCTGCTGTTGCCCGCCGTCTGATGAGCCCGCTATCCGGCCTAGGACGTGCCTCGTCGGCCGCCTGCTTCCATGTTCGTATGCCCGTACGAGGCGCGGGCTTACGCTCCATGCGTCTGCCGCCTGCGCTTGGCTCCAGCCGCGTGAGGCGCGAAGCCCGGCCAGAGTAGTCCCTATGCCGGCGAATACGTCGGAGGATGTAGCCGGATGCATGTTCAGTGAAAGGATTTTTTCCAGAGTCTCGCGCTTCTCTCGGGCCAAAAGGGGTATGGCCTCGGCGAACCTGCGGCACTGTGCGTGCGAGTAGATTGAGACATACCATTGCCCGTTCTTTGTTAAAACGTTCGACCGCAACTCGAAGCGCAAAAGCACCGCAGCCAGCCTGTTTGCAAGCTCCCTGCTCTTGGTGGAATATTCGAGGCGGATTTCGTGGTGCCTTGCGGTCCGCAAAACCACGGAGCCGTCGCAATCGAACAAACCGGATACCAGGCTAGATAGGTGTTTTTCTGAGAGCCGCAGCATCCAGTCCGGAATGGAAATCCTTGCCGCCTTATTACCGAACGGCACCTCGAATACATCATGCATCAGACGCGCCAGCACAGAAGAGTACACGCGGGCACGGGCAACACGCGCCTTGGGGTATTCGATTACGGCGCGCGCCCCGAACTCGTTTTCCGCAAGCAATGCGAATTCCTGCAGTCGTTCTTCATCCGAGTTGTGGAATTCGACGTATTTGTGTTCGAGATGTCCGTCGGCGAGGATCAGGCCAACAAAACGCAGCATGGATGGCGTAATCTGCTTGGGAAGAGCCATTGTCCTCGACGACGTCTTGGACGAGATGAACGCCGGAGCGGAATCCGGGGAGACGCCGGCCCGGGCAAGGAGGCGGTAGAACTCGGCGGCTGGCATTGCGCCGCCGTAACTCCACTGCCGCATTCTACGGAAGTTCACTCCAAGATAACCGGACACGTCGCGATAGTTGCGCATGCCAGGCCTGCTTCGGATGCTGCACAAGGCAGCCTTGGCGGCTTGCGACCGCACAAAAATACCGGAAGTTGTTAAGAACGAGTGCCAACTTGGAGGGCTGCGGCCTTGTACTGGGAGGACGCGGGGGGCGGCAACCTGCATTCCCTTGCCCAACTTGTCGGCGCGGATCTGCACGAGAGAGCCTTCCCTTAATATGAAAAACGGATGCTCTGGGGTGACTCGCATCTGCTTGCCGGAGCGCGTGCGGATTCGGACCAGCTGCGGAGGTGACTTGTGACGCCAGTATCGCTCGATTGGGGCGGCCTGGAGCTGCATGGATTCCGGGTCGAAAGTCAGCACGTTCATCCCGTTGCCTGCGGCGTATTCCCAACCGTCTCCGTCTACCTTGAGTCCTGCTTGCGAAAAAACGTCCTCTACAAGCCCGCCGATGGACGGGAGAGAACCGTCCGCCATTGATACCGGCGTATCCGCAGTCATGCACTTGCCGCAGGCCGTGCCGCCGGCCACGAGGATGTTGCCGGGCCTAGCGCCCATGCCGTCCCCCACGAGCCAGAGCAGCGCGGCGACGTCGAGGTCCACGGTGTTGCTGTTGATGAGGTCGATGATGGTGAGCGGGTCCTTCCTGAACTTGCGGAGGGTGAGCGTCGAGCCGTCGATGCTCGCCGGCGCTATGGTGGCGTTGACGCGCGACCCGTCCGGGAGCCTCGCGTCCAGGAGCGGGTTCTGGTTGTCGATCCTCCTGCCGATCGTGCGGCCCATCTTGTCTATGATGTTGCGGATGTCCTTGTCCTCGTAGAAGAATATGTTCGTCTTCATCATCTCGTACTTGCGGTGGAAGACGTACACAGGCTTCTGCGGGCCGATTATCATTATCTCCTCGAGCTGGTCGTCATCGAGCAGTGGGTCTATGACGCCGAAGCCGGCCATCTCCTTCACGACAGCTTCCGCGTAGAACTGCTTTGCGTGTATGGGTATGCGCAGTTCCGGCGTCGCCTCGATGATCTGCAGGATCTTCTCGAGGTATTTCTTGCGCTTCTCCTTCTTCGTCAGCCCGATCTCGTCGGCGATGACTCCACTGGCGATTTCGAGAAGCGTGTTGATGAGCGCCTTCTCCTCCCCCCGGTAGTGGGGCGCGGGAATCTCGTAATAATACAGCGCCTCGCCGGCCGCCTTGCTAATCCGCACGTCCCCGTACGATTCGATGAGCGCCTTCTCTGCGCCACCCTCCGGCTTTCCGGGCTCGTGCGAGGCCTCTGGCGCTGCCGGGACCTCCTCGACGGCCTCCTTGATGGCTTCGGTCCGGGGTTTGTCCGCGGCATCCGCCTTGGCGCGCCGGAGCGCCTCGTTCAGGTCCATGACGCGGTAACGGCTGCGTTCTTCAAAAAGCTTTGCATGCGCTC
>JAZDGU010000055.1:0-13796 GCA_043806595.1 Microcaldota archaeon
GGGGGATTGCCCATGGAAATCGGTTATGCGAAGGACCTGCTGATACTCGCGTTCGACCACCGCGGGTCGTTCCAGGAGAAGATGTTCGGGATAAGGGGCCGCGCGCCGACGCCCGCGGAAAAGGAGCAAATAGCGTCGTACAAGCAGGCGATCTACGAGGGCGTCACGCTTGCGCTCAAGGCCGGGGTGCCGCGCGAGAAGGCCGGGATATTGGTTGACGAGCAGTTCGGGGAGGCCATCCTGCAGGACGCGAAGAAGGAGGGACTGACTTTCGCGATGTCCGTCGAGAAGAGCGGACAGGAAGAGTTCGACTTCGAGTACGGCGAGAATTTCGGCGAGCACATCGCGAGGTTCGAGCCGAGCTTCGCGAAGGTCCTCGTGCGTCTCAACCCGGAAGGCGACAAGGAGACGAACCTCAGGCAGCTCGCGAGACTGAGGCGGCTGAACGACTGGCTGCACGGGAGCAACCGCAAATTCCTGTTCGAGCTGCTCGTTCCGGCGACGAAGACGCAGTTGGAGACCGTCGGGGGGGACAAGCGACGGTATGATGCCGAAATGAGGCCCGGACTCATGGTCGGCGCGATGAAGGAAATCCAGCGCGCGGGAATCATGCCCGACGTGTGGAAGCTTGAAGGCGTGGAGAAGCCCGCCGATGTTGAGGCGCTGGTGAAGCAGGGCCGCGAAAACGGGACAAAACCGGGCATCGTCGTGCTCGGCAGGGGCGAGAGCGCGGAGAAGGTCGGGGAATGGCTGCGCGCCGGAGCAAACGTAGAGGGCGTCATCGGGTTCGCCGTCGGCAGGACGATCTTCTGGGAGCCGCTGGAGGGCATGAAGAACGGCAAGTGGGCGCGCGGCGCGGCCGTGCAGATGATCGCGAACAACTACAAGTATTTCGTCGACCTCTGGATGGAGGCGAAAAGCAAGTGAAAAGAAAGGCCGCGGAGGCGCCCGTGCAAAAGCATGAGGAACAGCCGCCGATTCAGGCGTTCTTTCTCACGCGCCCGGATTCGACGGAACTGGACAGGCTTTCGAGGCCGGACTGGAGGCCTGCGCTCAAGATGGGGTTTTTTGAGAACCGCGAGGGCCAGGCGTGCTGGAAGGCGTGGGTCGAGGACAAGACCATAGGCGAGGGCGAGCCGAGGAGGTTCTGGAGGTTCCTGCTGGCGATTGCGGACAAGTATTCCGACAACCCGCCGTGGGTCGCGTCGCTGACCGCGACTCTGGCAAGGCCGGCTTACGGCAACCGCGTGGCGGAGGCGTGGCTGCGGCACCACGCGGGGTTCGGGAAGTACGGCTGCGAAGCCGTGGAGGACGGCCTTCCCGCGGCGTACGTACGCGATTTCCTGAGCTTCTTCAACTTCGAGCTCGCGGACCCTCCGGACGTCAGCGAGAAACGGGTCAAAAAGATGCTGCGGGTCCATAGGAAGGCGTTCCCCGAGAAGATTCCCGCGGCGGAACGCGAAAAGACGGTCATGGATTGGGCGGCGACGCAGCGCAAGGTTGAATTGAGGGCGGCGGAGGCCATGAGGGGCATACTCGCCGAATACTGCACGCCCCTCGCCTACGAGGAGCGCGCCGAAGAGGAAGTGAGGAAGAGCCGGGCGCCGGGGGAAGACGGTAAGAAGTGGCATGATTGAACCGGAGGCCCACGCAATATTAATAAAGTTATACTAATATAATTAATATAATTTTCCGGGTGTCGGCATGGAAGTGCGGTATACGAGGCATGCGCTCGTGGACTCGATGCCCGACGAGAAGATTGCAAGGGAGGAGGTCGAGGCGGCGATAAGGAAGGCGGAGATGAGGACGAGGATTGCGGGCAACAAGTTCAAGTGCAGGTACCGGGATCTCGAGGTAGTGTGCGTGAAGACGGAAGGGTATTGGCTCGTGGTGACATGTTACCGGATTCGTAGTTGAGTGGAGGCGGTGGTGGAGAATGAAGTGCCCGGTCTGTGGAAAAGGCATCCTGAAGCGGCAGAAGGTCGGCGTCGACAAGTTCGGAGTCCCGGTCGGAAGGTTCTGGGCGGAAGCGTGCTCCGAGTGCGGCGAGCAGATTTTCAGCCCGGGGGAGGCGGCAAAGATAGAGGCCAGAATCAGGCGCCTCGGGCTGTGGGGAGCGCCGGTGCCCTCCCGCATATACAAGGTCGGCGGAAACTTCGTCGTATCAATCAAGAAGAAGGTCGCCGAAGCTCTTGGAATCGACGGGCCGGTCGAGGTAACGCTGATTCCGCAGGCGAAGAACAAGAGGTTCGTGGTGGAAATTGCCCACGGATAGGGAAATGGGGGATCGATTATGAGAATCGGGATTCTGACGGGCGGAGGGGACTGCCCGGGGTTGAACGCGGCAATCCGCGCGGTGACGCTCAAGGCGCTCGCCGAGGGATGGGAAGTTGTCGGCATCTTTGAGGGCTGGGCCGGACTCCTTCCCGGAGGAAAGAGCAAGGAACTGCACGCCGAGGAAGTCGAGGGCATACTTGAGATAGGGGGCACGATAATCGGCACGTCGCGCACGAACCCCGCGAAAACCGAGGGCGGCATCAGGCAGGTAGGCGACGCGTGCAGGGAACTGGGCCTGGATGCGCTCGTCGTAGTAGGCGGGGAGGACACCCTGGGGGTTGCGGCAAAGCTCCACAAGCAGGAGAAGGTTCCCGTAGTCGGCATCCCGAAGACCGTGGACCACGACATCATGGAGACGGACTACACAATCGGGTTCGACTCCGCGGTCAACGTCGCCGCGGAATCCATCGACCGGCTGCACACCACGGCAAAATCGCACCGGAGGGTCATCCTGGTGGAGATAATGGGGAGACACGCCGGGTGGCTGACGCTGCGCGCGGGAATCGCCGGCGGCGCGCACGTGATACTGATTCCCGAGAAGCCGTACGACATCAACGCCGTGGCCGAGACCATCAAGAAGAGGCGCGCGGCCGGCCTGCACACCATCATCGCGCTTTCCGAGGGCGTCGAGTCGCCCCGCAGGCTCAAGGAGAACAAGGACGCCTTCGGGCACGTCGGGCTGACGGACCGCGGGCTGGCTCACACCTTCGAGGCCGTACTGGAGGAAAGGACCGGCGTGGACATCAAGGTCATGGTGCTCGGGCACCTGCTGCGCGGCGGCACCCCGACGGCGTACGACCGCGTGATGGCCTCGCGCGTCGGCAGCGCGGCCGTCGACCTGATCAAGCAGAAGAGGTTCGGCGTGATGGCCGCGGTGCACGGCAACAAGATCGAGCCAGTGGACATCGCAAAAGTCGGGGGCAAGTGGAAGACTGTACCCGAACAGGAGTACGAGCTCCTGCGGCCGTACTTCGAGGGCGACGTGTGAGGGGCGCGGGGTCCTACTCCGGGGGGTTAAGCTTTTTCAGGTAGCCGATGATCTTCCGGGCCTGCGGCCCCGCTTGGGAAAGCCATTTGGCCACGTCCTCCCGGCGCTCTGAGCCGGACGCGAAGTACGTCAGAGTGCAGACCAGCGCCGCGAGAAGCAGCATGAAGAACCACGCGTAGCGCTGCGCCGCGCGCGCCGCCTTGACGGAAAAGGATTCGGCGAAATCGGGGTACAGGTTGTTGGCCTCGGATGCACGATTCTCCTTCTGCAGGCGCTGGTATTCGACGAGGAGGGCCTCCTCCTCTTCCGCGTCCTCGCCAAGGGCGTTTAGCCTCCTGATCGTCGCCTGCGAGCGCTCGTCGGGCGTGCCGAGCAGCGGGTCGCTCCAGCCCGGCCCGGAGGTCGGGGTTGGGGCCTGCGGGGCCGCGCTCTCGGAGCGCTTGCAATACCGCTCGGACACGTAGGAGAACGGGGCGGTCTCGCCATCGCGGCAGGAGCCCGCGCTCCACTTGCATGCGGCAGACGAAGTCGTCGTCCTCTGGGAGAACTCGTAATAGTCGGAAGGGCATGTCAGCGCGTCTAGGCGGGCGTCGAACTCGCACGAGTCGCGCTCCGCGCCCGTGCAAGGCACTTCCAGACCCGTGCATTTCAGGGTGTCCGCGTCGATTTCAACACATCCCAGTGCGCCGGCTTCGCTGGGCTCACACTTGCCGGTGGCGGGGTCGCATGAAATGCCGGCGCATTCTCCGAGGGGGCAAATTGCGGAGACCCCCGAGGACACGATGATCTGCGCCCAAGAGGGCTGGCCGCCGGCGGCAGTGTCCGCGTCCAAAATCTGGACCTTGAGGTTGGCGGCCTCCGCGACCGCGAGCTGGCCGTCGCCGGCGAAGGTGTCGAGGCGCTTCACGGAAACCCCGGCCGGGCTGACGATTTCCAGCGATACGGTAACGTGCGGCCGGTTCGCCAGCGGCGGCTCGATGCCCGTCACCTTGAGGGAAAAGCCGTTATTGCTCTTGGCGAGGGAGTTGACGCAGAAGAAGTAGGTGCCGTCGCCGAGGAACTTGGAGCCCGCGAAGCACTTCTGCGGCTCGAGGGCAAGCGGGGGTGAATACGGCGAGCCAGTGGCCCGCGTCGTGGGGGCCGGAGTGGCGCGCGGGGCCGGAGCCCTCGGCGGGAAGCTGCAGTAAGGCGCGTTGAGGTACGGATTGTGCAGGTATTTCGCTAGGATCTCCTTGTCGGCGTCGTTGACGCACCCGTTGGAATCGAAATCCGTCCGCGAATCGAAGCCTGCGGTGCCGGAACACTTGTTGTACGAGCGGACAAACACCGAAAAGTCCGCAGCGCTGACCTCGTTGTCGCGGGTGACGTCGGGGCACTTGCGCTGCACTTGCGTGCCGGCGTTTATGCAGTAGAAATTCGGTGCGTTGGGTACGCCGCGGCCTCCCTGGTAGTATTGCTTGAATATCTCGAAGTCGACCTTGTCCACGCATCCGTCGGCCTCGAAGTCGGCACGCGAGTCGTATTTCGCGCCCCCGACGCAAGAGCCGTAGTGCTGGCCGAAGAACGCGAAGTCGGTGGGGTCGGTCACGCCGTTGCCGTAGACGTCCGTGCACTTGTACGTCCCGCCCGCTCCCGAGGCTTGGCCGGCTAACAAAGAAACCGAGAGGATTGCGGCAAGAGACAGGACGCTGAAACGCATTGCTGGCATAAATCCCCGAATCGGGGTATAATCATCGGCGGTATATATTGGTTTGGCCCATGGGGGCGCCGCCGGATTCTCCGGAATCTTCCCGGGACTTTGAAGCATTCTGCGTATCCGGGGAACCCGGTTCCGGGAATTGTCCGTCTTCCCAGGGGGGATTCGGTTTGTGCAGAGTAGAGGAATAGTACACCGCGCCGCCTAGCAGCGCGAGGGCGCCGAGGCCGGCAAGCCAGTAGTTGTAGGACGCCCTGCCCGCCCTCGCGTTAGCGATGAGCAAGCCCACGCGCTCCCTCGCCTTCGCCCAGAGCGCTTTCGCCTCGTCCCAGCGGCCCTGGCGCTCGAGCTCCCTTGCCTGCGAGATTATCTGCTGGACCTGCCTCTTCTCCTCGCCGGAAGGCAGCTCGTCCAGCGCATCCTCCACCTCGTCGTTCGAGCTTGGAAGCGGCATGAATTTGGGCGTCGGGCACGGCGTTGGGGAGGACGGAGTGCCGGGAGCGGCGGAAGGTCCGCGGGTCGGGGTCGGCGTGCCATAGTAGCCGCCGGAAGATCCGCCGGAATAACCGCCACCCGTGCTGCCTCCGCCGCAGGTGTTGGCGTGCGCACAGGCTCCGCCGCTACAAGAATCCGATGTGCATGAATTGCCGTCGTCGCAGGAAACGCCGCAGCACAAGTCCAGCTTCACGCACGCGCCCCACGAGGAGTCCGTGCAGGCCTGCATGCCGTTGCAGCCGCCGACGGTACAGTTGCGGGTGGAATTATCGGGGGAGCATGGCTCGGGAGTCGGGGTCGGAGTGACTGTCGGGGTCGGCGTCGCCGTGGGAGTCGCGGTCGGAGTGGCCGTGGGGGTCGCGGTCGGGGTGGCGGTCGGCGTGGGCGTGGAGCACGGGCCGCAGTCGTCGCTGCATGTCGCGCACGTCTCGCCGTTTCCGGCGTCGCAGACGTCGTCGCCGCAGTAGGACTGGGAGTTGAACTGCGCCTGGAAGGAGAGCACGCCCTGGCCCGAGGCGTAGTAGGCGGTCCCCCCGCCGCCCGTCGAAACCGAGACCCTGCCGGAAGGCGCGTCGACGGATACCTTGTAGACGGCGTTGGGCGCGAGCCCGAAGAAGCGGAACTGCACGGCCGCGGGGGCGTTGACGAGGAACGTAGCGGCCTGCAGGCCGTCGGCCTTGGCGAACAGAACCGCAGTCGAAGCCGATACCAGCGCGCCCGCGGCACTGCCTTCAAGCGATTCCAGGAGCTGGACGGGCAGCATCGACTGCGTTGATACCGAGGTCGGCCAGAGGACCTGCAGGAAATAGTCGCGCTGGACGCGGCTCTTTGAGAGGAATTCGACGCGCCAGTCACCCGCCGGGTTGGCGGGGTGCTCGTTGCGGCGGTCGTGCTCCTCCTGCGTGTAGAGAGTGCTCTGGCCCTCGAAGTCGGGGCTCGGGGCATTGTTCCTGCCGGCGTAATACCACTCGTAAGACTGGGGCACGGCATACGTGACGGGAGCGAAGGGCTTGCGGTCCTGCACGAGCTGGAGGCCTGCAGGGTTTGCGCCCCCGATGCGGCGCGAGATGAGGGACTGCAAGGGGTCGGGAAGGAGCGTTTTCACGAAAATGCGGGACGTGCCCCGGTCGGCGCGGAACGTGGCGCTGTTTTGGGACTCCCAGACGCCGCCGTAGTCGCTTCCCCCGAGCCGGGTCTCCGCGCCGTCGAGGGACGGCCGAAAGACCGTGTGCAGCACGGTCGTCTTGTTCAATGACGGGTCGGGGACGTCCACGCGGTCGAAGACGGCGACGATGTCCGGGCGCAGGTATGCGAAGTCGCGGGTCCACTCCGATATCTTGCCCTGCGAGTACGCGTAACGCGTGTCCGAGCCCCTCGCGTAGACGTACGAGGAGGCGTCCTCGAAGCGTGAAGTGCGGCCTCGGTAGGTGAGCCTGCTGAAGACGTTGGCAACCGGGTAGTACTGCTCGCCCAACACAAACGCCTCGCTGCCGGAGCACTCCGGGTGCCAGAAGGACGCGCATGCGCCGCCGTCGTTGTCGTGCGGAATCCCGCCGGTGGAGCCGTAGGTTTCGCCGGGCCGGTACACGAGGAGGCCGTTGTGGGAGATGGTCTTGGCGTACCAGTTGCCGAACCAGTGGTAGCCGTCGGACTCGTCGTAGTTGGCGCCGTGGATTATGAGGGGGTCGTCCCCGCGCGCGATTATGAAATGGTTCTGCGAGCCGTCGTGGCCGGCGACCAGCGCGGGACCGCTGAAGAAGCCCACATGGATGTCGTTCTCGTAGTCCTGGTAGTCGGCCTTCCACGAGTCGCGGGCGTACATGATGCCGGAGCCGTTGCAGAACCACGAGAGGGGCATCGAGCTCAGGGGGGCGGAAGGCAGGGCGGGGTCGTAGAAGAGGAAGAACTCCATTGATTTCGCGGAGGGGGCGTAGTAGTTCGCGATGTTCTGGATCACGGGGTCCTGGTAGCGGGTGGCGAGAAGGAAGGCAGTCGTCCCGAGCGCAGCGTCGCCGATGTTGCCACTGTACTTGCCGGGACCGTCGGCGATGACGTTGTCGTTGCGCGTGCGCATGAGCACGTACCGCCCGCTGTTGCGCAGGTAGTCGAATCCGGGGAAAAGGTTCTGCCCCGTCGCGGAATATATCGCCTCGGTGTAGTACATGGTCGCGCCGAGCGTGGGGCCGGTGTAGCCCGGCTTGCATCCGCCTCCCGCAATCTCGTTAAGGACGGGAAGGAAGGCGTGCTTCATCCAGTAGAAGGTCTCGTTGGCGCCCCTCCACGCAAGCGACGCGTTAAACTCGTCCAAAAAGGCCTCCCCGAGGATGGAAAGCGGGTACGGCCAGTAGTCGCCGACAGGCGCCCACGGGATATAGAGCGCCCGGTTCTTGAAGGCGTTAATGAAGCGCTGCGTTCCGTTGAGCAGGTAGAACGAATACCTCTGGCGGTCCTGCAAGGAAAGGTAGGGATAGGTCCAGTCGTAGAAGAGGCCCATGTCGATTCCGAACTGGCTGTTGCCTTCGGCCTGCGTTTTCCTTACCCCGGCCTCCCAGTCCCCGACCTCCCTGTCGGCGAAGCGTTTTGCGGAGTCGCAGAAGGTCGCGTTGCCGTTCTCAATCATGCAGAAGAAGGACATTTCCGCGAGGAAGTAGGTTGGGGAGCCGGTGTAGTCCAGGTAGTTGTCGATCGTCTCCTTGCGCGAGACGTACTGCGGCCTGAGCACCCCGAAGTTGGGGCAGCTGCCCTCGTTTCCGGGAATGCCGAACCTGCATCGCAGCACTGGCAGACGCTCCTGCGTCACGAGGATGCGCGGGTGGTCGCCTCGGACTACGAACTCGCACTGGTTGCCGCAAACGGGCCCGCAGTCGACCCCCTGCTCGCCGCCGTTCCAAAGGCCGTCACTGCAAGATGCCGCTGCTAGCCCGAAGAATGCTAGGACGATGGCAAGATGGATTTTCACGGGCAATCCCGAATACCGATTCACTCCCGCTTTCGCCCGACCGGCATCCTCTCGAGGAGTATAGTCGGGGAAATCTTCGTAACGCCGTCCATGACCGCTATCTTCTCGTTGATGAAGCGCGTGACGTCCGACTGCGAGCGCATCCAGACCTCCAAGAGCACCATGTGCTCTCCGGTTGAAGTCGCAAGGTAGGCGATGTCCTCCAGCCGACCGAGCGCCTCGACCACCTTGAGGAACTTGAGGGGCTCGATGTTGAGGCCGATGTAGGCGACCGCATCATAGCCTATCTTCCGCGGGTCGACAATCGCGGAATATTGCAGGATGACCTTCGAGTGCTCGAGCGCCTTGACGCGGTTGCGCACCGTGCCCTCGCTGACCTTGAGGTCCTTGGATAGGCGCAGGAACTTGATCCGTCCGTCCTCCCTCAGGCGGCGGATGATTTCAAGGTCGAGCTCGTCCATGGAAATTACCATTATTTACGAAAATCGCAGCATTCTTTCCATATTTTACCATAATTTTCGATAAAAAATAAAGAAAAAAATACGAAAAACGCATTGTTTTTCATTGTTTTTTCCGCCTTACGCAAGGTCGAACCAAATGTCGTAGGCCATGTATGCCGGGGTCTTCGCCACGATGATTTCATAGCTCAGCTCGCTGCCGAAGCCGTTCGAGCTCGTGAAGTACCCGATGTCCGTGCAGAACATGTATTCCGTGTTGTTGGGGTCCGAGAGGAGGCCGGTCGTGCGGCTGTCGGTCGTCGTCAGCTTGCTCACGTTCAGCGTATTGCAGAGGTTGCCGCGGGAGTCGAAGTGGTTGCTTGTGTTGTAGTATCCTGAAACGCCGATGACGGAGTCCGCGGTCGTGTTCGCGGTGGCGTTAACCAGCGTCCCGGGGAAGGTATCGCCGTTCTTGAGGAAGTAGAGCACTCCCGAGGTGACGGTCTTGCGGTACAATACGTTGCCGAGGTTGGTGTTGTTCCTGACCTCGAAGCTAACGTTGCCGTAGAAGCCGACGTACTGCTGCATACGACCGGCGATGCTCGTGTTCGAGCTTGTGCCGTTGTCTGCTGGGACGGCGACGTTGGTGTTGTCCGATTGCTCGGCAACCGCGAAAACCAGGACCAACATTGCCCCCATTGAAAGGAGCCCTAGAGCAAGCATGCGGGTTGGATGCATAGAATGCATCACCTCAAACTATGAACGTGGGTTATGGATTCAAAAAAAACAAATCCGATTTTCGTAAACAGAACTAGTATTTAAACATTTGCATTGCGGGTAAGTACGTATTGAATGGGTGTATTCGCACGCTTCATGGAGAGAGCATTTTCGGGGGCAGGGGGAAGGCCAAACGGGGATGGGGGACCGGGGGTTTCGCAGCGGAAACGCGGCCGGTCAGCGGTTTTTAAAGGTGCCATGGCATTGAAGCAACCGGGCCGAAAATGCCCGCGTAATGCGGGGCTGCTGGCATCAGGTGATACCTAATGGCTGAAGAGGGAAAGGCACGCAAGAAGATTACCTCCATAGAGGACATCCCGGGCGTGGGGGAGACGACCGCGGCGAAGCTCAAGGACGCGGGCTACACGGAGATGATGAGCATCGCGACGGCGATGCCCGCGGAGCTGTCCGAGGTCGCGGGAATCGGCGAGGGCACGGCGATAAAGGTCATCAACGCCGCGAGGGACGCGCTCGACATGGGCTTCGAGACCGGGGACGTCGTCCTCGAGAGGCGCAAGACCATTGGCAGGGTCACGAGCGGCAGCACGGAACTGGACGCGCTGCTCGGCGGGGGCCTGGAGTCGCAGGCGATAACCGAAGCCTTCGGCAAGTTCGGATCCGGGAAATCCCAACTCGCGTTCCAGCTGTGCGTCAACGTGCAGCTTCCCGTGGAGCAGGGGGGGCTGGACGGCGGCGCGCTCTTCGTGGACACGGAGAACACCTTCCGGCCGGAGAGGCTGATACAGATGGCGAAGGCCAAGGGCCTCGACCCGGACGCCGCGCTCAAGAGGGTGCACGTCGCGCGTTCGCACAACAGCGACCACCAGATGCTCCTCATCGAAAAGTGCGACGAGACCATCCGCGAGAACAACATCAAGGTCATAATCATCGACTCCCTGACGTCGGCGTTCCGCAGTGACTACATCGGCCGCGGCAACCTCGCCGAGCGCCAGCAGAAGCTGAACAAGCACCTGCACGCGCTGCAGAAGCTCGCGGACAGGTACAACCTCATCATATACGTGACGAACCAGGTCATGGAGCGCCCCGACATCCTCTTCGGCGACCCCACGGTGCCCGTCGGAGGCAACATCCTCGCCCACCAGGCGACGTTCCGGCTGTACTTCCGGAGGAGCAAGGAGGAGCGCCGCATAGCGAAGCTAGTGGACTCGCCGAACCTGCCCGACGGCGAATGCGTGTTCAGCGTCACCACGGACGGCATCGGCGACATGGACGAGTAGACCTGCGGCGCCGGCAATACCAATGTTTTTCCATTTTCCCCTTCTTTCCCCATACAATAAAAATAGGATAATATTTATATATGTGTTTTTGCATTGATTTTTATGGTGAAGGGACTTGAACATCAGCATGCATTTCGAGGGGTACACGGAAAAGATAATCGCTGAGGCGCTGCGCCAAGGAATCGTAAAGACCAAGGCCGAAGCGCTGAGGCTCGGCCTCCTGGAACTGAACCAAAAATACGGGCTGGTCGCGTCAGACCTCGAACAGAAGGAACTCGAGGAGGACATCGCCGAATTCGACCGCATGGAAAAGCGCATGGCATCGGGTATCGCCAAAGTGCGCCGCGCCAAGAGCATCGACGAGATATTCGCCTGAGGAATGCGGGCATGGCCAACGAACTCTACTACACCGACGAATTCAGGCGCGACGCCAAGCGGCTTGAAGGACCCATGCAAGCCCGCCTGAAGACGGCGATAGCGAAAATACTGGAGAACCCGGGGCGCTTCAAGCACCTCGAGAACACCAACCGCTTCCGGGTACGCTTCGGCGTTTACAGGATCCTCTACAAGGTCGAGGGAAGCAAGGTCATCCTCGTCAGGCTGGGTAAGCGCGACGAAGTCTACCGAAGCTAGCGCCGCACTCCTCACATCGCCGGAGGCTGCTCCGCTGGGGGCAGTTTAAACTAGCCGCCAGACAAACGCAAATGGGTTTGAGAAGCGGCGTGCGATTATTCGAGCATCCACTTCCAGACGGGCTTGACTTGAACCTTCCGGCCCTCCAAGACGAGCTCTTCCTCCTGGTCGTAAGTCAACACCAGCCCCCGCTTTACCTTCAAGGAAGACATGCACGCGGATAACCCGGCCAGCTCGCGCTCCCGGTTGCCGCCGGTCAGCTCCCAGCAGACTTGAACCGCCAGCTCCAGCTCGTTCTTCTCTACGGTCACGAAATCGCATTCCGAGCCGTTCCCGAAATAGAACACGCTGCAGTTTTCGTTGAGCGCGTTGAAGACAAGGTTTTCCAGCATGCGGCCGTTGTCCTTCGTCGTCTTCGCCGAAAGCACTGGAACGAAGGCGTTGTCCACAACGTAAAGCTTCTTGTCGTTCACCAACTGCTTCTTCAGGCTATAATCGAACTTGCTGGCCACCGACACGAAATACGCCTGCTCAAGATACGACACGTACGCCTTCACGGTGTTCGCGCTCCCGAAATTCAAGAGCTTCTTCAGAGAGTTTAAGCTGAACTTGTTCGAGAAATTGGCTACAAGGTACTTGTACAACTCCCGCAACTGCGCGACGTTCTCCACGCCGTGCCGCACCGCAATGTCCTTAATCACGATGTCGTCATACACGCGCGCGAGAACCTCGGGATTGCCGTAAACCAAGTACTCCGGCATGCCCCCCTTCTCCAAGTACTCGCCAAAAAGCCTCTTGCACGCCGCCCGGCCCTCAGACTTGTAAAGAATTTCCTTGCTGAAATGGAACTTGCGAAGCGCGAGGAACTCCTTGAACGAGAAAGGCCGCACAACCAAGTCAACGTGCCTGCCGGTAAGCTTCGTGCCCAACTCCCTGCTCAACAGCCTCGCGTTCGAGCCGCTGATGAAGAACTTGAAGCCCGCGTCGTAAAACCTGCGCACGAAAGCCTCGAAACCCTCCACGTTCTGTATCTCGTCAATGAAGAACGCCTTCTGCTCCCCGAACAATTCAACGAGCGCCTCGTAAACGTCGTTGAACTGCGACGCATCGAAGTCTTTGAGCCGCTCGTCCTCAAAGCTGACGTAGTAAAACGACTCGTCAGAGTAATACTTTTTCACGATTTGACGCATCAGCGTGGACTTCCCACAACGCCGCAGGCCGCTCAACACCACCACATGCGGCAGCTTGAGCTTCTCCCCGACGGAAGAAAGCGCCGCCCGCTCCACCCCCAAGTCCTTCTTGAGGAAAGCCGCCCACTGCTCCGACAGCACCTGCTTCAACTGCTCCTTCGACAACATACAATCCGTATGCAAAACCACCTATTTAAATCTTCTCATCCAGAATGAACAAAAACAGCCCAAAGTTCTCAACGGGAATGAGAAGAATGCCGGGCGCATCATATCAACGTTTCCGCAATCCGGCACTCTCCAATTCCGTCAACGGCCTCTGCGCTTCACCCGAGGCAGTCGGGCGAATCCTTGCGGGGGCTCAAGTAGAGCACCGCGCCGGCCGGCACATCCGCGTTCACCTGCACTGCGACGTACTTGCCGCCGAACTTGCTCGGATTCACCCAAGCGCTGCCCACGAAGCCCTCAACGCCCTTCATCTTGACCGTCCGGTGAGGCTTAGTGTCCTTGCCGTCCTCCGCCTGCGCCGCGTGGCCGGTTCCGTTGCCATTGCCGGTCCCGGCAGGAGCAGCTGGAGGCCTGCGGTCCTTCTCCATAGTCCATGCGCTTCTCGCTTGCATTTCAAACCACCTATTTTCACACAGCCAACCCTCGACACACTTGACAGAAGCGCGTGTTTCGACCCTTCGATTGCGCCGCACTCCTCATATCACTGGAGGCTACTCCCCCGACTTTCCGGTTTAACTCCGAGTTATCTTCAGGAGAGCTTGGCTCCCCAGCCTGCGCCGGAAAGCGATGACCCGGCTTTGCGCGCGGGTTTTCCTATGCAAAAGAAGCCGAGCGAAGCTGGTTCGACTTCAAGCGGCCATTTGGCGAGCGGGCGTTCCCTTATGCCTAGCGTAAAACGACGTGAAGCCGCAGCAAAGCGTAGGCTGAACGACGTAGCGGCCCGAGCACCGCAGTGCGAGGGGAAAGGCTTAAGATGGAACGCCCCGAGAGCACAGAAGTCGAACACAGCGAGACTCGGCTGTTGGCAGGAAAACCGCGCT
>JAZDGU010000056.1:0-5360 GCA_043806595.1 Microcaldota archaeon
TCTGCCCCGCATCCGGGTCGGTGGAACCCGAGCCGCCGACACTGACCACGCCCGGAAGCGTCGCCGGCGAGCCTATAACGGTTATCACCGCGACCGGGGCGCGGTTTTGGAATGTTGCTGTTGCTTGGGCGGAAACGGAGGGTGCGCCATCATCATCGGTTACCACGAGGGAATAGATCAAGGAATTCGGGGCAGGGCAATTTAGTTCGATGGCTGCCGTCGTCAGAACAGCCGGAGGCGTGCAACCCGTCAAATCCCCGCTTGTCAAAGTCCAAAAATAACCGGTTATTGACCCATCGCTATCGATACTGCTTGAACCATCAAGAGTAAGCGGGGTTCCTGCCGGGCCGGTAGCACTATCTGCGATGGCAACAGGAATGGCGTTTGTGGATTCGCAATCGCCCGTGGCTGGATTCCATTCCTGGCCGACGGGACAGCAGTGGCCAACGGGGTTCCCGGGAGGCTGGAATGAGCAGGACTGGTCGAAGGGGTAGCCCTGCCCGGTGCCGCAGCAATCGGCGTCCTGCGCGCATTGCTGGTACTGTTGCTTGCACAAATAGGTGGGGCCGACGAGCGGCTGGTCGACGCAGGAGCCGACGTCCTCCCGGCTAGCCCATGCCGAGTCGCTGAGGGGTCCGCGCACGAAGGAAAGGCTGTTGAGTGAAGGCAGGCATATTACGCCGTCGGGAATGCCATCAAGGTCGAAGTCCCTCAACGCGAGGTTGCCGCCCTGGAATCCAGCCCCATAGGGGCAAACATTCTCGTTCAAGGGTGCGGTGTCCAGCACTTCTAACTCGGCGGCGCCGAACGTGCCGTCGCCGTTGCCCTGGCGTTCCCACAGCTGGCCGACGTCGCCGTCGTCGTCGAGGCCATAGAATGTGTCCAAGTGCCCGTCGCCGAGCCGGTCGCCGGCATTGAACATAGTCGAAGGGTTCCTGTTCGCGATAAAGGTGCTGATAGCCGGGGCATTCTCGAAATAGGGGGGGCTGGGCAGGCCCTTGACGAACCTCACGGGCATCGCGGCGCAATTGGGGCTGGAATAGTCGAGGATAAGAACGTCGGCTTGTCCGTCCTCGTTGTAATCGCCTTCCGCGAGGGTCAGCCTCGTCATATGGGAGACGCTGGCCAGGCTCGCGAAGGAAGGCGCGAGGGCCGCGTGGCCGGAGCCGTCATTAAGCGCGGCATATAACCGGCCCGAGTAACGCTGAGTCCCCTGAATCCCGAAAATGTAGTCGAAGCCGTTCGCGTGGTCGACGTCGGCGATCCCGAAGGCGACCCGGTTGCACCACTCGTAGTTCGGGTTGTTACTGCACTCGCTGAAAGTGCCCTTCTGGATGTCGAAAACGCCGGTGAAAGCGGTAGTCTTGACGAGGCACGAGGAGACATCGTACGCATACAGGTAAATCGTGAAGTCCGCCTTGTTTTCAGTCGGGCGGAATGCATATGAGTAGGTCACGATGTCGAAATCGCCGTCGCCATCGAAATCCCAGTACCCGCCGAGGTACTCGCTTATGGCGTTCACCTCGTTGATTGCGCGCGCCGCGCCGAAGGCGCTTAACGCAACATCGTAGTCGTAAATAAGCGCCGTTCTCACTCCGGCGACCAAACCTATGGTAATTACGGAGTTGGCGCTGGAGCCGTCGAGCGCGCACGCAGCCATGGCCGGCGATGAGAGGGTGACGAGAAGCAGCAGAAAGCAGATGGCACGCATACGTAAAATTCTCCGACCGGCTTTAATAATATGTGCATGCCAGCTCGCCAATCTAAACCCCAATCGGGTAGTCTCGCGTCACCGACTCGGCGCTCTACTTGACCGGCTTGATTTGGCTATGCCTTTCCTGCGACATGAAGGCAAGCGGTTGCCAACCCAACTCATTTAAACAAGCCCCGCCAAGACAATATTCTTCGCACTCAAAGGTGGGGAAACGGGGGAACGGGTTCATGGGGGAATTCAAGCCATCATCGGCGGAATTGGATGCCGAGGCCAAAAGGCTCTACTCGTCGTTATCCAAGCTCGGCTGGAACAAGGAAGTCTGCCAGGCTTACGCCCCGCTCACGCTGGAGATAAACAATCTGAAGAAACGGAAGAACGCCGTCATCCTCGCGCATTCCTACCAGCCGCCGGAAATCGTCTACGGCGTCGCGGACTTCGTGGGAGACTCGCTGGGCCTGAGCATGGAGGCCGCGAGGACCAAGGCCAAGGTGATTGTCTTTGCCGGCGTGAGGTTCATGGCCGAGACCGCGAAGATCCTGTCGCCGACAAAAAAAGTTTATCTGCCTGCTACCGACGCCGGGTGCTCGCTCGCGGAATCGATTACCGCCGCAGACGTGCGAAAACTCAGAAAAAAACACCCGGGAGCGGGCGTGGTCTGCTACGTCAACACGGACGCCGCGGTCAAGGCCGAATGCGACGCCTGCTGCACGTCCGCAAACGCGCTGGAAGTCGTCGAGTCGATGCCCCAGGAGAAGGTAATTTTTCTGCCGGATGCCTTCATGGCGCGCAACGTCGCGGCGCTGACGAAGAAACAAATCATCGGATGGGACGGCAAGTGCGTAGTGCACAGGGAATTCTCCGCGGACAAAATCCGCGCGCTTCGGAAGGCTCACCCCGGCATGAAGGTGCTCGTACACACGGAGTGCGCGCCTGCGGTCGTTAAGGAGGCGGATTATGCCGGAGGCACCGGCGGAATGATAGGGTATGCGAAGGCGAGCAATGCCAGCGAGTTTGTGATGGTGACGGAGTGCGGCCTTTCGGACAGGATGAGGGTTGAATTGCCTGGCAAGAAATTTTTGGCGATGTGCAGCCTCTGCCCGTTCATGAGGAAAAACTCGCTCGCGCTGATTTGGCAGGCGCTGGCGAAACCCAAAAAAAGCCAGGAAATCATTGTTCCGAAGAAAACCGTCGCCAGGGCGCGCAGGGCAATCGACTACATGATGCAGGTTTCCAGTTCGGGCACGGGCGGAGGCTGATGGTTGAATGGACTACAACTACGACTTCCTCGTCATCGGCTCGGGAATCGCCGGCCTCACTTTCGCCCTCAACGCGGCGCAGCACGGAAAAGTCGCGGTGCTCACCAAGCGCAGGGTATTCGACAGCAACACGGACTACGCACAGGGAGGCATGGCGGGGGTGTTCGGCAAGGGAGACTCAAAGGCGCTGCACATTTTTGACACCCTCGAGGCGGGCGCTGGATTATGCAACCCGGCTGCGGTAAAGGCGCTGGTCAATAACGCGCCGGCGGGCATCCGGTGGCTGCAAAAGAAGGGCGTCAAGTTCGAGCGCGGCAAGGACGGGCTGGCGCTTGCGCGCGAAGGCGGCCACTCGCGCAACCGCGTGACCTACGCCGGGGACGTGACGGGAAGGGAAGTCGAAGGCGCGCTGGTGAAGGAGGCGCGCTCGCACCCCCGCATCGAAGTGTACGAAAACAACCTCGCAATCGACTTGATTGCAAAGGGAGGCGAGTGCCTCGGCGCACAGTTCCTCAACCTCGGCCGCAACCGCGTCGACAATTATTACGCCAAGGCCACAGTGCTTGCCACAGGAGGATTGGGCGCGCTGTACCTTGAGACTACAAACCCGGAGGTTGCCACCGGAGACGGCTACGCGATGGCCTACCGCGCAGGCGCGGTGCTGCAGGACATGGAGTTCGTGCAGTTCCACCCGACGAAACTCGACCTGCCCATGGAGCAGCCCTTTCTAATCACCGAGGCGCTGCGAGGGGAAGGCGGGGTGCTGCGCAACGCGCGCGGCGAGGCGTTCATGTCGAAATACGATGCGCGCAGGGAGCTTGCAACTCGCGATGTCGTCGCCCGCGCGATTTATTCAGAGATGCGCAAGGGCAAGGTATTCCTTGACGTCACGGGGCTTGGAAGAAAGTTTTTGCGCGAGCGCTTCTACAACATTTACCGCACTTGCCTGCGGGAAGGATTGGAAATCGGGAGGACTTGGATCCCGGTGACTCCGGCAGCGCACTACAGCTGCGGCGGAGTGAAGACGGACTTGAAGGGAAGGACGAGCATCAGGAGGCTTTTCGCGGTCGGCGAAGTGGCGTGCACGGGAGTCCACGGCGCAAACCGGCTGGCGAGCAATTCCCTCTCGGAAGGATTGGTCTGGGGCATCGAGGCGGCAAAGGAGGCAGCCAAACTCCCGCGGCTGGGAGCGGCGCCGATGCACCCGCAAGAGCCGCGCGTGGTGGCAGAAACCGGGAAGGACAAGCTCTTGCGCACGCAAATCAAGGCACTCATGTGGGAAAAGGCGGGAATCGTTAGGAAAAACCCGGGGCTTTCAAGCGCAATCAAGGAGCTCTCAACAATCAAATCCAAGGCCGACGTGATACTGCGCCGTGGAGCCAGCTACGAGGCAGTTGAAGCCGCGAACATGGCGCTGGTGGGCCTGCTGGTGGCAAAGGCTGCGTCGGCGAGAAAGGAAAGCAGGGGATGCCACTTCAATACCGACTGCCAAGGCAAGGCAAAGGCTGCCAGGCATAGTAAAATTTCACGAGCACGAAGCATTACTGCATAATTGCGGGCCGAAGGCAAAAACAGGGGCAGTGCAGGCGTACTATGCATCTTCTTCTTTGCGGTAGCGGATTACCGCCGCGCCTGCGACGACTGCAAAAATCATTAGCAGCGCAACTGCAGGGTTGTTCTCGGGAAACATTGGCAGCGCGAACGGGTTGGAGCCCGTCGAATCCGTTGCAGTGCCCGTACGGCGCGGGCCGAGCAGGTTGTCGCCGGCGACTCCGCGCGCGCCGTCGGCGGAATTGTAGTAGCTTAGGCCCTTGTTGGCGAAGTCCTGGTTCCACGGGATGTCCTGTCCATTGAGGGCGTACCACAGTCCCGTTCGCGGGTCGAAGGCGAGGATGCCGTTTTGGCCGCGCGCTGCAAGCAGCGCCGCGATTTCCCTAAAGCCGTCGGGGCCGCTTGCCGAAAGCGTCGGCTGGCCGTCTTTTTGGTCAATGTTGATGCGGAAGTCTCCCTTGTCCGTGGGAACGACGAGGTCCTTTCCATTCTGCGTCATGGGGCCGGTAATGGCGTAGTCCTTGGCCTTCTGCTCGGTAACGCGCTCGACGGTCGAGGTGCTGCCGTCGGGGTTGGTTATCGTCTGGTTCTCGCGGATTTTCTCGTAGACGGAAAGCTGCGGCGAGCCGGTGACGTTGTTAGTGTGGAACTCGTACCGCGTGTTGGGCGTCTCGAGGACCTGGAAGCCGCCCGGAGCGCCAGTAGTGGAATCCCTCTGGATTTCCTTGAGGGCATTATTGAAGGTCTGGACCTCTTTCTCGCTGCCCACTGCTGGAACGACGCTGCTGATGGCCACTGCCGGAGAGTCGCGTCCCTTCTCGTCCTTGACAATTGCGGCG
>JAZDGU010000057.1:0-35110 GCA_043806595.1 Microcaldota archaeon
GATGCCCGAATGCAGCCTCTTCCTGTTGTATACCACCTCGATAAACCGCTGGATGTCCTCCAGCGCATCATTGAACGACTCGTATTCGCTCAAATACACTTCCTCCACCTTGAACGTCTTCATGAACGACTCCGCAAACGCGTTGTCGTACGGATTGCCCCGCCGGCTCATGCTCACAAGCACGCCCTGCCCACGCAGGGCGTCCGTATACTCTGTGGAGGCGTACTGGACACCTTGATCAGAATGGTGGACTAGGCCATTGAGTGGAATTCCTTGGCGTTCCTTGAACGCCATCGTCAGGGCATCCATGCATAGCTGGGCGTCAATGTTTCTTGAGAGCTGCCAGCCAAGGCATTTTCTGGAAAAAACGTCTAGAACGACTGCCAAGTAAATGAATTCCCGCACGAGGTGGATATAGGTAATATCCGCCACCCAAAGCTGTTTGAGGCCCGTAACTACGAGATTCTTTGCCAAGTTTGGATACACTGGCAGGCCGTGCTTCGAGTCCGTCGTCGCTATCTTGAACCGCTTGCGCTTGCACAAGAGGCCATTTTCTCTCATGAGGGAGAGCACGCGCTTAACTAACCTGCCAAATCAGGGGTGCAGTCCAAAGCGACGTACACGACGCCAAACTATCAAGCAGGCTAAGGACAAGATACGAAGACTGGCACAAAATGCTCTTACTCGGCGTCAAAGAATACGCCGCAAGAATGGGGCTCGACGAAATCTGGATGACGACCGCAGACCACCAAACACGCCGCTGGGACTCACTGCCCTCCAAAACCGCCTACAAAATCTACGCAAAAACACCAAAACAAATGAAGTTCACCCTCCAAGAAACCCCACAAACCGACGTAGAAGGCGTAAAATCAAGGCTATTCTGGGTACACAAAGTCCTCCCACCATTCGGAGGCAACCAAAAAAGATTCGGACAAATCATGACCGAAACACAACAAACAAGACTCCGAAGAATCGGTGCAATGATAAAAGAAAGGCACAAATGACATTGGGGAACAACGAAGCCTCCCTCGTCGCTCTCCAAAGAAGCAGCCAATAAATAGCCGTTTGAGCCAACCAGAAGTCGGACATGGGGCTGTACCGATTCTCGGGGAACATCAGACGCAGACCGAGTGCTAATGTGGGGCAGCCTGGCAGGGACTGAATGGCTAATGAGTGCACGGGCAATACGTCCAAGTGCCTTCGGATTAAAATAATCCCGAAAATTCCTCGGGCGTAAAACCAGCTTGGCGTGCTATTGACCGGAAAACAAATGGATTCAAGTCCCGGTTTCCATGGACTGGCACAGTTACATGAAAAGTCTGGTTCCCGATTGTTTTTATCAAATGGACATGGCTCCCTTTTTGTCCCTTGACGGAAAAGCCGTGCTTTTGAAGCACTTTGGAAACTTCCTTGCCTGCAACGACTGGCAATTTCATTTTCTCACTTTGTAATACAACCAATTGCCGTCTTTAATTTCCCGGGCTAGAACCTGCTGATGGACTAAATCAAGAACAACCTTGTAAAGGGGGTTATAGACCGTGCCAGGCCTTCGGCGTTGGACAAGCTCGAAAATTTCCCGGACGCTTTTACCTTCATCAAGGCCTCCTTGCCGCAGGATGTCCTCGATTATTCCCCGCATACTAATGCGGGTCTGACTTTGCCGCCTAGAGGGAAGATTTTCATTTTCATTCCCAGAATCCTTTTTCTGGGAAAAAAGTTCGGCGCAGCGGGGCAAAGCGTGGGAGAAAACAAGGTATCGGCTGTTTTCATCATCAACCAGCCGCTCGTCGACGAGAAGCCTCAAAGTCGGCCGAAGGGAACCCTCCGGAATATCGCTAAGTTTCGCCAATGCAGATGGGGTAATTGGTTCGTCAAGACCCGACTTCAGGTTTAAAGCCTTCTTGGAAAGCAGCAGAAGGAGAATCTTATTCTTGTTCGACTGAGAGTAAAAAGAGGCCAACGGAAAAATTCGCCCCTTCTCGTCCAATCGGACAAACTGCGAAAGGATACTGCTTAACAGCTCGCGGTTTACTTCGTCTCCCTTTACGAAAAGGGAATCAAGCGGATCGTCCCTCATCTTACTTATCACTTAGTTATTGTTAGAGTTTATATTTACGAACTTATATATATTCCTTTCGCCACATGTATTCAAGCCCAAAGAAGGCCCGAGTGATTGTTTTATGAAGCTTCTTGGTTTTTCAGTCGTAGTCATCCCAGAGGCAGGGTCTTTTTCAGCATGGTGCCCAGATTTAGACGTGGCATCTCAAGGAGATACTTTGGAAGTAGCTATTGCCAACCTCCGCGAAGCCCTCGAACTGCACCTGGAATGCTCGACTCCAGCCGAATTGCAGGAAATCCGCAGGCGCCAAGGGACCAAACTAATCACTACCATAGAAATTCCAGTGTCAAGTTGACGAAACCATCCTCGTCGCCCTCCAAAGAAGCAGTCTATAAATAGCCGTTTGACCCCTCCAAGACGCAGACATGGGACAAGCTAGGTTCTGGCGCACATTAGACGCAGTTCAAGTGCCTAGGGGGAGCAGGCAGACGCAAAGCAAGTGCCTAGGGCGAGATTTGAACTCGCGGCTTCCAGATTTCACGAAGAAACCTTATACCAGTCATCGCCCGGCCTTGCACGCCTCGCGGCGCGGCGGCGGGCTCCTAACTCAAAACGGGTCAATCCATTATGAGTCTGGCACTCTAACCAGGCTGAGTTACCTAGGCGTTTCAGAATGATGGGGGGACTAACGAATATAAACGGTTCCGCTGAATTGATTGGGGGTAACGCAATGCAAGAGATAGTCATTTGGCTGGCGCAGGTGCTCGACGCCCACCCGGTGCCAATCTTCGCGTTGCTGACCGCGCTCGCGATGCTTGCGACCAAAAAGAGGGTCGTGCTCCTGCTCGCCGTCGCGGCGACCGCAGCGCTCGTCCCGGTTGCAAAGGAGATTTACGCCGAGGAAAGGCCGTGCGTGAACGGCATCACCGATGGCGCGTGCGACGGGTGGGGCTTCCCCTCGGCGCACACCGCGGTGGCAACCGTGATTGCCGTCGGCCTTCTCGGCACGCCGTGGTTCTTCCTCGCGCTCCCGCTCGCATTCCTCGTCGGCTATTCGCGCGTGTTATTGAACGTGCATTCCTTCGAGCAGGTCGCAGCCGGCCTCGCTTTCGGGTTGTTGGCGTATTTCGTCACGGAGTCCGCGCTCAAGATGTTCCGGGCGGCAAGCCCCCGGGAAAAGCGGGGCACGCCGGGGATGGAGTTCCGCAGGCAGCTTTTCCACATGTACGTCGGCGTGGCGGTGGTCGTTGCGGCCATCCTGCTTGGGACATCCGCAGTCGAACAGTTCATCATCGTGGCGCTCTTCGCAGGCCTGCTGGCAATCAACGCCAAGCTCGTCGGAGGAAGAATCGGCGTGTTCGAGAGGTTCCTGGCGGAATTCGAGCGCAGGAAGGCGGAGTTCCCGGGGAGGGGCGCGCTGTTCTTCGCCGTCGGCGCGCTGTTCCTGCTCTCCTTCTCGCTCTCGGACGGGTTCGCGCTCGCGGCGCTGTCCGTGCTCGCGGTCTCCGACGGCGCGTCCACCATGGTGGGCGTGAGGCACGGGCAGGCGAAGCTGCCGTGGAACAAGCGGAAAAGCTGGGAGGGCATGTTCGCGTTCTTCTCCACGGGCGCGGTCGTGGCGTATCTCTTCATCGGGCTCTACGGGGTCCTGCTCGCGGCGCTGCTGGCACTTGTGGAGACTTACGACTTCCACATAGACGACAACCTCCTGATTCCGATGGCAGCAATTGCCATCGACGTCGTGGGGCATTCGCTTGGTGCATGACATGGCGAGGGGACGACTCATCGTGGTGGAGGGATTGGATGCCAGCGGAAAGCGCACGCAGGCGGAAATGCTCGTGCGCCGGCTCAAGGCCGCGGGGAGAAGGGCGCACTTCGTCAGCTTCCCTGCCTACGGCACCCCCTACGGGAGGCTCGTGAAGATGTATCTCTTGGGGGAAATGGGCGGCAGGGAGGCGGTGCCGCCGGAGGCCGCAGCCGTCCTTTTCGCGCTCGACCGCCTGCAGTTTAAGGACATGATTGCAAAGCTGCTGGCAGACGGAATCTGGGTCGTCGCGGACCGCTACACGCAGAGCAACCTCTACCAGGCGGCTAGGGTTCCGGCGAAGAAGAGGGCAAGGTTTGTAACGTGGCTGGAACGGCTTGAGGAGCCGATGCCCCGCGCGGACAAGGTGGTGTTGCTGGACGTGCCGGTGAGGGCGTCGCGTCTGCTGCTGAGGAAGAGGGGGAGGAAGAAGGACGTGAACGAGAAGGACGTGGAATACTTGGAGGAGGTCAGGCGGGTCTACCTGTCGCAGGCAAGGAGGAGGGGCTGTAGGATCATTTCCTGCATGGATACGGAAGGCAGGCTGCGGGGCAAGGCGGATATTGCAAAGGAAGTGTGGAAGGCCGTTGCTTGACACTAATAGCGGACGATGAGCCGGTCGCCGAAGCTGCTGATGTTCTCGAAGCTGAAGGCGATCTTCTGGCCGCTTGCCGTCTTCACGGAGAGCGACCCCTTGCGCTTGTCCACGTCGACGATCTTGCCGATGAAGCCCCCGATTTCCGTGTAGACCTCGCGGCCCTCCAGCTTCATGCGGGTGATGATGCCGTTCTTGAACTGCCTCGCGAGGTACGTGATCAGGTACATGGTGACGATGCTGAAGAGGAGGGAGAGGAAGAAGTCGGCGAAGGAAAGCGTGCCGATGACCCAGTCCGCGGCGTTGTTCACGATCAACCAGAGGAGGATCACCGCCGAGAAGTATATCGCGTAGCTTGGCAGGGCGTACCGCTTGTTCTGCTGCAGCGCCTCGACGAGCTGGCCGGCGAGCACGAGGATAATCGCGAGCGGGAAGAGAAGCATGAAGTCCTTGAGCACCCACGCCGAGATTTTCGCGAAGTTGGCGACGCCTTCCTGCTGTAGCACGGCGAACCTCGCGATGCCGAGGTAGACCGACACCACGCCGAGCGGCACGGAGGCGAAGTAGAAGATGAACGTCACCCTCTCCACGGAAAGCTCCGAGCGCGCAAGCCAGCGGAGAAGGACTTCCTCGATGCCGAAGCCCTTGAGCAGGAGGTAGCCACCGAACAGGCCGACGAAAATGCGGATGCCCGTCTCCTGGAAGGCGAACGCGAGGAGCAGCAGGAGGCCGGGGATGCCGAACACGATTCTCGCGAAATGCGGCTCCTTGAGCTTCTCCAACAGCACGAAATACGTCTTCTCGAGCTCCTTGCTCTGCTTGACGACGACCTGCCTCACGCTGTTGACCTTGACCCTGCTCTGGATTAGCGGGAGAATCTGGTCGTCGCTCGCGCCGTCGGAAACGAACACGCACGCCTCGGGCAGGTAGCTCGCCAGCACCTTCTCCAGCTGCTTGACGATTTCGCGGTCGGCGTAGTAGCCGAGCCGCGCGCTTCCCGTGAGCGTGGCGACCTCGACTTCGTAGCCCTGGCGCTTGAGCTCGTCGAAGGCCTTGACCGCGTCGAACATCGTGTTGCCGTCAGTGTCCTGCGGGTCGCTGACGAGCAGCTGCGTGGCGGCGTCGACGTTCTGCTGGCGGCCCACGAGCGGACCCTTTACGCGCGCCTTCTCGCCCAAGTCGTTGTCGACGTCGACGCACAAGACGAGCAGGCGCTTCGGTTCTGCCATATCGCTTCCGCTAGAATTGGAGGCGCCCGCGGTTTAAATAACTGCAGGAGGAGCGGCGGATGGTAGCGCTATTTCGCCGGCGCCGTCGGCGAGCCTTCCCTGATTATGCCGACCTTGGGCGAAGGCTTGTACTCCCCTCCGACGACGTCCCACCAGTAGCGGCCGACGCTCACCCAGCCGCCGGTATTAGTCCTAGCGCCGACCTCAACGTACAGCTTCTTGCCGGCCGTGCCGAAGGAATTCTTGACGTTGTCGTGGGACATGAAGAAGCGGCCTGCAAGGACTCCGGGGACAATGTCCTGAACATACATTCCCTGCTTGGCGTATTCGTGGCTGACGTGGTTCGCCGCGGAAAGGAGATTGGGGCTGAACGCCGCCGGCAGCGCGTAGGCGTAGACCGCGAGGGAGCCATCGACAAGGGAGGCGCTCGCCGCGGTCGCCATCGCCCTGAGCTTTTCAAGGGCCGCGTCCTTGTTGACGTCGACGCTTACGCACAGGCGGTTCGTGCCGGGGACGTAGAGCACGCCGTCCGTCAGCACGGAATCGGATTTTATTCCCCGGTTGAGGCAAGCGGTTCTGAAAGAATCTGCGCCTTCGGGCTTCGCCGGGTCCTTGACGTAGATTCCCTTGATGATGTCCTTGACGCCCGAGAATTCGGATATGTCCAAATGGACCAGCGGGGGCAGCGGAGGTTCGACGGGCGTGGGCTCCGTGCCTTCCGGCGGAACGCATTCCGGTTCCTGCGTCTGGGGCGGCGCCGGCGGGATGCATTGGATTGGTTTTTTCTTCTCGGTCGGCACCTTGTTCTCGTCCAAGAAGTAGTATATGCCCACGGGGTTGCCGTCGCCGTCCTTCCTCCATTGGATGCGCAGGTCGCCGCTGATGGTGGTCTCCGTGAACATGGCCTCGATGCGATCCTTCGCACCGGTGTCCGACCAGCACTCGTCGAGGAAATAGTTGAAGAGGTCCTTGAGGGCTTCCTTACCGGCATTGCTGTAGTCCAGCAGTTCAGTGTCTGATGCGTCTTTCACAATCCCGGGAGCGATGGCGTAAAGCGTGTACGAGGGCTGGTCGAAATAGATGGCGACGGACGGGGGCAGCACGGTCTTGTCGTTGTCGGGAGTGCACTTGCCGGGCTTGCAGACGGAGGCGACCTTCATCAGCTTCTCGAAGTCCTCGGGCTTGCTGAATAAGTTTGCACAGGAGTCTAAGGGTAGTCCCGTTGGTTTATCAAGTTTTATTGTGGAGGAGTCGTCCTTGACGAAGTCGGCGTAGCAGCTAACGAGCTTGATCTTCCTGCCGGTGCCGGTCGAGCCCGAGAAGTAGTCCTTGTATTCCTTGTACAATTCCACTTTGTCGTTGGAGGCGTCGAAGGGGAACTTGTTCATGGTCGCAAGATTGGGCTTGGAAGCGTCCGACATCCTCACCTGCAGCTGAGTTGAGCCGGACTTTGACTTCGGGTAGTAGAGGTAGGGGAAGGTGCGAATGTTGTACGAGCCGCCCGAGCCCGACCAAAGGCCCTTGACGCCTCCCCACACGCCGCCGGGGATGCTCAACAGCATCTCGATGCCGGTCTTGGCCGCGCCAGACGCGCCGCCGACGGTCTGGCCGACGACGGTCTGGCCGCCGCTCCACTGCTCGAGCGACATGAAGCTTTCGCGCGCCAGCGGGCTGCCCGAGGGCAGTATCGGGTAGCTCTTGAGGAAGAGGCCCGAGTTCGCGCCGTTGTCGGCAGCCGTCTTGTGGAGCACTGCAATGGAAAGAGGCCGAAGGTCGACGATGGGCTTCGTGTTCAGCTTGCGCGGGCCGAGCGTCTGGCCGGCGAGCGCCTGCGAGATGACTGCACGCAGGCCGTCCCAGTCCCTGCGGTTGGCGAAGCCCTCGAAGAGGTTGAGCGTCTGCGTGTTGCAGAGCGCGAGCTTGAATTCGTTGCCGAACGAGCTCGTGACGTCTCCCCACGAAGTGCGGTCGCAGTGCGAGTTGCCGCGGTCGTAGCAGTAGTCGTCGCCCGCGGTAGCACCGGTAGCCTGCGCGTTGCAGAGGTCGCGCAAGCCCTGCGTCCTGCCGCAGGCCTCGTACTGCGCCTGGTCGGCTACGTAGTCGGCGAGCGTGCGCACGAGCGCGTCCGCGAAGGCGTCCTTGACGGCGTCGCCGAAGCCGTTGAAGTCTATCTGCTGGACCTTGCTGAAGACCTGTTCGTTCATCTTCGCGATGTCCTCGTACACCTTGCCGTCGGCTTCGTTGAACTGCGCGGAGTTGCAGAAGTTGTTGCCGCTGCAGTCGAAGGCGTTGTAGAGGTTTGTCCCCTTGCCGACGTTGCCGACGACGTCGAAGTATTCGGAGCTCTGGAGCGCGCCTTCGGGCGGCAGCATTCCGGGTTCGGTGGCAAGTCTGTTGAACGGCATCTTGAAGTTGCCGGGCTGGTTTGGCTGCTTGGGCGTGCTCAGGATGAACGGCTGGATTGTTGGAGAAGCCTGTATCCGGTAGCCGCCTTCCTCCTTGACTTGGAATAGCGCGGTCATTCTCTCCTGCACGCTAGAGCTGCCGGAGTTGCCCGCCGTGAGCTTGGTGCCGTCTGTCGCGGTAATCCTCAAGGTCGAGACGGGGATGTTGTTGACGATGTACATCGGCTCGAGCGTACCCTTGGGCTCGAGGCCAAGGCGGGAGCACATGTCCGTCTCGCGCGTGGCCATCTGCAGCGCATACTTGTCCGCGGGTTCGTTGAATATCTTGAAGTGCATCTTGAGGCCGAAGAAGTTGGTGGTGCGGCCGACCATCTTGAGGTTCAGCTCCTGGTTGAGGCCGAGGTCACCTACCCTGCCAACGATGCCTTGCTTGAACTTGAGCCTGACGCGGGGCACGCTGCGTATGTCGGTGGTGGAACCGACGTCGTATTCGACGCATTCGGGCCGCAGCTTGACGATGAAGGTCGCGAAGCGCGGCGCCGCGCCCATGATTTCGTTGACCTTCTGCACGGCGCCGACGAGCTGGCCGGAGATGCCCGAGCGGTCGACGTAGACGCCCTCGAGGCAGTTTGCCATGCCGTTGGAGTTGTCCACGCTGATTTGGGACGGCGAGCTGTAGAGGAGGGCGAGGTCGTTGATGATGGTGAACGCCACGCCGTTGGATGGCATGAGCGGCGAGACGGGGATTTCCTTGAAGTCGTAATACTGGCCGCTGAAGGAGTATTCGAATGCGGGTTGCGCGGAGCTGGGCAGGTTGTCGTCGGGCTGGAAGCCTTGGTAGTAGCTCGTCGCAGGCTGCTGGTTGAGGTAATTGTATGGAGCGTTGTTCCAGTTGTTGATGCCGTTCGCGTTCATGTAGCCTGTTCCGATGCCCTGAACGGCCTGCGGGACGTCGGTGACAGTGCCGTCGCGGTTGATGACGAAGCGGTACGGTGAGCTGGCGGCGATCTTCTCGCCGCGGCCGGGGTAGTCGAAGAAGCCGACGAGGGGACGGGCGAGGTTCTGGGCGAAGCGTTTTGCGAAGCTGCCGGGGCGCATGTACCAGCATTCGCCTGGCGGCCCGACCCATATGGTGCCCTCGAACTGCGGGCGCGTGCCGTCCCTGTAGCCGTAGACGCCGTCCTTGTTGAAGGAGAAGGTCCAGTTCTTGCCGGGCTGTATGGGACCCGAGTTGAAGAGGCCGGACTGGCGCGAGACCACGGAGCGCGTCTTGCCGTCCTTGTTCACCCAGATAACCTTCTGGTTGACGTCGACGTACTTGCGCACGGGCACGAACCCGCCGGCGGTGATCTGGATTACCGCGTATCCGTCCAAGGATTCCGAGGAGGGCTTGATGCCGTAGACGACGATGGGCACGCTGACCGCGGCCTGCCCCTCGCGCCGCAGGTAGAGCCAGCCGGAGTGGATTTCCTTGTAGTCCGCGGGGTTGGCGTCGTCCTCGCCTCCGCAGCCGTAGGCGTCCGGGTTTGTCGTGCAGTAGAGCGGCTTGTCGTCGGCGAAGGAAAGCATGCTTTGCGGGGAAAGGTCCTGCTTGGGCTGGGAAGAGAGGCGGCCGCGGTAGCCCGGGCAGTTGGGGTTGTAGGGGTCGGGGCAGCCGAAGCCCGTGTTGGGGCCGGGGCCGCCGAAGCCGAAGCGGTCGAGGCACGCGGGGTTGCCGGCGTCGTAGTTCGAGCAGTACGGGTCGTAGGAGTAGTCGTTGCCCGTGTCGGCAGGGGTCTCCTGCACGTCAAACCACGGGTGGCCGGAGTAGTCCGCGTGCAAATGGATGAACCTGCCCTGTTTTACGCTGACGTCGCACTCGACGGTGTCGAAGAAGAGCTGCATCTGGCCGTTGCTGGGCTGCTCATTGCTCTTCACCTCGCAGGAGGTGATGGTGCCCTCGACGTTCTTCGTCGAGAACCATTCCTCGTATTCCCTCGCGCTGTCGAGCTTGGCGATGATGCGGCTCGGCAGGTTGGGATAGAGGAGCATCTGCGCGCATTTGTTGTCGTCGCCACAGTACTGGCCTTCGGGGCAGGGCTTGGAGTCGCTGCAGTCCGGAGGCACGCATTCCCCGGGCGTGGCCTCGAGGTTGCACTTCCACTTGGCCGGGCAGTCGGAGTCGGAATCGCATGTGCGCGGCAGGCACAGGTTGTCATCGTTGCAGAAGTAGGTGGAATAGCCCTGGTCGATGCAGTCCTGGTCGGTGTCGCACTGGTGGGTGATGCACGTCGCGGTGGCGGGGTCGCAGGTCGTGGGAGGGCGGCAGTCGAGCTCGTCGCAGGTCAAGAGCCTGCAGAGCCCGCGCACGCGGTCGCACTTCTCGTTGTCGTCGCAGTCGCTGTCGTACCTGCAGGGCGTCTCGCCGGATTCAATGCACAAACCGTCTATGCAGACCAGGCCGCCCAAGCAGCCGTCTTCAAACGGCGTGCAGCACATCTCGCCGAGCTCGCCGCAGTTGCCGACGATGAGCGCGCACGTGCCGTCGCGGGTGCATGAATAACCCGGAGGGCATGGACGGGTGTCGGAGCATTCCCGGATTTGCTCGCATTGGAACCGGGCGTTGCACTCGCTGCCCGAGGGGCACGCCGGCATGCCGGGGCCGCACTGCTTGGGGATGCAGAGGTGCGAGTTGGTGTCGCAGGTCTGGAAGGTCAGGCACAAGGAGTCGTCGTTGCAGGTGAGGGGCTGGCACGTGTTCGTCGGGAAGTCGCACGATTGGCCCTGCGGGCATGGATGCTCGCGGTCGCATAGAGTCGGCACGCGTATGCATGACTGGGTCTGGTCGTCGCAGCGCTGGCCGTCGGGGCAGTCGCTCGTGGTCGTGCAGGGAAGCGCGACGCAAGTGTTGGAGGAGAAGTCGCAGGTCTGGCCCTGCAGGCAGTCGGAATTGGCGGTGCAGCGGCGCGGCTGGCCGTTGCACGTGCCCGTGGAGGCGTCGCAGAAGAGCGCGGGCGAGCCGCAGTCGGCGTCGACGTTGCACGGCTTGGGCGCGCACTGCCTGTCCGAGGGGTCGCAGTACTGGCCGTTGAAGCACTGCGAGTCGGAGGTGCAGGGAATAGGCTCGTCGACGCAGACGAGGTTCTGCGTGTCGCAGCGCTGGCCTTCGGGACAGACTGCATCGATGGTGCAGACCGCGGGCGCAGGGATGCACTGGAAGGTCTGAAGGTTGCACACCTCGCCCTCTCCGCACTCGCCGTCGCTCTCGCACTCGACGGTGGCGTTCGGCACGGTGTAGCACGTGTTGTTCGTCGTGCTGCAGACCTCGCCCTCGGGGCAGTCGGGGTCGTATTCGCAGTACTGCCCGAGGTCGGCGCAGCGGACGGTCAGCCCGATTCTCCTGGAGTTGGAGACGCCCGTGGGGAGAGTGCTGGCGAAAGCGGCATTGCAGTCCACGCCGTTACGGACGGGAACGAGCGTGATGCCCGCGGTCGACTTCGCGCCGACGGAAATCGTCCACGAGGTGTCACTCGTCTTGACGGAGCTGCCGCCCGAGATTTCGGCGCAGTTCGAGGTGGCAAAGACGTTAATCTTGATGTTGAGCTTGTTTTCGAGCTCTGCTGACGCACCGTCGCACCCTAGGAAGAGGGAATCCGGCGTGACTTCGAGGAACTCGTTGAGCTTGACTGTGACCTTCTGCCGAGCCTCGCGGAAGCCCTCGCGCGTCGCAATGACGTCGAAGGACCCGGGGGAGAGCGGACGCACCCTGCGGAACTTGTAGTAGCCGCCCTCGCCTGCGCCCGCGGAGTTATCGCCGACGATGGACTCGGGGACGCCGCCCTCGAACACCGAGGTCTCGTCCTCCTCGATGGAGAGGATTGCGTCGGTCAGCGGCGAGCCGTCCACGCCGCTGAGAAGCGTGCCGGTGAGGGAGGCGTCGGCGTTCGCCTGCAGCTCGGTCTTGTCTAGGGAAAGCTGGAGCGAGCCCGTGCCCTGGATGCTGACGAAACCGGAAGCGCGGATCACCTCGCCGTCGGCGTCGCCGAACTCGACGTCGATGCTCGAATACGAGGTCGGGATTCTTCCGGAAGCGGTGACCACGCCGTCGGCGGTCTCGGCCTGCAGGAGGGACTCAATGGGGATCGTGATTACGGAAGAGCCGCCGGCGTCGCCGCTCGAGGGCGGGAGGTTCTCGCTGGAGAGGAAGAACTCGCCGAGCGCGATTACCGAGCCGTTGCCGGAGTCCGCGGTGAGCTTGACGTACGGCGATTCGAAGGTCTGGAGGGCGCGGATGCCGAAGTATATGTTGAAGGGCTGGCCGAGGTCGGCGGTGAAGCTGCGGCTCATCTTGGGGGAAGAGTCGTCCTTCGCGAACTGGAGGGAAAGGCAGGCGCGGCCGTTGCACGCGAACTTGCCGCCGTTGATGGAGAACTGCCTGGACGCCGATTCCGCATAGCACGAGTCCTTCGTCGGGATTTTCTCGCGGTTGCCGAGCTCGGAGTCCTCGGGCGTGCGCACCCAGACGCTGCCGCTCTTGGCGTAGGCGCGGTAGAATACCTTGATCTGGTCCTGCAGGCTGGCGTTCGGGGTGATGAAGAGGCGGAGAATGATGGCCTTGCTGCCCGCCTCCTTGAGGAATTCGGCGTTCACCCATTTCAAGGGCATGCCGGCGTAGTCAACGCCCGCGGCGCGGTCCCTCGAGCAGTCGCCCTGCGGCTGGTAGGTCGCGGACCTCATAATCCCCGCGCCGGTAGGCGCGTCGATCCTGTCGATGTAAGCGTAGTCCTCGTCAGCGGGCGTGCCCCTGCCTTCGACGCGCATGAAAAGGCCGGCCTTCTCGGAGTGCGGGAAGTTGACGGAGAATTTCGCAAGGTAGAAGGAGGCCCTGCTGAGGGAGGTGATGTTGGAGTATGCCTGTTCCTTCGAGCCGGCGAGCCTCACGCCCTCGAAGTCCACGCGCAGCGTCTCGGCGAACTGCGATGGCAGCATGTTGACCTGTATCGAGAACGTCGAGCCGGCGTCTACGGCTACGGCCTCGGACTCCTTCTCGACATACCCGGCGGCGGAGGCCCGGGCGTAGACCTGCTTGTTCGCGGGAACCTCGAACGTGCAGGAGGGCTGCGACTCTTCCGTCGAGCATTCCCCGAGCGCGCTGTCGTCCTTCTTGAGGAAGAACTTGAAGGATGCGGAAATGTTCTTGCCGGTGGTGATGTCGCCGGCAGTGGCGATGAGGATGCCGGTGGCCTCCTCGAGCGTGACGGTCACCCTCGCGGACTCGCCCGCGGCTACCGCGAATTCCGACGACGTGCCGCTGACCGCGCCTTTGGAGGCCCTCGCGAGGTAGGACTTGGAGACGTCGAGCGAGGCAAACACTGCCGTGCCGTCCTCGCGCGTCGTCTCGGCGTCGATGCCGACGAAGAAGCCGTCGCTGTAGAGCAGCGTGACCTTCGCGCCGGCCGCCGGGTTGCCGTCGCTGTCGTATACCGTGACCTCGGCGTCCCCGTTGTTGCCGGATGCCGCGCGCCGGAGGGATGCCGTCCTCGCGTCTCCCGCATTGAGGTCCTGCACGATGGCAGGCAGGAATCCCGGCTTGTAGAGGGTCGCGTAGGAGGTCTTGTCCGTAGAGAAGGAGGCGGTGCCGTCGGCGTCCGTGGAATGGGATGCGAGGAGGGCGTTGGTCTCCTGGTTGTAAAGGCGGACCTTGACGCCCGCGAGCGGGGAATCGTCATCCGCGTCGACTGCGGTCAGAAGAATGCCGTAGTCCGTGCCCTCGGCCTTCTCCTGCAGGGTCACCCTGAACTCGAGAACTTCGTCGGACTGCAGCCGTTCCGCCTCGGCGCTCCCGTCGAAGGCGAGGAACTTCTGGTCAAGCGGTTCCACGGCTATGTACAACAGCACTCCGACGGCGTCGACGTCCTCGAACCTCGCCGTGCCGCTGGAGAACGTCCTGCTGACGTCGATCTCCGTGTCGTCGTCGCCGCGGAAGAGGTGGACGATGGAATCTACGGGGCCGCCGTCGCCTCCGGCTACCCGCACAGCAACGATGCCCTTGGGCGTCCTCGTGCCCCCGTCGCCCCCGCCGTCGCTGGAAGAGCGCCTCAGCTTGACGGTCTTGGTCTTCTCGATCGCGACGTCGAAGGAAGAGGAGAAATCCTGGAAGCCGTCCTTCGAGACGCGGAAGTTCAGCAGCGCGGTCTCGCCGCTGGCGAAGAGGGAAGCCGCGCCGTTGGCGTCCGTCGTCGCCGATTTCGAGGCCCCGGTCTCCGAGTCCGTATAGGTTATGGATGCGCCGCCCAGCGGGATGCTGTCCTCGGACATGACGCGAAGGGTCACCTTGGTGACCGTGGAGGGAAGAGTGGAGAACTGGAGCGAGGCCGTGACCGCCGGCGTGTTCCTGCCTATGGTGACGGTCCGCAGGAAGGGCTCGAATCCTTCCTTAGAGATTTTGATGGTGACCGTCTTCCCGATGGGGACGTTACTGAATATGGCAACGCCGGAGCTGTCCGAGGTCGCGGTCTGGACCTGCTTGCCGTCGAGCAGGAGCCCCACCTCGACGCCGGAAACCGGCTGGCCCGCCTGCGTGACGTTGACGCTCAGGGTTGAGGTGCCGGGAAAGAGCGACACCGCGGCGAAGGCGACGCCGCCGATGAGGATGAGAGCGAGCAGGATCGCAATCGGCATGGATGGGATGCCCTTCGCCTCCACGGGGTTGACGAAGGAGTCGTAGACCGGGAGGTTGAGGCTGTTCTCCAGATAGTCCATGAAGGCGTAATACTTGTCTTCGACGGCGAAATACGCGTCCTTGAGGGAATCCTGGAACGACATGCAACCACGCTCAAAGTAAGTCGGAAAGCAGGATATAAAAGGCTTGCACCCGTAGGCGCGGCCCCCGTGCCAAGATTTTTATTGCAGGGCGACGGGGTAATATGAGGGTAGGCCATGGCAAGCGCTTTCGCGGAATACGACTTCGTACTGGACTTCGCCATAGCCGCGCTCGTAATCGTCCTCGCATACTTGGCGTGGAAGCGCCGCGTGTTCGAGGACGCGAGGGCCGACAGGGCCGCCGTCGCAGAGAAAAAAAAGCGCGAGTTCAAGAGCCTGAGGGAGAAGGCCGGCGAGCAGGCGGTCGAGCTCAAGGAGGAGAGGAAGCGCATCAACGCCGACGTCGCCGAGGCGCGCAAGAAGTACATGAAGGGCGACATGGACTTCTCGACGTTCATCCACCTCCAGCGCGAGTACGACGCGCAGCTCGTCGACGTGGACGCGAGGCTCAACGCGCTAAGCGAGATTTCCGGAAAATCGGGAAGGCCGAGCGCGTTCTTCAAGGACTTGCTCTCTGACGGTGGCTAGCGTGGGCACCGGCGGAAGGGGAGCACTGATAACCGAGTTCATCGCACACAGCAGGGCTCTCGAGCCCGGGGAGTTCGAAAGGACTCCCACGATTTCCCGCCGGAGGAATGGCCCTGCCGATTTCCATGGCACGCCCCTCGACCCACAAAAAATGCTCGAGACCATCAAAAAATACGACGCGTGGGCCTCGCGCAAGTGGGGCTCGGAAAAAAAAGCGCCTGCAGGCCTCCGGTACGACATCGCCAAGCGCATTTCGCACAGCACGCTGTTGCGCGAGCTCGGCGTCCCGAAGGTGGAATGGAGCCACCTCGTCAGCATATTCGGAAGCAGGTTCAACCCGAGGCCCGGCGCCAGCAACTGGAAGCCAGTGCTCGACTACTTCAAGGCGTTCGGGAAGGAACACGCCGTCGCGCGGCTGGATCAGGTGGACGAGGCGGCAAGCGAGGCGCGCGAAGGATACAGGGCGATGATATTTGAAATGGAGAGGAACGGCCCGGACGCCGCCCCGGACTCATCCGACATGTTCAGCAACGCGCTGTTCTCGATCAGCTGGAAAAACCGCTTTTTGAAGGACATGCTGGACGACCCTAGATCGGGCCTCATCCAGGCGAGGGGAGAGCCGCCCGCGCACAGGAGGAGGCTGCTGGCGTTCCTCCGCAGCCACCACGGCCCCGGCTTCGGAAGAAGGCAAGAATAATAAAATCAGGCGGCACAATAATACCGCTAATTATCGGGGGGATGGACCGCATGGCAACAATCATCGACGGGAAGAAAATCGCGGAGAAAGTGCTCGCCGAGGTCAAGGCCGACGCCGACGCGCTCAAGGCCAGGGGCGTGACGCCCACTCTCGCGGTCATCCTCGTCGGCGACGACGAGGCCAGCAAGATTTACATCGCGAGCAAGGGCCGCAAGGCGAAGGAAATCGGGCTCGGCGCCAAGGAATTCCTCCTGCCCAAGGAGACCGGCGAGGAAGAGCTGCTGGCGCTGGTTGAAAGTCTGAACGCCGACCCCCAGGTCCACGGCATCCTCGTCCAGTTCCCGGTGCCGAAGCACATCTCCGAAAGGAAGGTCCGCCGCGCGATTTCCCCGGCGAAGGACGTCGACGGGCTGCACCCCTGCAACCAGGGCAGGCTGCTGGAGGGCGACGAGGGCCTCGTGCCGTGCACGCCCGAGGGCGCCGTGAGGCTGCTCGAGGAATACTCCATAGAACTCGCGGGAAAACACGCCGTAGTCGTCGGGAGGAGCCTGCTGGTGGGAAAACCGCTGGCGCAGATGCTCCTCAACCGCGACGCCACGGTGACGATATGCCATTCGCGCACGAAGAACCTCAAGGAAATCACGCGGCAGGCGGACGTGCTCTGCGTTGCAGTCGGAAGGCCCAAGCTGGTCACCGCGGACATGGTCAAGGACGGGGTAGTAATCGTCGACGTCGGAATCAACCGCATCGACGGCCCCACGGTCAAGGAGGACGTGCCCGGCGTGGAGAAGGTCGCAAAGAAGGTGCTAGTCGGCGACGTCGACTTCGACGGGGTAAGCAAGAAGGCCTCAGCGATCACCCCCGTGCCCGGCGGCGTCGGGCCTATGACTATTGCCATGCTCCTGCGGAACACCGTCAACGCTGCGAAAGTCATTGCAGAGGGTTAGCGCAGCGCCTTGAGGAGCGAGGGGTGGACTGCCTTATTGCTTGCGGCGTAGCCGAAGGGCCGTCTGGAGAATTCCTTCTTTAGCCCAAGCATCGAAGCCCTGCCGCCGGCTTCCTCCACGATGAGCCCCGCGGCGGCGACGTCCCAAGCATAGATGCTCGTGCAGAAGAACGCGTCGAACCTCCCGCTCGCAACATAGCACAGGTCGAGCGCCGCGCTGCCCAGCGTCCGCAGACGGTTGCCGCGGGCGATCGGGATCTCGGTCTTGAGGCTCTGCAGTGCGTGCCGGGCGTTCGGCTGGCGCTCGACGGCGACGACGAGGTCGTAAAGGCGGCCTGCCTTGCTCGCATGGATGCGCCTGCCGTTGAGGAACGCGCCCTTGCCGCGCTCGGCGTAGAAGAATTCCTGCAGTATGGGGGCGTTGACCGCGCCTGCGACAATCTTGCCGTCCAGCTCGAGCGCAAGCGAGGTGCAGAACAGGGGGCTGCCGTGGGCGAAGTTCGAGGTGCCGTCCACGGGGTCTATTATCCAGCGGTACCCAGAAGAGGAAAGCGCGCCGGCGGACTCCTCGGAGAGCACGGAGTCCTTAAACCCCGCCCCGGCAAGCCTGCGCGCGAGCAGCGCGTCGACTGCTCGGTCGGCGGAGGTGACGACGTCCCTGCCGCCCTTGCTGTAGACCGTTCTTTTCCGGTTCGCGTAGGAAAGCAGGAGCTCGCCGCTCTCTGCCGAGAAGTCGGAGAGGAACTTTAGGCGGGCGCGGCGCATGCAAGCCCGTACGCCGGCAAGGAATATAATGGTATACCGCAACTGCCGCAGATGCCGCCGAGGCTTGTAAAGGCTTTTAAATACTATTGCGCTGTAAGATTCGTCGTTCAGACGGCAATACGCCGGTCGCGCTTACAGGTGATTTTGGAATGGGAGTCTTTTCTTCGCTGAGCAAGGTGCTCGGATTCACTAGGGACATAAACGTCGAGGAGTTCATGACCGCGGCAGAGGCCGAGGACGTTGACATAATGCACAAGGCCGCCGACTTCTACGTCAAGCCCATCGCGCTCCAGAACGACTCGGACGTCAAGGCCGTGCAGGAGGAGCTGAAGCAGAAGAACATAGTGCTGCTCAACTTCTCGCCCATAATGCGCAACCCCTCCAAGCTCAAGGCAGTCGTCGGCGAGCTCAAGATGTTCGTCAACAGCATCAACGGCGACATCGCGAGGATTGACGAGGACAAGATACTCCTCACGCCTCACAACGTGAAGATTGTCAAGAAGCGCAAGGGCTGAAGCGCCGGTTTTAAAATATTGACCGACCAGCGGTAAGCATGAGAATGCCCGGCGGACTTCGCGTCGCAGTTGCGGCCTCCAGGCTGCTGTTGTTCCGGTCCTCGCGGTTCCGCTCGCCGCCCGTGCACGACGAGTTCCTTAAAATCCTCGTGGAAAGGAAGTCCGGAGAACCAGTCTCCATCGCGGAATCGACCGGAGGATGTCTTCCAATCCGGAATACAAAAGGTTCCATTGGGCGCACAGGGCGCGCGAAGTAACGGAAATGCTCCGCGGCCTGCAAGCGCATGGCGGGAGCGTCGCCGAAAACAAGAGGCGCCAGATAGAGAAGCAGGCTCAGCTGGTCTTCCTCCTCAAGCCGCTCCTGGAAAGCGGAGTCATTGAAATCGAGCGGGAACAGCAGGAGGGGGTTCGCTTGAAACGGCTGAAACGCGGGAACATCCCGCTCGCCACAGTAACCCGTTCCGGGGAAGAGCCTCCCGAATTGGTCGTCTCGGACATCAGGCGGCGGAAGGTGCGCCTCACGGGGGATTGGAGGGCCTACGAGAAGGCCTTGGACCGGATGCCGAAAAGATTCTGGAAATGAATCTCCCTCGCATGCAGGCGTATAGGAAGGGGCGTTAGGTTCCGAGGAACTTCTTGAGGTGCGCCTGCCGGGCCTTGCCGGTGGCGGGGCCGAGGGGCGAGTGCCGGGGATGCTTCTGCCCGCGGAACTTCTCCGCGTGGTGCGGCAGCCTGCGCTTGACGAGCGAAGTAAGGGCCTCGATGGCCTCGTTCGTGATTACCAGATTGTAGCCCATCTGGATGTCGTCGGCCTCGGACTCCGCGACGGAGGCGAGCAGGATGAAGTGCCCGGCGTCGCACACGAATACGCGGTAGGGCGGCCTGCCTGGATTCGAAAGGCACTTGACGCCCCCGAAGACGGCGGTGTTCCGGGTGTTCAGGCGCAGCCACTCCTCCTCGTCCTCGCTCGTCGCAAGCGTCGAGGAAAGCGTCTGCGGGGGCAGCCTTTTGCGCAGGAAGTCGTTCAGCGTCTCGCCGGTCAGCCCGAGGAACATGCCCTCCAAGGGCGTCCTGCGGCCGGCGGCGAAGACCTTGGCGGGCTGGCCGATGTAGCGCGCCTGCAGCAGCGGCGTGTTGAACACGAGCGGGTAGAAGAACTCGTCCTCGGAAAACAGCCGGTGGAAGTTCGTCTTGTGGACGAGGAAGTATTCCATCACATCTATTAGCAGGGGAAGGCGTAAAAAGGTTGTTGCGACGCCTGCCGAAAAGCGCGTGCAAACCCAAGCCATTTAAACGGCGGCGGGGAAAAGCATATTCTCGCGGATAGGGGGGAAGCGTCAACCTTGGAATTCAAGCCGTCGGCACGGGAACTCGAGGAGGAAACGGCGAGGCTGCACTCCAAACTCTCCAAACTCGGGTGGAACGAGGAAATCTGCCGGGCGTACTCGCCGCTGACGCTTGAGATAAATAGATTGAAAAAACAGAAACGCGCCGTGATTCTGGCGCACTCCTACCAGCCGCCCGAAATCGTGTACGGAGTCGCGGATTTCGTCGGGGATTCGCTGGAACTCAGCAGGGCCGCGGCGAAGGCGAAGGCAGGGACGATAATCTTTGCCGGCGTGCGGTTCATGGCCGAGACCGCGAAAATACTCTCGCCAACAAAGAAAGTGTATTTGCCGGCAACTGACGCGGGATGCTCGCTTGCAGAGTCCATTACCCCCGCGGACGTGAAAAAACTTCGCAGGCTGCACCCCAAGGCGGGTGTGGTGTGCTATGTGAACACGAGCGCCGCGGTCAAGGCGGAATGCGACGCCTGCTGCACCTCCGCGAACGCGCTGCAGGTCGTTGAGTCCATGCCCCAGGAGGAAATAGTCTTCCTGCCGGACACATTCATGGCAAAAAACCTTGCGCCGCTGACAAAAAAAAGGATAATCGGATGGAGCGGCGAGTGCGTCGTGCACAACGAGTTCACGCCCGACAGGATGAAGGCCCTCCGCAGGGCGAACCCGGGGGTGAAAATCCTCGTGCACACCGAGTGCACGCCGGAAGTCGTACGCGAGGCGGACTACGCCGGCGGCACGTCGGGCATGATAGGGTATGCGAAGGCCAGCAACGCGCAAGAGTTTGTCATGGTGACGGAATGCGGGCTCTCCGACCGCATGCGCGTCGAGCTGCCCGGGAAGAAATTCCTGGCGATGTGCGGCCTCTGCCCGTACATGAGGAAGAACTCGCTCGCGCTGATACTCGAAGCCTTGACTGCGCCGAAAAAGGGCCAGGAGATCAATATTCCGGAAAAAACTATGGCAAGAGCCAGGCGTGCGCTCGACAGGATGCTCGAACACGGCAAACCCGCGGATTGACATGGAATACTCCTACGATTATCTTGTAATCGGCTCGGGAATCGCCGGGCTGACGTTCGCGCTCAACGCCGCGAAGCACGGCCGAGTCGTCGTGCTCACCAAGCGCAGGATTTTCGACAGCAACACCGACTACGCGCAGGGCGGCATGGCCGGGGTATTCGGCCGCGGGGACTCCAAGGCCCTGCACACGAGGGACACCATCGACGCCGGCGCGGGACTCTGCAACGCCGCCGCGGTGAAGACGCTCGTGGATAACGCGCCCGGGCGCATCCGCTGGCTGGAAGGCATCGGCGTCAAGTTCGAGCACGCCGGCAGGGGCCTTGCGCTCGCGCGCGAGGGCGGGCATTCCCGCAGCAGGGTCACGTTCGCCGGCGACGTCACCGGCAGAGAAATCGAGGGAGCCCTCGTGAAGGAGGTGCGCTCGCACCCCGGCATCGAGGTCTACGAGAACAACCTCGCGCTGGACTTGATTGTCAAAGGCGGCGAATGCTACGGCGCGCGGTTCCTCAACCTCGGCAGGAACAGGGTCGACGACTATTATGCGAAGGCTACGGTGCTTGCGACGGGCGGCCTCGGCGCGCTCTACCGCGAGACCACCAACCCCGAGATTGCCACCGGCGACGGCTATGCCATGGCGTACCGCGCCGGCGCAGCGCTCCAGGACATGGAATTCGTCCAGTTCCACCCGACGAAGCTCGACCTGCCGATGGAGACGCCGTTCCTCATATCCGAGGCGCTGCGCGGAGAGGGCGGCGTGCTGAGGAATGGCGGGGGCAAGGCGTTCATGGCCAAGTACGACGCGCGCCGCGAGCTGGCGACGAGGGACGTCGTCGCGCGCGCGATCTATTCCGAGATGAGGAGGGGGAAGGTGTTCCTCGACGTCACCGGCCTCGGGCGCAGGTTTGTCCGCGAACGCTTCTACAACATCTACCGAACATGCCTGCGCGAGGGGCTCGAAATCGGCCGCACTTGGATCCCGGTGACGCCCGCGGCGCATTACGGCTGCGGCGGCGTGAAGACCGACTTGAAGGGCCGGACGAGCGTCAGGCGGCTGCTTGCCGTCGGCGAGGTCTCGTGCACGGGCGTGCACGGCGCGAACCGGCTCGCGAGCAACTCGCTGACGGAAGGCCTCGTATGGGGCTTCGAGGCCGCGCGGGCGGCTGCGGCGCTAAAGCGCCGTGAGAACGGAAGGCCGCACCTTCCCGCGCTCAAGGTTGCGGCGGAGACCGGCCGCGAGAAGATCCTGCGCACGCAAATCAAGGCGCTGATGTGGGGCAAGGCCGGCATCGTGAGGAAAACCGCGGGCCTGCGGTCGGCGAAGAAAGAGCTCGAAGGCATCCAGCGCAAGGCCGCAGCGCTGCTCCGCAGGGGGGCGAGCTACGAGGCCGTCGAGGTCGCCAACATGGCGCTCGCTGGCTGGCTCGTCACAGGCGCCGCGCTCGCGCGCAAGGAAAGCCGCGGCTGCCACTACAATGCGGATTTTCCCGGGAAGGGCAAACGCGCCGGACACATCACGCTCAGAACCTCAGGAAGCTGACTTTTACTATTGTTCGGTATAGGCCTGGCGTGCTTCGGGGGTAAATATCGAGGGGTTTTTCCCGTAAGAGTCCAACATCTTGGCGGGAAATTGAGAAACGGAATTGAACACCGTATCAGCCCCGCCATTCCAATCCCCTCCTGCACCCTGTGAGACGCCGCATGCGATTCCCAGGCACATGCCTGCAAGGCCCGCCCGCGGGCCCCACTTGCCGACGAATCTTGAAATGCCGCCTAAAGCCTTGGGGATATTGCTGGTTCTAAGGGTATTAATGAATCTTCCAAGTTTGTACCGCATGGGAATTGTTTCTTTTCTTATCAGGGGCCAAACCGATTTTTCATAGTAAAATTTCATAAATGAAAAACGCCCTTGTGAGGCAGCCCGGGCATGAGGCGGAAGATCTTCGAGGGACAAACCCGCCTTCATCATACCTCGTGCTTCAACCCGCGATGCCCCATAGTCTCTAGCAAGTCGGCCGCTGGCCCACTGGCGTGCCGCGATCGAATTCCTCCCTTCAACAAATGATTGGTGCTGGTACGCATGATACCCTTCATGGAGCACATCCCCGGCATACGAGGATTGCGCGAAAGCCGGAAGCGAATATTTTGGATGGTAATATGAGATCCCATATGTATCAGGATCATAAGTCCAAGCAGACCTAGGCATTCGATAATATCCGGCAGCGATAAAGTTGTCAACTATCGACTGCAACTGCATAGACACGAGATCCCAATTCGTCTCTCCATCGGGGTCAATGTACCTGAGCGGGTTGTTCGCGGCATAGGAATACGGAGTAGTCGTGCCGTCAATCAGCGGGTCGGCGCTCAGGAAGCGGCCCGCGGAGGGCTTGTAGAACCTAGCGCCCAGGTAATACAAGCCGCTCTCCGAATCCAGCTCACTGCCCGCAAAACGATAACGCGACTGCAGACCGTCCCGCAGCTCGCCGCCAAAGACCTGGAAGTCGTTCCTCCCAAGCGAGATGCCGGAAGAATTGCTCGCAGTGCGCACGCTTGAAAGGTAGTCGCCGTGCACGAACTCCAACGGCACGACCGAGCTGGACTGGTAGACCTGCCCGCGCGCTGCCAAGCCGCCGGAGTAATAATAGTTCGTCCTCCTGCCGAAGCCCCCCGACGCGCCTCCGCCGCAGGAGTCCTCGAGACAGAGAGCCTCCAGCAGGTTCTTCCCGAACGACTCGTTGCTCTCGTTGCCCGAGGAAACGTCCGGAAAAGCCGTCGGAGAGGGAAGCTCGGGGGGCTTTTCTGGAACAGAGGTTGGCTCGGATGTAGGAAGTTCGGTCGGTTTCTCCGCCGGGATTTCCCCGGGAACCCCGGTCGGCGTCGGCGCAGTCTCCTCGGCAGGGAGGAACGGCAGCTTGTCCGCGCCGATGCCCTCCCGGATGGTTTTTCCGAGGGCGATGAACCCCGAGGAGAATGAATCGCCGGAAGAAAAATAGAGGAGCGCAAGCAGGAAAAGGATGACGACTGCCGCGGCGATTGTCTTACCTCGGAGGTTGCGTGAAAACGCGGGCCGATTCTTGCGGGCTGGGCGTGACATGGAACCGGCTATACCTCGGAGGATTTCCGGAAGCGGATGACGACGGCGCCGGCGACGACCGAGAACAGCATGAGCACCACGACAACAGGGTTCTCCGCGGGCCAGGAGGGCAGCGCGAGCGGGTTGGATGCCGTGGTTGCAGTGCCCGTCGCCCTGCGCGGGTTGGCGAACAGGTTGTCGCCGACGACGCCGCGCGCGCCCGAGTCGGAGTTGTAGTAGCTGAGGCCCTTGTTCGCGAAGTCCGGGTTCCACGGGATGTCCTGGCCGTTCAGCGCGTACCAGAGGCCGGTTCGCGGGTCGAACGCGAGGATGCCGTTCGGGCCCTTCGCTGCAAGCAGCGTCGCGATATCCCTAAAGCCGTCCGGCCCCGACGCCGCGAGCGTGGGCTTGCCGTCCTGCGTTGAGATGTTGAAGCGGAAGTCTCCTTTATCAGTTGGAACGACGACGTCGTTGCCCTCCTGGCGGACCGGGCCGGTCACCGAGTATTCCTTGGCCGTCTGCTCGACGGTGCGCTCGACCTGGGAAGTGCTGCCGTCGGGATTTGTTATGGTATGCGTCTCCTTGGTCTTCTCTATGACCTGCAGCTTCTGCTCGCCCGTCTTCGGGTCCGTGGTGAGAACGTACTTCGTGTCCGGCGTCTCGAGCACGGTGAAGCCGCCGGGCGCGCCGGTCACGGTGTCCTTCTGGATTTCCTTGAGGGCGGTGTTCAGGTGCTCGACCTCCTTCTCGCTGCCTACCTTGGGGATGATGTTCGAAATCTGTATGGCGGGCATGTCGTGGCCGTTCTCGTCCTTGACGACCGAGGGCTGGACAATTCCGATGTCCTTGACCTGCTGGTCGACCTTGGCGTACGCTATCTGATATATTGTGGCGACGAGGCGCTGCTGCACTGGGTCGTATTCAATCCTCCCGTTCTCCGTGAACACTGTCATGAGCGTGCCGAGTTCCTCCTCCCCGAAGTCCTCGGAGGTGTAGCCCGAGAGCGTCACCTTGCCGTCGCCCAGAATGGAGACCTTGTTCGCGTCCGCGAGGTCTTTCGCCGGGAGTTTCTCCAAGGCCTCGAGGCTCGGCGCCTGGATTTCCGTGCCGGTTAGGTCCTCCTCGCCGAACAGCCCGAGGACCGTCTTGCGCGAGCCCGAGTTCTGGAGGTACCTCAGCCTGCCGTCGGCTGCCGTGACGATTCCCTTGGTCGTGTATACCGCGGTGACCGCGCCGAAGCCGGACTCGCTCAAGTCGTCGGTCGCCGGAATGCCCGTAATCTGGGAAAGCTGCGTCCTAAGGCACGCCGCCGCGTCGCAGGAATTGTCGGTCACCGCAAGAGTGCCGCCGTATTTTCCGGGCGTGACCGCGAGGATCTCGGTGCCGCCGCAATAGAGCGGCGCGTCGATGATCTTGTTCGGGACGATGGTTCGCGCGAGCTGCTGGTTGTTCTGCGTGAGCTTGGCGCGGTCGGCATCGTCGGAGAGCACGGTCTTCTCGCCCGTCTTCTTGTTCGTCTTCTCGATGGTCTGGCCGTCGTTGCAAACGATCTCGTCCTTCGAGTCCTGGCACACGCGGAAGCAGCCCCTCTGCTCCGCATTGTAATAAACGCCCCACCACGCCTGCGTCGCGCCGTCGAGGTGGATGTAGTAGAGGTCCGACGGCTTGAGCATGCCGACCTCGTCCTGGAAGAGCATGCGCATGTTCAGCATCTCCGTCAGGCGGGACTCGTCGAGCTTGCTGCCGACGCGGTTGAGGAGGCCGGTGACGTTGAGCTTGCCGAAGCCCTCGGTGAGGCCCTTTATCTTGTCGTTGACGCTCGTCGGCGCCATGCCGCCTCCGATCTGCTGGTACGCCATGAACTTGTAGGACGTGTCCTTGCACGTGCTGACGTATTCCATCCCCCGAGAGGCGAGCAACTGCCTGCCGAGCAGCACCGGATCGACGAATACGAGTGCCTTATTCAGCGTCTGGGCAATGTATCCTCCTTTGACGAGCGCGTCGCCCAATCGCGGCAATACTCCATTTTTAATTACGAGTTGTCCGCCTTTTGTAATCAACCCGGAGAACGGATAAAGGTTCTGAACTGCGGAAACCCCGGTAAGGGCAAGGTAGACGTCGGCGTATTTCATCGCGGCGTCCTCGTCGCAAATCTCGTTGGGGCTGAAGCGCTCCTTGCTTACAAAATTATGCATGATGAACTCGTAGGTCTGCAGCTGCATCAGGGCAGCTAGAGTAGGCCCTAACACGGATGGATCCGCCTTTCGCAGAATCACAAGCGATAGGACGGGAGCCACAAGTTGCAGGGCGTTGTAGTAATCGGGAAGAAGCTTGTTGCGGTCGATTGAGGCGCCGATGTTCAAATCGTGGGAAAACAGGGCGAGGCTGGTATACTCTTTTTCCTGACGGACGTCCTCGAACACCGTTGCCTCGGACTTGCCCTTCCAGCCGAGGTTGATCTGCCATGAGGCGCCCATGTGGTTGAACCCGGTGAAGCTGTTCGAATACTGCTCGTCCGGCGTCGTGTCGCGGTTGATGAAATACAGGTTGCCCGCACGGAATGTCTTCGTGGGAACGCCGCTCCCAAGCATGTCCGACGCAAAGTCTATGATTCCGCCGGTGGCAAGGAAGTCCGTGTTCTGCCTGAACTTTTCTGCGAACTTGTTGTTGTTGACGTAGAACTGAAGGTACTTGTCCTTGAGGTCGGCGCGGTTGGTTGCACCCGTGGAAAACAGCACGGCATTGGAAGCTTCCAGCGCAAAGCGCGCGGGCAGCATCCATCCCAGGCCGTATGCGGCAACCAATGCGGACTTCTGCAGCCTTGCAGGCAGCTGCTTTGCTATGAGGTCCTCCTTCTTCCGCAGCATTTCAAGCTGGTCGATGACGCTCAGGCCGCGAATCGCGGACTTGTCCTCAAGAGGAAAACTAAGTTTTTCGGCTATGTAGGAAAACTGCGCCTCGCCGTTCATGCCCTCCTTCAAAAGCTCTCCAGAAACTTTACCTGTTGAGGCGTCAAAAACCTTTGGGAAATTGGACTTCGCGGTAAGCAGCTCGCCGATTGCGGCGTCTTCCAATTGGTCAGCGGAATGGAAACCGTAGACCCCGCGGAGGGTTGCAACCCGCGAATCAACCAGCTCCCGGACTTCTGAAGGGACAGCGCCGGGGGTAGTTTTTAATAACTTCACACCTCCAGCGCCAACATCAACGTGTGCAGTCCTATCGAAAACACCAAGTCCCGATTCCCATGACTCCCTGAGTATCGTCTGCAGCTTATCCTCTGCAACCTGCTGGCCCCATTCCTCAGTGTTGACAAGGGCGCGGGCCTTGGAGAGGATTGGACCGTTTACCTTGTCGCCGGAGGAGACGAAGTCGCCCTTGAGGCCTACGACTCCAGCGGCATGCAAGCCGCGGATCTCTTCCTTCTTCTTCTCGAGAATCTTTATCTCGCTCTGGATGCTTCCGGGTCCGCGGAGCTTGGAGGCGTAGAAAGCCGCCGTGGCAGTCGTGATTATCATGTCAAGGCGTGAGTAGAAGCCCAGCTTGTTGACGTACTTCTCGAAGAGGTCGGGCAGGATTATGGCCTTGCCGTCCTGCAGGTTCAAGCTCGCGGTGGTGTCCCTTGAGGAAACGTGCTGGCCGCTCTTGACCACGGTCTTCGACTCGTGGAAGCCGACGTAGAGGTCCCGGTCGAGGAGAGCGCCGAAGGAGATCTTGCCCGCAATGTGAGTAGAGTCCAGCAGGCAGTTGTCCTCAGAATTCTGCTCCTTGAGAGAGAACAGCTGCGTAAGGGGAATGCTCTTCGCGCTAGGCGTGCGCACCTTCAAGCCGTCGTACACCTGCGGCGCAACCGTGCTCTTGGCTTTTAAGCCGAGAAACTCGGAAATCTTGTCGGACTTGTCCGGATTGCGGGCCGCCAGTGATTGGACTTGTTCGAGATTCAGGGAGCCTGTCTCGGGGTCAACCTTGAACTCTGCGGCGAGCTCCTTGCGCGTCTTGTCTTCAAGCTGCATCACGTCCATGAGCTCCTTGAACTTGAACGCCGCGCCCTGGTTGAGGTTGACGTTGACGTTGATGATGCGGGACATGTCCTCCTGGTTCGTCGGATCCGTCTTTCTGAGGTCGGCGGCCGGAGCGCTGGAAATCTGCTCGGCCTCGAACTGCGGCATCGTGCGCAGGTAGCGGTTGGCCTCCTCGCGCGACATCTGCTTGACCTGGCAGCCGAAGGACGGAGTGGATACAGTGCGTGTGATTATCGGGGGGGCGGGCGTGGGCGTCGGGTCGGCGAAGAAGACGGCACTGCCGGAAGCGGGAGAGGCAGTCGATGCACTGGCGGGGTCGTCGTAGTAGCCGTAGAAGTCGTAGGAGTAGGACAGCGGGATGAAGAGCTCAAAGCAGAACGCCAGCATCACGGCGAGTGCGAACGGCTTGGAGGCGGGCGTGCTCATGGCAAAAAAATTATTGCCCGGCTGCTCTTTTAAAGCCTGCCTTGCAGACGGGAGACGGGGAAGGAACGCCGGCGCGGCGGAATGGGGGGGTGCGAAAGCGGGGCGGCGCCGGTGTGAGTGTTTATAAAATATTGCCTCCCTGTTATTTTGCCTGCTAATATCGCGATTGAAACAGGGGTGGATGGGATGGAGAATATCGTTGCGGACGCCTTGAGGAGCACCAAGGCAAGGGAGTCTGAAGAATACTACGACACGCCGAGGATCATGGTCCTCGGGATCGGCGGCGCCGGCTGCAACTCGGTCAACCGGCTCGCGCGCGCGGGAATCAAGGGCGCGGAGCTCGTCGCCATCAACACGGACAAGATGCACTTCAGCGTCATCAGCGACAGCGTCAAGAAGGTGCTCATCGGCTCGAGCATCACGCGCGGCCTCGGCGCCGGCGGGTATCCCGAAGTCGGGGCAAAGTGCGCGGACGTCAGCAGGGACGCGCTGGAAAAGATGCTCGCGGGCGCGGACCTCATATTCATCACGAGCGGAATGGGGGGCGGGACCGGCACGGGCGCGTCGCCCATCATCGCGGAAATCGCCAAGAAGCAGGGCGCCATAGTCATATCCATAGTCACCTACCCGTTCGCGCTCGAGCGCGCGCGGCTGGAGAAGGCCGACGCCGGCATCGACGCGCTCAAGGCGCAGGCTGACACCATCATCGTAATCGACAACAACAGGCTCGTGCAGATCGTGCCGAACCTGCCGATCGACAAGGCGTTCAACGTCGCCGACGAGATCATCGCGCGCGCCGTTCGCGGCATCACCGAGACCATAACCACGCCCTCCCTCATCAACCTCGACTTCGCGGACGTGAGGGCCATCATGAGCAACGGCGGCGTGAGCATGATAGCCGTCGGGGAGGCCAAGGGCACGAGCAGGACCGAGGACGTCGTGAACAACACGCTGAACAACGCGCTGCTCGACGTCGACTACGCCGGAGCGACGGGAGTGCTTTTGCACATCACCGGCGGGCCGGACATGACGCTCGGCGAGTGCAACAAGATAGGCGAGGCGCTGACCGAGAAGGTCGACCCCAACGCGTCCGTCATCTGGGGCGCGAGGCTCGATCCCAACTTCGAGGGCAAGATTGAGGCCATCGCGATATTCACGGGAATCCACTCGCCGTACGTGCTCGGCAAGAGCCAGAGGGAGCCGGTTTCCGCGATGTCCCACACCAGGGGAGTCGACGACATCGAGTTCCTCTGAAGGCCCCCGCTATTTTCCCTTCTTTTTTCCGTCGGCTAGAAGCAGGTCGGCGAATTGCTTGAGGGAGCGGACCGTTCGGCCGCCAGTTCTTTTTCCGGTCCTGCGGAGATAGTAGGCTTCAACGCCCGCTTCGCGCGCGGCGAGGAAGTCGAACTCGTAGTTGTCGCCGACGTGCGCGATGTCTGAGGGCCTGAGCTTCAGCCTGCGGCAGACTTTTGCGTAGAAGCCGGCGCTGCCCTTGACGCAACCGAAGTCCGAGGGGCCGGAAAATGTCCGCGAGAAATGGCCGCCGAGGCCGTCCACCTCCAGCTTGAGGTCCACGAAGTCGCGAGTGGCGTTGCTGATGATTATCAGCGGGAAGCGCCTCCCCAGCCTGCGAAGCGAAGGGAGGGTATCGGGGAAAAGCCGGATCTCGTGCCTCGCCGCGCGCAGGAGTCCGGATGTGTCGCCCTCGAGGCCGAGCCTGCCAAACCAGTAGCGGATGTCGTACCAGCGCACGTCGAGGCTGCTGAGCTTGGAATATTCGGCGCCGACCTCGGCGAGCGCGCGGCGGAAGGGAACGCGCTTCTGGAGGGCGTAGAGCTTGGGGATGCCTTTGAACCAGACCGCCTCCTCGAAGTTCATGTCGGCGAGCGTGCCGTCGAGGTCGAAGGATACCACGCGCGGCAACTACGTCCACCCCTGGAAAAAGTCCTGCGGGGGTGACTCGAGCAAGGTCTTGACCCTGCCGCCGACGATTCTCAACCCCGAGAGGCGGGCCAGCGAACGTCCGACCCGCCGCAGGTTTTCGGGGGATACCCGTTGGTCGTAGACGATTGCACCGGAGGAGGAGGCCCTTCTCCCGTGGAGCTCCTCGTGGAACGGAAGCACGAGATGGCGCTGTATCATGCGGACCAGAAAAGGCCAATTCCCCGGGTGCTCGGACAGATCAATCAAATGCATATTGAGGCGTTTCCGGTCGCGGTAGAATTCTAGGGGGATATTATGGGGATAACCTTCCAGAGTGACCGAACCCCGGCGCGGGGAAGCTATAGGGGGGATGTTGTGCGCGGCGACCGCCTCCACGAGAGCGAGCGTCTCCCGCCTGCGCGAGGCGTTGGCCAGCCGCAGGAAATGGCCTGCCATCCTCTTGGACGCGGCGGGCGTGGGCCAGCGGGAACTGGACGGGTTCCGGCGGAAGAACGAGTTGGAGAAGTTGTAGACGAGGACGTCGCGCTCGCGTTCAGTCAGGTTGGGGAATTTCCTGAAGAAGCCGTCGATGGCCTGCTGGACCCTTGAAAAGCGTTCCTCATGGGCTCGCGCGGGAACCCGGCGCGCGAAGCCCCCCTTGGCCCGTGCGAATCTTATCGGCGAGCGGGCGAGCTCACCTGAAGCGTCCACTATCCTCTGCAATGCATCGCGCTGAAGCCTCAAATCGGCCATTGCCCCGACACCTAGAACTTGAAGTCCTGCTCCGCGTAGACCTTCTCGCAGTAGCCGCACTGCAGCTTGAGGGGAGAACGCTCCCGGATGTGCAGCCTCGGCACGCCCTCCCTGTTCGAGATGCAGTTCGGGTTCGGGCACGCAACGAGGCCCTCGAACACCTCGGGGAGCTTGACCTTGTACTTCTCTACGACCGTATAGTCCTTGACGACGTTGATGGTCGCGGAAGGGGCGACTAGCGCGATACGGTCGATCTCGCGCTTGTTCAGCTCGCGGCCCTCAATCTTGATTATGTCCTTGAGGCCCGTGCTCGCGCTCGGCACGTTCATGAGCAGGCTCACCGTCGCCGGGTTCGACTCGTCGAGGCCGAGGATCTTGGCGACCTTGAGGGAGTTGCCGCGCGGGATGTGGTCCACCACGATCCCGGTCTCTATCTTGCGCACGCGCAGGAACTCCCCCTGCTTCTCCTCCTCTTCCGTCACCGGCTTTGCCATGAACATCAACCCCCTAGCCTAGAATCATCGAAAGAATCGCCATGCGCGTGGGAATGCCGTTTGCCTCCTGCTCGAAATATTTTGCGCGCGGGTCGACATCGACTTCGACAGCAATCTCGTCCACGCGGGGCAGGGGATGCATGAGCATCGCGTCCGGCTTGGCGGCCTTCATCATCTGCGCGTCTATGACGTATGAAGCCTTCTTGTACTCCTCCGGGTCCTCGATGCGCTCCTTCTGGATGCGCGTCGCGTAGATGACGTCGGCGTGGGAGAGGTCGAAGGACTGCAGTTCCTTCACTCTGCAAGATTCCCGGAGGTCCTTGAGCATGTACTCCGGCATGCGCAGCTGCTGCGGCGAAAAGTATTGCAGGGTAACGTCCTCGAACTTGGAGAGCGCGTAGGAAAGGGAGTGCACCGTGCGGCCGTATTTCAGGTCGCCGGCGAAGAGCACCGTCAGGCCGTCGATTCCCTTCCTGACCTTGCTGACGGTGAAGAGGTCGAGCATGGCCTGCGTGGGGTGCTGGTTGTTGCCGTCCCCGGCGTTGATGACCGGCACGTCGGAGGCATCGGCTGCCAACGCGGCCGAGCCCTCGCTCGGGTGGCGCATCACGAACGCGTCGACCTGCGGCCCGAGGGCGTGCACCGTGTCATAGAGGGTCTCGCCCTTGGCGAAGGACGTCGTCTTCGGCTCGGAAAAGCCCATCACGTCGCCGCCGAGCGAGCGCATAGCTGTGTTGAACGAAAACTGCGTGCGCGTGCTCGGCTCGTAGAACATCGAGCAGAGCACCTTGCCCTTGAGCGCCGCCAGGCGCTCCTTCCTGCGGAACAGAGCGTCCATCTTCGCCGCGGCCGCAAGCACCTCCTCGATGGTGGCGCGCTCGATGTCGACCGTTGAAATGAAGTCCTTGCCTTTCAGCGTGCCCACTCATATCCCCCCGAAGAATTCAAACAAGCATCAGGAATAGACAATGCAAGACAACTCTTTTAACCCTTCGCAACCCATCCCCCACAGCGTCAACTTGCAGCAACTGCAAACCCGCGGTGAATTCCATGGTAGTTAAAAGCGAGGCCAACTGCCCGAAATGCTTCAGCGCAACCGATTACATTCATCCGCTTCGATTCGACCCCATGACCGCGGTCTTCACGTGCACGAAGGACGCGTCGCACCGCTTCGTCGAGGACGAGGAAGGATTCCTGGCGAGCAGGCGGTAATCACTTCAACGACAGCAAGGCCCTGACAAATTTCTTCGCATTCCCGATTGCACGACTGGCCTCGTCTTCCCCCACGGAATCCGCCTCGCCGTATACGACGTCGTGCCTTCGGACGCGGTTCCGGTTGAACACCGCTACCAGGCCGGAAGAATCCTTCGGCAGGACGGCGGCGCAGAACTGTACGACTGCGAAGTGGTGCGCCTCCGAAGTCGCACGGAAACCCTTCCTCGCCATGAGCGCGCGGCCCGCGGAAAGCATGGCATTGTAGGCAATCGCGAGCGCCCAGTCGGCATGCCCGCCTGAGAGGTTGTCCTCCGCGGCATTCAGGTCCTTCTCCGCCCAGGCGAACAGCGATTCGGCGAGCCTTGAATCAGGTTGGACTTTTTCCACGTAGCGCCTTAGGAGCAATTCCTTCAAATCCATGCTCGTCGCCTGCCAGCCAGAGCCGCGGGCCTCCGAGGACGGAAGCGATGAATGAGCCCCGTTCCCGCAGCTTGCGCCCGAAGTCGTTGTCGCTCCATAGGATATAATTGATTTCGCGGCCGCATTTCCGCTGCGCTTTCAGGATGGCGTGGGCGAGTTCATCATCGGCGACCGGGCCAACGACCAATACATCGACGTCGCTCTTCTCGAGCATCTTCCCGCCGGCGGCGCTCCCGAAGACGAATGCATACGACACCCCGTCCAGCTTGGCGATAGCCCCGCGAAGGACTGCGTGAAAACCCTCGGTCTTCTGGTAAAGGCCTCTGAGTTCCGGAAGGAAGGGACAAGACCGGTTGGCGGAATAAAGGGACTGGTTGCCGCGCCTCTCGCAGGCGAGCAGACCGATTTCGCGAAGGATGTCGAGCTCCCGCTTGGCCTCGGCCGGCGAAACCCCGGCGCGGCGCGCGATTTCCCGCAGGTGGAGGCCGTCAAAGAACAGCACCACGCCGAGAACGCGGACCTCCGCGTTCGAGCGCAGCAGCGAGTACAACATGTTAAACTAAACAGAACAATCGTTTATTTAAAGTTAACGCCGAGGCTTCACGGCGACGTGCTGGATGTAGTCGGCGTCGTACTTCCCATACCTTTTCTGGTAATCGCCGTAGGATGCAACATGGGAAAATCCCGCCTCCTGCATCAGCTCCAGCATTTCCTTTTTCCGGATTGGATACAAATCGGTGAACCAGCGCCCCTTCGTCCCGAAATAGGCCATGCGAACGTGGCCTTCAGAACGCTTTACGGGGGTGACGTTGAAAGTCCGTCCGCAGTAGACGAATTTGTGCTTGCTCGAATATCCTACGTCGAGAATTTGATCGTAGTTTCTATGGTCGATCGCAAGTACGCCACCTTTTTTTAGGAGTCCGAAAAGCCCCCCCATGACGTGCCGTCTGTCCCTGTGGTCGAATAAATGCGTGAAGGAATTCCCAAGGAATTCAATCGCATCGAACGAATCGGGAGGAAAAATGCGCGCCATGTCCCGCCAGTCCGCGCGAACCGCCTGCAATGCCACACCGGCATCCCGCGCGTTGGCTTCGGCTTTTTTTAGCATCGATTCGCTGCCATCCAGGCTGACGACTTCGAAGCCCTCCGACAGAAGTCTGACGCTGTTAAAGCCCGTCCCGCAGGCAGCGTCGAGAATGCGGCGGCAACCACGCTGGCGAAAAAGGCGCAGGAAAAAGTCGCCCTCGCCATGCTTGCGGCGGTCCCAGTCGATCAGGTCGTCCCAATGCAAGGCAACCGAAGGCGTGTACTGGCGCCAGCCGTCCTCTATTCTCCGTAGAGTCACGATAATCCCCCCAAGCATAATAGGTATTCGGAAGGATATCAAATATTCTGATAAAAAAATAGCCTAATAGAAAAATATATATACTAATATTCTCGTATTGTCAAATATGGTCGAAATAACTAAGGGAATTAAGCTTGACGTGCGCGACAGACGGCTGCTGCGGGAGCTGGACATGGACGCGCGGGCATCGTATGCGGAATTGGGAAGGCGCATCGGAATCAGCAAGCAGGGAGCGGAATACAAGCTGAAGAACCTCGTGCGCCAGGGGGTCATCAGGGGGTTCTATCCCGTCGTCAACGTTCCGAGGCTGGGATACCTCTACTGCAGGCTGCTGGTGACGCTGCAGGACGTCTCCGCAAGGCAGACGGAGGCAATCGTGGAAGATTTGAAGAAGAATCCGGACGTGTTCTGGCTCTTCACGATGGATGGAGGGTTCGACCTGCTCGTCGTCTTCTGGGCGCGCTCGGTCTCGGATTTCCAGCGCATGGTCGCGGCTTTCCTCGAGAAGCACGGCAGGCACGTCAAGCGCAAGGTCGAGACCGTGGCAACGGACGTATGCCACCTGCCGCACAGATATCTGCTCGAAGAGGGGCCCGCTGCCGAGGTATCCATCAAGGAGACGGGTGAGAGGGTGGAAATCGACGCATTGGATAGGCGGATATTGGATGTCCTGGCCTCGGACGCGCGCATTCCGCTGGTTCAACAGGCTGCGGCGGTTGACGCCTCGCCCAAGACGGTCTC
>JAZDGU010000058.1:0-21360 GCA_043806595.1 Microcaldota archaeon
CATGCGTGCATTACCGGCGCAGGATATTAAACGCTTTTCCCCCGCGCTCATCGCAACCATTTTAAACGCGGGCCTGCATAGCAATTGCGGGGAGTAAGCCGCGAGGCTTGAGAACCGCTGTTTTCCCGCGGAGTCAGCATCTCCTAGCAATATCGTTCGCACGGTGTGTTCGCATGGACTTCAACAAGTCGGTGAGGATGGTCGTTGACACGGGCAAGGTCGAGCTCGGCAGCGACCGGGCGGTCAAGCTCGCGCTCAACGGCACCGTCAAGCTCGTAGTGGTCGCGCGCAACATGATGAGGGACACGAGGCGCGACATCGAGCACTACTGCAGGATCGCCTCCGTGCCCGTGCTCGAGTTCGAGGGCACGAGCATCGAGCTCGGCACCGTCTGCGGGAAGCCCTTCCCGGTGTCCGCGCTGAGCGTCATCGACGCAGGCCACTCCGACATCCTAGAGGCGGCGAAAAGCGGTTGAAAACATGAAGCTTTCCTACGAAGAGTTGCAGCTCCTCAACGCGCTGGAGCAGATGACCGGCGCCAAGGCCACGGACGTCGTCGCGACGCCCGAGTCCATGATATTCGTGGTCGAGGAGGGCGACGTCGGCAAGGCCATCGGCCGCGGGGGGAGCAACATCGCGCGGCTGCGCGAGCGCCTCGGGAAGAACGTCGAGGTCGTCGCGGGCTCTTCCGACTACCGGATGTTCTTCAACGGCCTTTTCTCGCCTGCGGTCGTAAGGCAGTACGTGGAGAGGGAAGACAACGGAGTGAAAAAGCTGGACGTGCTCGTCGACGAGTCCCAGAGGGGGATTGCGATAGGGCGGAACGGCGAGAAGGTCAAGAAGGCCAAGCTGTTCGGGAAGAGGTATTTCAATTACGTGGACGTACGCATAGTCCTACGGGTATAGTTCCAAGGTGAGATGAGTGGCACGCGGAGAGTTCGCCGGAAGGATCCTTGAACGCAGGCGCAAGAACCTGCGCTGGCTGCGCAAGAAGTGGAAGCGCAAGGCCCTGGGATTGAAACAGAAGTTCGACCCGCTGGAGGGCGCGCCAATGGCCAAGGGCATAGTGCTCAAGAAGGAGGGCAAGGAGCAGAAGCAACCCCACTCCGGCATCATCAAGTGCGTCAAGGTCCAGCTCATCAAGAACGGCAAGAAGGTCGGAGCGCACTGCCCGAGGGACAAGGCGATCAACTTCATCGAGGAGCACGACGAGGTGACCATCGCGGGCCTCGGCGGCTCGCAGCGCGGCCAGATGGGCAGCATCCCCGGAATCAGGTACAAGGTCGTGGCGGTCAACGGCGTCAGCCTGGACCAGCTGAGGCTGGGCAAGAAGGAGAAACCCAAGCGCTAGATAGGTGCGTCAAACATGGAAAACAAGCTTTTCGGCAAGTACGGCTACGACGTGGAGATTAAGGACCAGAGCCTCGGCAAGTACATAAGCCTGCGGCCGCTCGCCTACCCCCACACGTTCGGCAGGCACGGCAACACCCAGTTCGCAAAAGGCAGGGTCAACCTCGTGGAGCGGCTGGTGAACAAGCTCATGCGCGGCGGCACGGGCGAGAAGCTCGGCGGCAAGATAATCCGCACGCACGGCAAGCTGCAGGGCAAGAAGACGAAGGTCATCAAGGTCGTCGAGAGCGCCTTTGAAATAGTCATGGACCGCACCAAGCAGAACCCGGTGCAGCTGCTCGTCAAGGCCGTCGAGAACAGCGCGCCCCTCGAGGACGTCACTCGCGTGCGCTTCGGCGGCATCAGCTACCAGCTCGCCGTCGACATCTCCCCCCAGCGCCGGCTGGACGTCGCGCTCCGCAACATAGCCCTCGCGGCCATCATGAGCGCCTTCGACAAGAAGCTCAAGCTCGAGGAGGCGCTCGCGAACGAGATCGCGCTAGCGTCGAACAACGACCCGGCGTCGTATTCCGTCAAGCGCAAGAACGAGGCCGAGCGCATGGCCCGCAGCGCACGCTAAACCCCTGCCCCCCCGTGCCGGCAGAAGATTTATATGCGATAGCGTGCTCCCATGCCTGCACGGGGTGGTGGGCGTGATGGAGTGGGTCGTGCTGGCATTGATTTTGTTAGTCGTCTTCAGCGGCCTCAGGCAGCTGTTCGAGTACGAGCGCGGCGTCGTGTTCACTCTTGGACGGCACAAGGGCGTGCGCGACCCCGGGCTCACGTGGATCATCCCCGTCGTCCAGTCCATGCGCGTCGTGGACATGCGCATTAAGACCGCGGACGTGCCGAGGCAGGAGGTCATGACCAAGGACAACATCCCGGTCCTCGCCAACACCGTGGTCTACTTCCGCGTCGTCCGCCCGTCCGACGCGATCATCAAGATAGAGGACTACGTGTTCGCCGTCCGCCAGTTCACGCAGGCCGCTCTGAGGGACGTCGTCGGCAACTCCGAGCTCGACTTCGTGCTGACCGAGCGCGAGAAGATTGCAGGTGACATCAAGAAGATCGTGGACGCGGAGACGTCCGCGTGGGGCGTCGACATCGAGTCCATAAAGATTCAGGAGATCGAGCTCCCCGCGGAGATGAAGCGCGCGATGGCCAAGCAGGCCGAGGCAGAGCGCGAGAAGCGAGCGGTTATTATCGCCGCCGAGGGCGAGCTCATCGCCTCCGAGAACCTGCGGAAGGCGGGCGACAACCTCGTCAAGAACCCCGCGGCCCTGCAACTCCGCGTGCTGCAGACCATTCGCGACATCGCCCAGGACCCCAGCGAGAAGATAGTGCTGTTCATGCCCAACGACACCGGCGACGTGATAAAGAAGCTGGTCGGCAAGTGAGGCGCTGCAATGCCCGAGCAAGACGACGGATATGGCGGCGAGCTTGCCGCTCTGTCCGGGCTTAGAATCGGCGGGTTGCGCCGCTTTATGGCGGCCGGCGGCCGGACTTCAAGGGACAGGCTCAAGCACAAGACGCGCTACCTCCAGATAGCGTTCAACGACGACCTCGCCTCCGCGTACCGCATCATCCCGCTCCTGCCCCGCAGCGACCGCATCCTCGTCGAGGCCGGCACGCCTTTCGTCAAGCGCTACGGCAGCGCGGGCATACGCGCCATCTCCTCACTCTGGGAAGGCAAGATAGTCGCCGACCTGAAGACCATGGACGGCGCGGAGGACGAGGTGCGCCTCGCGGCGTCCGCCGGCGCTACCGCGGCGACTGTCCTCGGCGCCGCCGCTCCCGAGACGCTCAACCTCTTCATCGGCTCCTGCGAAACCGTGGGCATGGACTCCATGATAGACATGATAGGCGTCGAGGAGCCGCTCGCGGTCCTGCGCAAGCTCCGCCGGCCGCCGAAGGTTATAGTGCTGCACCGCGGAAGGGACGAGGAGACCACGCGCGGCAAGGCGATCAAGTACAAGCACATCTCCAAGATACGGAGCAAGTTCGACGTGCTGATTTCGGCCGCCGGCGGCGTCGACCTTCACGAGGCGAGGAGCGCGATCTTCAACGGTTCGGACATCGTCGTCGTCAACATCGTCCCCGCGGGTTCGCCGTGGACCGGAATCGGCTACGACGAGGACGTCGCAACGGTGGCAAGGCAGTTCCTCGGGACCATCGAATGAGCCGGTTCCCCCCCCGCGTTATCCTCCCGCCTGCGCCCTGACGACGTACCGCCCGCGCCTCTCGATTTCCCGCACCTGCCGCAGCACCGCGTCGGCCCGCCGGCTCTTCGAACGGTAGCCGCGCAGGAACTCTCCGTATTGTTTCCCGCCGACGGACTTCCTGAACACCACGAGATCCGTCGCCTGCTCCTCGACGCTGTCGGAAAACAACGCGAGCCCGAAGTCGATGAACACGATTCCGCCGCCCTTCTGTACCATCACGTTGGAACTCGTGAAGTCCCCGTGCACGACGCCCTGCGCGTGCATGAGCGCGAGCTCCCTGCCGCACTCCGCGAACGCCGCCTTTCCCGCGGCCGACCACTCGCTCAGAAGCCGGCCGGCAATCTTCTCCATTACCAGCTCGCTCTTCCCCAAGTCCGCGGAATACAGCAGCGGCGCCCTGACGCCCATCCTTTTCACCGCGGCCATCGTCCTCGCCTCCCTCTTCGTGCGGGCGGTGCGGATCCGCAGGTCGAGTTCCTCCTGCCGGTACATCTTCCGCACCCTGCGCTTGAGCACCGCCTTCCTTCCGCAGTGGACGGTCTCGAAAAGCTCTGCCTCCGCGCCCTTTGCAAGGAATTTCATGAAAAACCCTCAGATGTCCAGCAGGATCCTTATCCTCCACTTGCCGCCCTTCTCCTCGACCTGCGTCTCGTGCTTTGTCACCGCTTTCACGTGCGACCTGCCCTTTTCAACGGAATACGGCTCTCCCTCCGCTGTGAATCCGATGGAATAGCCGTCCTTCGTCCTCTCAAGTTTTCCGGCTTTCATCCTCTTGAAGAAGATTTCGCGAGCGTCGCTCTCGCTGTTCAGATCGGAGAGCACGAAGCCCGCCAAATCCTCCAATGTTTCGGCTTTTTCCCGCAATTCCACTTTCTTGGCCGCCCTGATTTTCCTCGTGTCCGCAATCACCTCGAACAGCGCGAGCGCGGCGTTCTCCAGCGCCTTTTCGAAGGACTGGCCGTATGCCTCGTACATCACGTCCGCGGTGTGGCCCATATAGCGGTATTTTCCCTTCGCCGGCATGCAATAATCGCCATGAATGACGACAAACATGAATATAATTGCCTGCTGCCTTAGGCTTTTCAGGGTTTTTTCCGATGTCCTCGAAGGGCGCGAACTGGGAACGGTCGTTGAAGAAGACGCTCGAGGCGCGCGGGTTCGTCGTAGTGCGTTCCGCGGGCAGCGGCGTCGACCACACGTCCCCCGACCTGCTGGCGCTCTCCTCCACAAGGAGGTTTGCCCTCGAGTGCAAGGCGTGGAACTCGGGCCACCTCTGGATAGAGAAGGGGCGCTTTTCACTGATGCAGGAGTTCGAGCAGAAGACCGCAATCCCGTATTACGTCGCATGGAAGGTCGCGCGCGAGGAATGGCGCTTCTTCCCGCTGTCGTCCCTCAAGGAGACCGGCAAGGCGTACACCGCCAGCGGGAAGGACCTGCACGCAGGGCTGCCGCTGGACGTTCTGTTGAGCTGACCGTTCCCATCCCCGCTAGTGGATGTAGCTGAGCGTCTCCCTGCGGATTCCGGTCTCGGGCATGGCAATCGCCTTGCCCTCCTCCTGCTTGGCCTGCGACTCGATTCGGCGCATGACCTCCTCGGCCTTCTTCGCCTGGCCGTGCAGGGGCGAGACGTCGATCTTCTCCTTGAGCATGCGGCCGATGATCTCCAGAAGCGAGCTTGCGCCGCGGGCGTCGATGTTCTGACCGGGCGTCTCCACGAGCAGGCAGGTCCCCTTCATCTTGTACAGGCGGGACATCGCGGGCACGAGCCCGGCCATGCCGACTATGGGGATGACCGCGTCGTTCTGCTTGGCGCCGAGCTCGATGAACTGCCTGAGGAAATCCTTGGAGGTCGCGGTGCAGAAGACGTTCGGCTTGTCGTTGCCTTTGTTGAGCGCGTAGCCGGCCATGGCGATGACCTCGGAGCCCCCGAGCTGCCGGAAGAAGCGCAGGATTTTCGCGGAGACCTCGTACTGGCCTTCGACCGTGAGGGGCTGCATGTCGCCCCGCAGTATGACGACGTCGCGGTTCTTGAACTTCTTGTAGTAGAAGCGCATGGTGAACGGCCGCAGGTTGCCCGACTTCATCGCCACGACCTGGTTCGGCAGGTTGGGCGAATACAGCGTCGCGAAGTGCTCGGCGTGCGAGCTTTTCACGAGGTGGTCCGCTGCGAGCTTGCTGACGAAGCCTATGCCCGGCAGGCCGATAATCAGTACCGGGTTCTTCGGCTTGATGCCCTTCTTGACGATCACGTGGGACTCAGTAAAGGTTAGTGCCATTGTAGTTGACCCCTGTAATAGCATTCCGCCGAGGGCGTTTAATAAACGTATGTTTTATCTTCGCCGTAGGCCGGGGCGGTTCAGGCGTTTCCGTAGAGCTCGCGCCGGCGGTATTCCGCGTACCTGTCCTCCTTCGAATATTTCACCGGATGCGCGCTCTTCGTCGGCTTGCCGCAACCCGGGCAGGAGCCCTTCAGGGTGTATCTGCCGTCGGAAGGACATCTCTTGAGCATGCGCGTCATTGGAATCGTCCTCTATTGCTACTTCTTCTTATTTCCGAAAATCCTGTCGTAGTGCGGGTGGTCGACAATGTATAGGATGAATGCGATGACCTCGACTCGGTTACCCTCGAGGGTGTAGAGCATGCGCCACCGCCCGGTCAGTTCCACGCGGAATAGGTTCGATACGTTCAGTATCTTCGGAATCTGGCGCTTCGGGATGTTGTCCCCGTATTCGGGATTGGCCTTCAGCAGTTCGGCCTTCTGTTTTATTGACTTCAGGAGCCGGATTTCCTCCGAGTTGGTTTCGCCCCTCGCCGTCTGTTCCGCGGAAATCCTATTGAGCGCCTCGAATTCCTCGCGAGCCTGCCCCCTCAGGATTATGCGCACCGGCCTGGCGTCGCTCATATTTCCAGCCCATTTTCCGCAAGCGCCCGGAGTTCCGCAGGCGGGCGGTAGATCCAGACGATGCCTTTAGTGGAGACCAGGATTTTTCCGCTCTGTTGGAGGTAGTCGAGGACCTGCAGGAGCGTTCCGTGCATGATTTTTCGGGGCAGCCTGCGCTTTATTTCCGCAATCTTCAGCATTTCCCTAGCCTCCTTGAGCGTTTCTTCGACCATCAGCACCGTCTTGAGCGTCGGCGAGTGCATTATCTGGATTTGGCGGGAATTGGCCTTCATTTAAAACACCTAACAAGTTTATGCAATACTGATATATAAATATATCTTTTTTTAATATCTGTATTGAACTGATGCATTTCGCGGTCTGCCGCCGCTTCGCTTCGGTTCACTCCTTCTGCTTCTCGAGCGCGAAGTCGACGCCCTTCTCCTTCTCCATCTGGGCGGTGATCTTGGCGAGCGTCTTCTCCGCGTCCTTGTAGTTGCCCGCGGTTATGTCGACGTAGTAGTTGGGCGCGCCGAGGTAGCGCACCGAAATGCCCTTGCCGTGCTTGAGCACGCCATTGAGCGCGGCCTTCACCTTCTCGACGCCGTCGCCGTCGTTGCTCTGCAGTTTCAGCATGGCGCGGACCTTGACCTCCTTCTGCTTGATTTCTGCGTCGGCAATCTCCTTTATCGCCTGCGCCCACGCGGGCGGCACCTTCTCCTTGACGATGCCCTGCCTTATGCCGTCGAACGCGGTATACAGGTCGCCGTACTCGTGGATGAGCAGTTCCCCGATTTCCTTGAATGATTCCTTGGGGTTCTTCTTCAGCTTGAGCGCGGCGCGCTCGAACCACTTCTCGGCGCGCTTGCCCATCTGGTAGCTCTCGAGCTTGCGCTTGCGGTCGCCGTCGCCCACGCGCTTGAGGCTGAGGTCGATCTGGCGCTTGGAGGGGTCGACGTTGGATATGAGGGCGACGATCTTCTGCCCCTCCTTGACGTGCTCGCGTATGTTCTTGACCCAGCCGCTGCTGACCTCGCTGATGTGCAGGAACGCCTCGACGTCGGAGTATTCGTCCAAACCGCAGAACGCGCCGTAGGGCATTATCTTCCTGACCGTCGCTATGACGTATTCGCCGGTCTCCGGGTAGCCCTGCATTTTTTTTCACGCGCTTCCTTCAGCTGAGCACTTCCAGGATGCGGCAGGTCACGCGCGCCCTGCCGCCCCTCGGCTGCACGAGCGGTTTGCCGCACTTCTTGCAGTCGACCGCGCTCTTGGAGTCGCCGAATACGACGGCGTTCTCCCCGCACTCGCAGACGACCTTCAAAAACCTGCTCATCTTCCGCACCCTATTTCTGCGTCTCGGCCTTCTTCTTCATGCGGCCGCTTATGACCTGCTCGTGCTTCTTCTTGCATTCGAGGCACTCGAGCATTATCTTGTTGCGTATTCCCTGCTTCTTGACCTTGGCCTTGCCCTTGACCTTGCCGTGGTATCCGGTGAGCTTCCTCTCGTGCTTGCGCGTGCCCCACGCGAGCGTGCGGCCGGCCTTGTACTTGCTCGTGGAGACCTTGACCTTGTGCTTCGTCGCTTTCCTGCAGTGCGGGCAGAACGTGTGCTTGTGCTTTGGGACAATCATGCCTATGACCTCGCGGACTCTCGTAGCAAGAGTAGAACAGTTATCCCCTGGAAGACTTATAAGGCTATCGTGGGGGAAACTCCACTAGGCCTTCGTTTCGCGCCCGATGCCGTCCGTGTCGATCTGCTCGACCGCGTCGTCTATGGCCTTCTTGGACTCGGTGCGCTCGTCGTACTCCCCGGCGGCTCCCTTCCTGACGAGGATTTCGGCGACCTCCTTCTTCACCGAGGCGACCTTGCCGGCCTCGTACGGCCCGTAGGAGGTGCCGTCGAGGCCCACGAACTGGGGCACGGCCACCGCGAACTTCAGCTTGAGGGAGTCCGCGGGCGGCTCCGGCTTCTCCTCGGCCGCGGTCTGGAGGTCGACGGCAATCGGCTGCGCCTCGGGCTTCTCCCGGCCGGCTGGTGATGCAGCGGTCTCCTCGAACTCCTTGAGGCCCCCGACTATCCCCACGTAGAGCGCCTTCTCCTCCTTTGCAAGGCCGTCGCTCGACACCGCGCCGTTCCTGTAGTCCTTCAGCGCCTTGAGCAGAATCTTCTGCTCGCGCTTGAGCCTCACCTCGTCGAGTATCTTCTTGGAGTTCTCGAAGACCTTCATGCGCTCGATGGTGAACCCCGACTTGAGCGCCCTCTGCTGTTCCAATATCCAGAGCGAGTAGCTCTCGTAGAAGTCGTCCTGCAGCGCGCTGAGCGCGCCGAAGTTCCTCTCCTGCAGCTGGACCTTCCGCAATGCCTCGAAGCTCAGTTCCATGTCAGCCACCGCCCTTCTTGCCGTTCTTGTCCATGAGTTCCTTCTGTTTCTCGGTGTAGGCCGCCAGCAGGCCCTCGAGCGCGTCGTCGTAGGAGATCTTGCCCTTGTGCAGTTTCGAGGACAGGCCCGCGGCGAGGCTGGTCAGCTCGAGGGGGAAGATAATCTTGTTGCTCTTGCCCTGCGCGATCTTCTTGAGGGCGTCGATGTAGAGCACTGTGAGCGTCTTGTCGCTTATCTTGCTCACCGCCTTGTCGAGCGTCTCTATCGCGACCTGGCGCGCGAGCGCCTCCGTCTCGAGCTTCTGCTTGTACTCCTCGGCGGCCTTCCTCCTCGTCTGCGCGTCGATCAGGTCCCGGGGTATCTCGATGGACTCTATCTCGGCCTTGATCACCTGGAAGCCCCACTCGTCCTCGAGCCTCTTGAGTATTATCACGAGCTGCGAGTTTATCGTCACCGCCTCCTCGATGAGTTCCTTGAGCGTCGTGCGGCCGGAGATGCTCCTGATTTCGGCCTCGAGCACCTTGGTTATCGACGCCTCGAGGTCCTTGACCTCGAGAACCGCGCGCTTGGGGTTGACTATCTTGATGTAGCTGACCGCGTCGATGGTGAGCGTGATGTTGTCCTTCGTGGTGACCTGCTGCCTTCCGGTGTCGATTGTCTTGGTGCGGAGGTCGACGGGCGTGAAGCTCTCGAATGCCGGAAAGAGCACGACCCAGCCAGGCCCGGCGACCTTGTGGAACCGGCCGAAGCGGAACATCACGCCCCGCTCGTATTCCTTGAATTCCTTGATGCGCGGCGAGAGGTATGCGAGCGCCACGAGCACGGCTATTCCGAGTATCACGAGGAACGGGTTCATCAGCTTGGCGGAGACGGCGTAGACGAGGACGGCGAGGAACGCGAGGATTGCGACGAAGACTGCGACTTCCCTGCTGGCCATGGAAACCCCCTTTCCCCCGTGGGCCGTCAAGTCCTCTCGAACTCTTCGGTCCAGACGAACTTTGTGATTTCAGGAATATAAAGCATCGCGTTCTGCAGGAGGAGAACCTTGCGGTCGCCGTAGCCCTTCTTCGAGAGCGCGGGCATGCCCGCCCTCGTCTCCGCGACGCCGTCCTTGAGCGTGACCGTCAGGCCCCCTTGGAATACTTCGTCCGCGAGCGCGCCCGCCTTCTCGGCCGCTTCAGTAATCCTCTTCTTGACCGTGAACTCGTAGGACACCTCCCTGCCTGCGAGCTCGTGGTTGAGGTCCACCCGGACCCTGCCGCCGCTCACGCTCTGCACCCTCCCGCGGAAGTCGTCGAGGGCGACCTGCAGGCCGGGCACCGGGTCGATGCCCTGCTCGCGGAACTTCTGGAGCGGCAGCAGCTTGACGAGGGACTCGTCGCGCTCTCCGAATGCCTCGGCGGGCTTCAGGTTCGCCTGCAGCTTCTTCCCGATCTCGGCGTTCAGGAGGGCGTTCTTGAAGCCCTGTATGAACCGCGGGTCCTGGAGCATGACGAGGGATTCGCCGTAGCGCTTGTTCTCGTCATATATGCCGGCCTTCCTCGCCTCCTCGGCGTCGGTCGAGTCTATGAGGGCGCCGTCCTTTCCGCGCACCGAGAACTCCACCTTCAGGAAATCCTTTTCGTCGAACATGGCCTACCCCCTCACCAAAGCAAAAGCGTTTTAAACGAATTCAGGGATTAACTCTTGCAACCCAATCAATTTAAACCTTTATTCGAGGGGACGCCTGGAATGAAAAGATCAACGATACTGCGCTGGTTCACGATCGCGATGATAGTGCTGTTCGTCGCCGAAATAATCTTCATCGGCGTCAACCAAAGCGGCCAGGGCAACGACCAGCCTACCCCTACCCCGCCCGTCATCACCGCGGCTCCGCAGGCGGAGTTCAACGGCAACGCGCTCGCGATGGCGGGTGTCGCGGGCCTCGGAGACGAGCTGCTGGTTCGCTGCAACTCCTCCTCCGCATACGCCCTGATGCTGGGCGCGCCGAACGTGACCGGCGTGACCTCGGACACGGAGAGGGGCATATACGACGTCTCGCTCGTGCGCGGCACCGACGCGCTCGAGGTCTCGCGCATCCTGAACCGGCTTCTCGCCAACCTTTGCGACGTTTCCGTGATGAGGTTCGCCTTCCTCTCGTTCAACGATTCGGTCATGTTCTCCTCGCAGACGGACAACGCCTCGCAGAGCCTACCCCCGCAGGCGTTCTCCTGCCTCTCCGACCAGAGCGGGAGGTGCTTCGCCCTCGTCAACCCGACCACGCGCGCCGGCGACCATATCGAGGTCTCGATGTTCGTAAGGCTTGTGGGAGGGGACCTCGAGCGCCTGCTCGTGCAGGAGCAGCAGAGCCCCATCAGCTCCGTCAAGACGATTCCGGCGCAGGGCACGGTCGCATCCCTCGAGCCGTTGACCGCAGCCTTCGCGGACATCCCGTGGGCAAAACGGCAGGTCGACCAGGAAGCCGTGGAGGCCGCGCTGGGCGTGGGCATCGAGGAATTCAACTACTTCCCCGACTCCTCCTTCTCACTGCCGCTGCAGGACAACGACACCGCGGATGCGCTTGGGAACCTCTCGTTCGCGGAGTCGGTGTCTCAGAGGGAGACGGAGACGCTGGTCTTCGTCGCGGGGAACTTCTCGGACGAGGCGCTCGCGAAGTCCTCGCTTTTGCTGCTCGGCGTGAATGCCACCCCCGTTTTCCCAGTGTCGAAGCTCTCGCTCCTCGCGAACACCAGCGACGAGAACGCCACGGCTGCTGCCCTCGAGGAATTTTTCGGCGTCCCCGTCGTCATAAAGCGCGCCGCTTCCGTGGAATTGGCCGACGTCCCCTCTCTTGAGAAGGAGCTCGGCGCGTCCTTCGGCAACCAGACGGGCACGCAGATGCTAGTACCCGCAGGCTTGGAGGAAGGGGATTTGCTGGGCCTAGATTTGACGGTATTCATAACTCTCGGGGAGATCGGCTCGTTCAGCGCCTCGGTGTCGGAGGTAATCCCCGCGCCGGAAGCCACGCCGACTCCAACGCCAGCGGAAGACGAGTCCGATGCAAGCCCGTCGCCGTCAGCAGTTCCGACGGCCAGTCCGGATGCCAGCCCTTCGGGCAATTCGACCAACTCATCCTAGGCCTTCTTCTTCCTCTTTCTGCCGCGGGACCTTGAAGCAGGTTTCTTCTCCGGCTTATCTTCTGCGGCCGGCTCCTCCTCCGGAGCCTCGGGCTCTGCCTCCTTTTGTGCTTCCGCGGGGGGCTTCTCCTCCTTCCCGGCGGGGCGCGCGGAATACTTCTCCCTAAGGCGGTCGTAGTTGCGCTCGCTTATCCTCCCCTCGACGAGCAGCTCGTCCAGCCTTTCGAGCTTCCTTCTGGCGTCGTCCTCCCTCTGCTCCCGGCTTGAAGTCATCCTCCTGCCGACGGAGAAGGCGAGCACGGCAATGAGCACTACTATCGCGGCAAGCAGGAGCAGCGCTATGTCCCTTGCGGAATTCTGCTGAGGTACACTCGCCGAAACCGACACGACAATCTGCGCGGACGCCTCCGGGGTGATCGTCGGCCGGTAGCTCGGCCTCGGCGTCGCCTCGGGCGCGCTCGAGGCGTTTGCGAACAGCTCCTCGATGTACGCGCTCAGCCTCAGCATCTTGACGGCGTTCACCAGGTATTCGCTCTGCTGCGTGCGGTTGGCCTCCTGCACGTAATAATACCCGTGCGCCTCGTAGAGCTCCGCGAAGGGGGACGTTGTCTCGAGCCTGTCCTTGGGCACGCACTCTTCCGCAGTCGTCCTGTTATCGCACACGTACTCGAACATCTCGGAGAACGTCATCCCGCCGGTCTCCTCGTTGGCGTCGGAGAATGCCATCACGAATTCGGCGTTGAGAGCCGCGGTCAGGTAGTCGGAGTTCTGGAACGCCTCCTTGGCTGACTCGAGGTTGTCCCTGTCCTCGTCCTCGAGCATGCCGTCGTCGTTCCTCTGGTCCGCCTCGGCGAGCAGTTCGGATGCGGCGTCGCGGAACGCGAGCTCGCTTATCTTCCTGCCCCCGATGTTTTCCGCGACGGCGTTCATCTTCCTCGCCGCCAAGATCCAATACTTTGCCAATGCGTAGTCCTCGACGACGAAGGCCGCGGGGAGCATGCGCGCCTTCCTCGTGCCGTCCCCGAGCCTGCGCGACGCCCAGTACCACCGCATCTTCGCGGCGGCGAGCCATTCCGCGTTCTCCGCGGTAGGCTCCGCGAACGCTATCGCGTCCCTCTCCGCCTCCAGGTCCTTGAAGAGCTTCACCATCTCCTCCTTCGAGGCGTTGAGCAATCCGTTCTCCTCGAGCGCGACGGTGGTGAGGAACGCAGTGTTCGCGGCCGAATACCAGTACCCGTTCTCCCACATCTTACGCGACGTGCCGACGGCCTCGCGGGCGGCAACCGCTATCGCCGTCTTCTGGTCCTTGAGCCCGGAAGCGAGCCTTGAGGCCTCGTCGACCTGCTCCTTCGCTATCCTGCGGAAGGGCTCGGCCGTTTCCGTGACGGGAAACTCCGCGAGCGCGAGCGGCGGCAGCACCTCCTCCTTAACCTCGAGCACTGTGCCCTCCTCGGTAGTGGCGAATTTTATCGCCTCGCCGATGTCCTTCACCTCGACGACCTGCACCCCCTCCTTCCTGCCGTATTCGCGGAGGTCGACGCCGTTCTGTATTGCCTGCCCCTTCGGCACGAGGAATACCTTGAACTTGCGGCTTTCCACGATTGCAACAGTCTTCTCGAAGACGCCGCCCACCTTCCCCATTGAGCCGTCCCTCTCTATGGTGCCCGTAATCGTGAGGTCCGCGCGGAGCTTGGCCTTCGAGAACTCGGAGTATGTGAGCAGCGCCATCGCGGCGCCCGCGGAAGGGCCGTCGACAATCTCCGCATCCGACTTGATCTTGAACAGCACGTCGTACTTCGTCTGGTCGACGCCGGCCTCGTCCGCGGCAATCTTGACCGCGAGCTTCTCCGACTGCTGCGTGTCGACGCCGGTGAGCGGCGTGACCGCCACGAATATCTCGTTCTTGCCCGGCACGGCGCGCGCCTCGACGAGCGTGAGGCCGCCCTTGCCGTCGGCGTTCACCGCCGGCGCGTACATGGACGCCGCCTGCGCGGCTACAAGAATCGCGAGAGCGAAAAGCACTGCCTGTCTCATGGACCCCTATCCCCCGGTTGCGTTTGAAAAGACGGAAGTTCTCAGATGGCGGATTATGAATAAAAACGCTTGGTTTTCCTTAGACTCCCATGCGTCCCTTCACTTGCCGAGGCTGGCCTTCGCGGCCCTGAAGTCGTTCGAGTGCATCGCGAAGCCGAACACGTCCGAGTTCCCGAACATGTCGAAGTATTTCAGCTCTACGGCGACGCGGTTGAGCGAGAGGTCCCCTGTCTTCTCGAAGGACACGATGTTGCTCCTGACGAACTCGCTCGCCTTCCCCATGCTCAGCCTCGCGGAGTCGCCCGAGATTTCGAGCCTGCCCGTGCCGCCGGTGTAGAACACCGTGTACGACTCCGCCGGTTTCCCGGATTCAGCAGGTCTCCTGATCATGCCAACCACCGTTTTTCCCTTACCTGCCTTCTGCAGGGATTCGGTTAATAACTTTTCCCCGGCGCCGCCGCAATCCTTTTAACCGCCCTCGGCGTTCCTGCGTGCATGAAGGTCGCGTGGTTCTCGGACACGTTCGAGCAGAACAACGGAGTGGCGACGTACCTCCAGGAGACCCTGCCCGTGCTTTCAAAGAAAATCAACGTCACCCTCTACACCGGACGGGTCACGAAGGAATACCCCTTCCCCACGGTCTCCCTCAACTACGTCGAGGACCCGCTGCTGCCGAGCTACGACGTCGTCGTCCCGCCCGTCAAGCCCGTGAAGTGCGACGTCGCGCACGCGCACTCGCAGTACTCCCTCGGCGTTTTCGCCTCCCAGTTCAAGGTCCCGAAGGTGGTGACCGCGCACTTCGTCGCAGGGCACTTCCTCGAGTTCTTCTTCAAGTCCGCGCCCGTGCCCAAGTTCCTCGAGGACGCGGTCTGGGCGTACGAGATCTGGCTGCTCAACAGCTTCGACCGCGTCGTCTGCCAGACAGCAGCGGGCAAGGACATGTTCCGCAAACTCGGGCTCAAGCGGAAGGTGGAGGTCATCGCCAACGGAATAAACCTCGACAACTACCCGAGCGCGGACGGCTCGCGCTTCCGCAGGAAATACGGCATAGCCGAGCCTTTCGCGCTGTTCATCGGCCGCCTTGACGCGAGCAAGCAGCCGCACTGGGTCGTCGAGGTCGCCAGAAGGCTTCCGCAGATGCAGTTCATCATCAGCGGCGCGGGCACGCTCGAGGCCGAGCTGAGGAAGGGCGCGCCTCCTAACGTCCTCTTCTACGGGAGGCTGCCGCGGCAAGACCTGCTGGACTGCTACAATGCCGCGTTCGCCCTGCTTATGCCGTCGCTCGTGGAGACCGAGGGGCTGGTGGCGCAGGAGGCCATGGCGTGCGGCACGCCCGTGCTCATCAGCGACCTTGACATCCTGAAGGAGGTCGTCGGCAGCGGAGGAATCGCGTGCAGCAACTCGCTTGACATGTACGACAAGCTGAAGACGCTGCTGGACAACCCCGAACGGCAGAAGGAGCTTTCCGCGAAGGCCGTCGAGGAGGTCGCCAAGCGCGACATAAACATCTCCGTCCGGAAGCTCGTATCCCTCTACGAGTCCCTTCTTTGAATGTGACGCGGTGAAAATGCGGTGTATGCGAAGGTGCACGAGCGCACGATAATGGAGTCCGGGCGGCCCGTCGTGCGCAGGATAGTCGCGGCGTGCGACGCAGACCTCCTCGGCAGGGTGTTTTCGGAAGCCGGCATGATACTCGACCTGAAAAAATACCGTTCTTTTTACGAGGGGGACAAGGTCACCGCCGGGGAGCTTGCCGTGCTGCTGGAGGGCGCGAAGAACGTCAACCTCGTCGGCAGGAAAACCATCGCCGCCGCCTCGGATTGTATGAAAATAACCCCCGCCGGCTTAAAGAAAATCAGGGGCGTCCCCCACCTGCAGATATATTTCGTATAGGCGAACCCCGCAATTGCCAAATTCCGTCGTTGAGATAGTCTGCAGGCTCAAATCCATGCGCAACCCAAAGAACGTCGCGGGCATGGCGCGCTTCGGCATCAACCCCGAAAACACACTCGGAGTGAGCATTCCCGTCCTGCGAAGGATGGCCGCGGAAATCGGAAAGAACCATGCGCTCGCGCTCGAGCTCTGGGATTCCGGCATCCACGAGGCCAGGCTTCTCGCCGGCTTCATCGACGACCCCGCGCAGGTCGGCGGGGCGCAGATGGAAGAGTGGGCCGCGGAGTTCGACTCCTGGGACGTCTGCGACCAGGTCTGCAGCAGCCTCTTCGACCGCACGCCACTGGCGTATCACAAGGCCCTCGAGTGGAGCGCGAGGAAGGAGGAGTTCGTCAAGCGCGCGGGGTTCGTGCTCATGGCAGCTCTCGCGGTGCACGACAAGAAGGCAGGGGACGCGAAATTCATGCCGTTCTTCCCCATCATTGTCAGGGAGTCGTGCGACGGCAGGAACTTCGTGAAGAAGGCGGTGAACTGGGCGCTTAGGCAGATTGGCAAGAGCCGGAATATGCGGTTGAACCGGGCCGCAATCGCCGCCGCCAGAAAGATTGCTGCCATTGATTCCCCCTCGGCGAAGTGGATCGCCTCGGACGCCTTGAGGGAGCTTTCGAGCCCTTCGGTCAGGAAACGCCTTGCAGTCCGGCGCTAGCCTCCGGCGGGCCTCTTGAAGAATCGGATGCCCCGCAGGATGTTCGCGAGGTAGAATATCGGCTGGGGCTCAGCGAAATCGATTACGGCCCCGACGGGCTCCAGGCGGTTCCCTTCGAGGTGAACGTAGTGCCTCGTCTTCTCGGTGTCCGAGTGCGAGTATTTCCGGAAGGCGCGCACTCCCCCTGCCAACTTCACGGCGCGCAGTTCCCCGTCGTGCCCGTATAGCGTGCGGGCCTCGGCCTTGGTTGGCCAGCTCTCCTCGGATGCGCCCCTGCCGTGCGGCAGCGTGACATAGACGCGCGCTATCTTCCAGTCCCCCAGCTCGTGGCGCATCAGCCGCAGGATTCCTTGCCTGACCCGCGCCATCCTCTCCCCCCACTCCCTCCTCGCGGCGTTTGTGGACCGGGGGTCGCTCACGTGCCTGAGGGGGAGCCGCAGGATTTCCCTCCTCCTCGAAGCCGCCCAAGTGCCGAAAGATATTCCGACGGCGAAGTGCGTTTTATTCCCTATCACTTCCTGCCTGCCGTTCTCGTCCGTGAAGACCAGCCCGGTGGCGAGCGGGTGTGAGGAGAAGTCGTCCATGCTGGAAACGAACCTGCCATCGTACCTGCCGAGGATGTTGCGCAGTAGCCCGTAGGCGCTCTCCTCGTGCAACGGGTCCGCGGTCGCGCGCGGTATCGCCGCGAAGGCGTGCTGCTCGCCTATGGAGAACCCCGCCCTCTCGCCTTCCTCGTTCTCGACCACGACCGTCGAATAGAGGGGGTGGTGGAGGGGCATTTTGCGGGGGTTTGGCATTCAGTCTACCTCGATCTGCTGCGGCTTTCCCGACGCGTCGTAGCATGCGACGTCCCTCATGCCGTAGGGCGCGCCGGCGATGAAATGCCATTTCCCGCGCCACGCGAAGAACTTAAGGTCCGCGCGCGAGGGCAGCAGCACGCCGTTCGGGTGGGAATGGATGCTTGCGGCGAGCGACGGGTCGGTCGGCAGGTGGAGGTCCGAGAAGGACGAGTGCGCCCTCCCGTATTCCGCGAGCGGCGCGACGATGAGCTCCTCGAGCACCCCTGCGTTTTCCCGGAAAAGGCCGATGAACTCGTACGGGTGCACGTTCCTGCAGGCGAGCAGCGCGCTCTCGAGCGCCGCGGAGCGGATTTTGACCATCTGCGGTTCAACACGATTATTAAGCGGTAGGCGATAATTCTTTCATGCGCCGGCTGGATTTTAACGGTTTGGTTGCCGAGCTCCGCGGGCTCAAGGGCCGCACGGTCGTAACCGGCCACTCGCTGGAGGACGTGGACGCGCTGGCCTCGAGCGTCGTGCTCGCCGAGCTGCTCGGCGCCGACGTCCGCGTCATCGACCGCGAGAACGCGCAGGCCAAGAGGGTGTCAGCAAGGCTCGGCGTTTCGGTCGAGCCGTTCGGCGGCGACTTGCAGGGGCTCAACCGCTGGGATTGCATTGTCATGGTCGACGTGAGCAACTCGCAGATGCTGGGCGTCCTCGCGCCGGCGCTGGAGTCCTTCCCCGGCTCCCTGCTGGCAATAGACCACCATTCCCACAACAACCCTCTCGAATGCCCGCACTACGTCGACGACTCAAGGACGAGCTGCTCCGAGATCGTGCTCGACGTCGCCGACGCACTCGGGAGGACGCCGACGGAGAGGCAGGCGAGCCTTCTCGCCCTCGGCGTCGTCTCCGACACCGCGCTCCTCAAGAGCGCCACGAGCCGCACCATAGAGTCCCTCTCGATTCTGCTGGGGATTACTCCCCTCGATTTCCGGGAGATGCTCCCGATTTTGGACGTCGAGGACGGCGCCTTCGAGCGCGTCCAGTCCATAGCGGCATTGCAGGACGCCGTCGTCGAGCGCAGGGGCGACGCCGTGCTCGCATATTCTTCCGTGCGCACGCACGAGCACCATGCCGCGGAGTCGCTGGTATCCCTCGGCGCCGACGTGGCCGTCGCCCTCAACACCGCGAGCGGCAAGATGTCGTTCATGCGCAACCGCAACCCCGCCGTCGCTGCGATAAACTGCGGCAAAATCGCGACGCAGGTCGCGAGCGAGTTCGGGGGCAGCGGCGGCGGCCACGAGCTCGTCGCCGGCCTCGCCATCCCGCGCGAGAGCGCCGGGCGCGCAGCGGAAACGCTCCTGGCAAAGGCTAAACTACTCGTTCCGGCACAATAAACCCGGGGGAGGTGCATAGCCATGGCGGAAAATGTCGGAGAAAAGAAGCAATACTCGAAGAAGCTCGTGTTCTACAAGGCCACGAAGTCGTTGAGCGGCTCGGCAGTGCAGTTCGACTTGAACGCGCAAAAGGAAGCGGTCTTCCTCGAGCTTTCTAGGCAGAAAGGCGAGCGCGAGTTCGACTGGCAGAACAAGCTGTCCTTCAAGCTCGCCGCGGCGGACATCGGCAAGCTGCTGCTCGTGCTCAAGCGCCGCGTTCCCTCGATCGAGCTGTTCCACGACCCGGGCAAGGGCGGCTATTCGCTTGGCGAAATCGCCCGCAACAACACCCTGTCGTTCTCCAGGGACGACAAGTCCGGCAGGTTCTCGATCCGCGTCGGCCAGCAGGCCGCCGACGGCTCTGTGAACTCCATCAGCGCGTTCCTTTCAGAGGACGAGGCGCTGCTTCTCGAGCTCATGCTCGGGCGCGCGCTGGAGAGAATCTACGGCTGGTAGGCACCGGCGTGGCGCCTAGTGGCTCCTGCCGTGCCAGTAGTCGTACGTGCCCTGGTCGGCCAGCCTCGGCTGCTGCACCGGGAACTCTATGGCCCGCAGGTGCGCATGCCGTTCGTGGACCGGAACCCCGTTGATTCCCGCCAGCTCGCCTGCCATCCTCTGGATTTCTGTGCGCGCGTCGTTGCGGTGCGGTACCGGAGCGGCCTTGGCAATCGCGTCAACCTCGAGTACGTACAATACCATGAATGCGAAGCAGGCCCCGAGTACGGGGATGACCGTAAGGATCCTGACGTTCTCGTCCGGCTGCACTATCATGCTCCCGATCAGCATGAACATGACTAGTGCCGCAAGCATGTGCGGACGGATTGCGTGTAGTGCCGTGGCTGCGCTCATTTGGTTTTTCCCCTCCTGCCTTCCTTGAAAACGGCCGTATGCGCGCTGGTGAGGCGCTGCAATGACTGTCGGCGCTCGGCTTTTATGCCCTCCGCAAGGACTCTCCTTACTCGGGGAAGCCGGATCCGGAAAAGGTATTTAAATGCGCGCGGATTTGTATGGCGTTCCATCCTATAGGCCCGGGGTTCGTTCCGCGAATGCAGGAGTATCGCAAGGTTCAGCGTACGGGAGAGTCGTCCCTAGCCCTTTCCTTGCCCAAGAAGTGGGCCGGCCGTTACAAGGTGGTCCCGGGCTCGCTTCTTGCGCTCGCGGAGAACGCCGACGGGACCCTCACTGTCTCCGCGGGGCGCGCGCGGCCGCGCAAGCCAGCCCGCTTTGACGTCGGCGGCTTCCCATCCGTCGCTGAGATGCAGCGCGCCTTCATTGCCAAGTACCTTGCGGGTTTTTCCGTGTTCGAGTTCGAATCGGAAGGCAGGATGGCCGCCGCGGCGCACTCGGCCATTGCGAGGGAGACCAAGCGCCTCATCGGCCTCGAGATTGTCGAGGAGCAGGCGGACCGGATGGTCGTGCAGGACTTCTTCTCCGCGGACGGCATGAGCGTCGAGCGGGGGCTTCGGCGGGCCCATTCGATTGCCTGCATGATGCAGGAGGCTCTCTCGGCATCCCTCATCGGCGGCGACGCCGCCGCGCTCAAGGCCGCGGCCACGCGCGACTCAGAGATAGACCGCATCCGGTTTCTCATCCTGCGGCAGGTAGGCATCGCGATTTGCGATTCCCAGCTGATGCGCGCCCTGGCGCTTTCCCCGCTCGACTGCCTCTTCTATGCGGACGCGGTGACGAGCGTCGAGCGCATAGGCGACGACATCGTGAGCGCCTCGAGGAACGCCGACGATGCGCTTGCCGGAGGAAAGTTCGGGGGCGAGGTCGCAGAGTTCAACGATTTCGCCTACAGCCTGCAGGTGCTCGCCCTCAAGTCATTCTTCTGCAGGAGTTCGCAGGACGCCAACGCCGTTCTCCAGCTGCACTCGACGCTGCTCGAGTCGCGCGCGGCGCTGGAGAAGGAGCTGGCCGAAAGGAGCGCGCCATTCCAGCTCGGGCTGGTCGTTGACTCCATCGCTCTCATCGGCAACCGGGGCAGGCACATCGCCCAGGCGGCAATCAACCGCAGCCTGCAGGACGCGCCCGACGGGACCTAGGCCGCTGGCTCCTGCGCCCCCGCCTGCTTTTGCGCATCCGCCGCCGCCCTCCTTCTCGCCGAATCCGCCTCGAGGGCCTCGAACGCGTAGCCCTGCAGCGCCGCGGCGACCTTGAGCGCGTCCCCTGGCTTGCAGTACGCCGCTGCGGTGGTCTCGTCGTCCCTGCGTATCCTCAAGGATATGCTGGAGGGCAGCCATTTGCCGTCCTTCTCGCTCCCGTCCCACAGGCTGACGTCCAGCCCCGCCTTTGCGCCCGGCAGGCTGAAGTACAGCGATTTCCTAGGCCTCATGCATCTCACCCCTCGGACTCTCCGCTGGGCCTCCATGCGAAAAAACGGTGTTGTCTGACTTAACATAGCCTTATATACTAGTTTGTTGTTCTTGGTGCGGTGATGAAATGGCCCGTCCAAGAACCCGCATTGATGCCGTCTGCCAAAACAAAACCTGCCGCTACTATCAGAAAACGAAAGGCAAG